>NZ_QICX01000009.1:0-193104 GCF_003201365.1 Chryseobacterium sp. CBTAP 102
CTCAACGGAAAAATCAGAAAATACACCAAAAACAAAATGTCTTTTCCTACAGATGATGCCGTCATGAAATCAGTGTATCTCGCTTTAAAAGAAGCTACTAAAAAATGGACAATGCCAATTCAAAATTGGGGTATTGTTCTTAACCAGTTTATGCTTATTTTTGAAGAAAGGCTCAGATTATAAAATCCAAGCCCTGACTTTTTAACTTACACACTTTGTGGGATAGTGTCGTCTTTTATGAAAATTTATTTTGCTTCCGATTAAATCTGTAACATATTCTACATTATATTGACTAATGTAAAAAAACTAACATATGTTTCTAAAGTTCCTTAGGCTTGAAATCAAAAGCTTTTTTCGTGGTACATCTTTAGGGATCAATCTGACCATGAAGATTCTCCGTTTCATAGGAATTCTCTACTTTATAGGATGTCTTGTGGGCGGAGCGTTTATTGCCTTTTTCTACATTCAGGAGGAAATGCGTCAAAATCCTTTACAAGTAGTTTCAAAATTCATGATCGCCGCCTGGATTGTTGACCTTGTCCTTAAATATCTCTGGCAGGAAATTCCCACACAGAACATTAAACCATTCCTAACGATGAATATCCGGAAGAATACCTTGGTCAATTATATGCTGGCCAAGACCTTTCTTTCCGCATTCAGCTGGCTGAGTTCGTTATTCTTTATTACATTTTCACTGATTGCTGTGTTCAATGGATATAGTATTTTGGGAGTGTTATTATGGCTTACAGGGGTGATTTCATTGTTATACCTGAATAATTTTATCAACATTATTTTCAACGGTAAAGAAACCCTGGCAGTGATGATAGGAGTATGTTTTCTTGGCATAGGAGCTTTGGCATATTACAATATCGTTCCGGTTTTATCATATTCTGAGTCGGTTTTCTTTAGTTTCTATGAAAAGCCATACTTTGTACTGATCCCTGTTGTTTTGTTCGTGATACTATGGTGGATCTGTTTCCGTTACCTTCGTAATGAGTTTTATCTGGATCAGGGGCTTGAAGCGAAGAAAACAGTCGGGAAAACAGAAAACATTGCCTTCCTGAATAAATACGGCGTTATCGGGACATTCATCAATAATGATATTAAAATGTTGAGACGAAATAAAGTACCCAAAGGAATTTTGCTGGGCAGCTTTATGTTTCTGTTCTACGGATTGCTGATGTTTACTTCTTCAATGTACAAAACACCGGCAATGATGATGTTTATGGGGCTTTTTGTAACAGGAGGCTTTCAGTTTCTGTTTGGCCAGAGAGTTCCTGCTTTTGACAGTTCCTATTATCCGTTGATGATGACTCTGAATGTTCCCTACAAAGAATATTTGAAAGCAAAATGGTGGCTGATGAATATTGTAACAGGAGCTTCTGTGATTATAGCTGTTTGTTATGCCTATTTTGGGTGGGAAGTCTACGTTACATTTTTTGCCGCAGGATTATACAATATAGGGGTGAATTCTCAATTTACCTTGTGGTCCGGAGCCTTCAATAAAACTCAGATTGATCTTAATACAAAAGAAAAAAGATTGGGACAGAAAGGAAGCTTCAATATGATCGCCATGCTTCTGCTGATTCCTAAAATGCTTCTTCCGATGGGCGTGTTTGCCTTAACAAAATATATGTGGGGAATTACCGGAGGAGTAATCAGTATTGCCATTATCGGGATTATAGGATTTTTCCTGAGAGAGAAAATCTTCGATATTATCGTAAAACTTTACAAAAAAGAAAAATACAGCACACTGGATGCATTTAAAAATATAAGTTAAGCCATGATCAACATACAAAATTTATCCAAAACATACGGAACAGCAACCGTTCTTAATATTGAACACCTTGAAATTCCCAATGGGGAAACATTTGGTCTCGTAGGAAATAACGGAGCAGGAAAAACAACGCTTTTCAGCCTCATGCTGGATCTGATTCAGGCTACCACAGGATTTGTAAGCATTGATGGAATTAAAGTCAATGAATCCGAAGCCTGGAAAAATAAAGTCTCAGCCTTTGTAGACGACACCTTTCTCATTGGTTACCTTACACCGGAAGAATATTTTTACTTCATCGGAGAGCTGAGAGGCCAGAACAAGTCTTCTGTAGATGAATTCCTGAAGCCTTTCCATGATTTTTTCAATGGTGAAATCCTGAAATCCGGGAAATATGTCCGCGATCTTTCAAAAGGGAATCAGAAAAAAGTAGGGATTGTGGGAGCTATTATTGGAAATCCTGAGATTATTATTCTTGATGAACCCTTTGCCAACCTCGATCCGTCTACCCAGATCAAACTTAAAAACCTGATCAAGGAATTATCAAAACAGGATGGTGTTACTTTTCTTATTTCCAGCCATGATCTTTCCCATACCACAGAAGTCTGCAACAGAATCGTGGTGGTGAACAAAGGGCTTCTGGTAAAAGATATTCAGACCAATCCGGAAACATTGAAAGATCTGGAACAGTATTTTGCAGATCAGGTGGCAGTTTCGGATATTTAATACCACAAAAAAACAGGTATGAATACGATAGAATCACAGAATGTAACAGATTATCCTAACAGCAATACCATTTTCATGGTCTGGAAACTTAATGACAGCCCGCAGCTGAAAGGCGTTTTTCAGGAACTATGCGCTTTGGTTTTAAATCTTAATAATTCAGTGTTTAACCGTTTTCCGGACAGCAGGGCAAGCTGTGTCATGGGAATTGGTGCAGAAGCATGGAAAAAACTGGAACTTCCAACCCCTCCACCAAAGGAATTAGTGAATTTTGAAGAAATAAAAGGGATAAAACATACGGCTGTTTCCACTCCCGGAGACCTTCATTTTCACCTGAGAGCGGATAATAGAAGCCTGATTTTTGATATGGCTGTTGAGATCTCCCAATTATTAAGCTCAGTGGCAGAAAGTATTCTGGAGGTTCACGGATTCAAATATTGGGATGCACGTTCCATTCTTGGTTTTGTAGACGGAACGGAAAATCCGCATGGAGACGACCGTGATTATTTTGGAAAAATAGGAGATGAAGATCCCCAGTATAAAGGAGGAAGTTATCTTTTCGTTCAGAAATACCTTCACAAGATGGATGCCTGGAAAAGTCTTTCCACAGAAGATCAGGAAAAGGTAATCGGAAGATCAAAGGAAAATGATATTGAAATGTCTGATGCTGTAAAACCATCAAATTCGCATATTGCATTGGCGAATATCGAGGGTGAAAATGGTGAAGAACTGAAAATAGTCAGAGATAACATGCCTTTCGGAAATCCCTCTACAAATGAGTTCGGGACCTATTTTATTGCCTATTCAAGTACATTTGCAACAACAAAAAAAATGTTGACCCATATGTTTATTGGTGATCCTCCGGGAAATTATGACAGAATTTTAGATTTCAGTACAGCAGTGACAGGAACGCTTTTCTTTGTTCCTACCAGAAATATGCTTGATGAATTTTCAGGATAAAATGTAAGGCTGTCTCATTCTAAGACAGCTTTTTCTTTAATTAAATACTTCAACGAAAATTTTTTTCAAAACTTGTAACCTTTTTTTGTTTTGATTGTCTTTAGTATAGAAACAATATAAGCATGAAACTTTTGTTCGGTAATAAAAAGAATGATTTATTGAGCCTCCTGAAGAAACAGGATCCGGCTGCACAGAAGATTTTCTATGAACAGAATGTCAGGAAATTTCTGAGTGTAAGCAAAAGCTATGTGAGCGATTTGTATCAGGCGGAAGATTGTCTCATAAAAGCATTCTGTAAAATTTTTAAACATATAGAAAGCTTCAGAGGAGAATCGAATCTCGATAGCTGGGCAAGAAAAATTGTTGTGAATGAATGCCTGAACTTTATCAAAAGTCATAAAACAGTTTTCTATCTGGACGAGATCAACCCGTCTTTTCATGAAGACGTATATGATACAGAGATTGATTGTGATTTTAATGCGCAGGATCTTTTGGATCAGCTGCCTGATGCCTACAGAATGGTTTTTAACCTCTATGTGCTGGAAGGATATTCTCATCAGGAAATTGCGGATACTTTGCAGATTTCAATTGCAGTGAGCAAGACACAGCTCTTCAGAGCAAAAGAAAAATTAAGAAAGATCTATTTTCAACAACAAAAAAAAGTGAAAAATGAAAACGTCTAAAGATACTATTGAATTTCAGATCAAAAAGCAGATTGAGGAAAGAGAAATTACTCCATCAAGGGATCTGTGGTCCGAAATTGAGCTTCAGAATAACAATAATCCACATTCCGGATCAAAAATGAACTGGCTTTTAATAGCGGCTTGTCTGATTTTGACATTCAGTTTGGGAAGCGCTCTTTTTTTTCTTAATCAACCTTCAGAAACCAGCCCGGTAATTGTAAAAGAAACAGGAGAAAATACAACAGAAGAAATGATAAAAGTTCCCGCTCAGAATATTGTTCCTTTGGCAGTTCAGAATAATAAAAAGGAAGGAAAACAAACACTTTCCCAGGATAAACAAGAAGTGATTTCTCCGGTGGCAATCGGTCAGACTCAACCTATTCCTAAAGAAACTCTTCCTTTGAAGAAATTGGATATCACCCAGATTTCCAATCCTAAACTTATGGCAAAGGCCGATTCTTTAAAAACTCCGGTTAAAAAGAAAAAATATGTAGACCCATCCACGCTTCTTTTCTCAGTAGAGCATAAAGAGGTCATTGAAAAAACAAAAGATGGAAGTAATGTGGCAACTACTATTGATCTGAATGCCAGATAATGTATCCGTAAAAATTTAAAAATTAATATTATGATCAAGAAATTAATCGTAATGGGATTACTATGTTCTTTTTCAGCATCATTTTATGCACAAAAGACCTTCAATATTAATCTGTCTTCTAAAAAAGATACAGAGGTAAGCCCCATTGTAAAAGAAAAAGTAGAAGAATATGCAGCAAAAATCAATACCATTATTCAGGAAGAGAAAAAACTGATGGAAGATGAACTGTTGGTTCTACGGGCGAAAAACCTGGATAAAGCAGATTTTGACAGAGAAAAAGCTAAGATCGCAGATCGTTATTCCGAAAAAATGGATAAGAGAATTGAAGAGCTGGGATTCGATCTGGATGATGTTATTCAGAAGCAGGTAAGATATTCTCTCCTGAACACTGATGTGACTTCCAAAGAAGAGCTTAAAGAAAAATTGCTTAAAAAATTCCGTCCCAGCAGAAGCTTTACAGGATATTTCTCTTACGGAATTATGACTTTAACAAACAGTTCTCCGGATAATGAACTCGATAAAAATATAGGATACGCCAATAATCTGGAATTTGGACTGAAACTGAACTACCAGCTCAGCAGAACAAGCCCATGGGCCATTGTTTCCGGATTAGGGTTTTCATGGAGAACGGTAAGAGCAGATAATAATATGTTGTTTACAAGAAGTGCAGATCAGGGAGTTGCTTTGGGACAATACAATGGAAACCTTGAGAAAAGCAAGCTGAGAACAGGATATATCATGGTTCCTCTTGGAGTGCAGTATAATTTTTCTCAACTTAAAAATGCCGGAATGGATATCCAATACCGCAGTTATTATACCGGATTTAAGGTGGGAGCGAATGTTTACGGTGGTGTAAAAATGTCCACCAATAATATTGTAAAAGGAAATGATGGCGAAACAAGAGACCGCGGAAATTATCAGGTAAATCCTTTTGTCTATGGAGCGCAGATTACGTTTTCATACAACAGCTTCAGTCTGTTTGTGAAAAAAGATTTCAGCAACTTCTTTAAAGACAGTTATTTCAAAAATGATAAAGCGCTGATATTCGGGCTGGCTATTGGATTAGATTAAATAGATTTTTACAGCAAAATGAAAAACTCCGGGAAAGGCTCCCGGAGTTTTTGCATTGTATCAGTTATAGAATCATTATTTTAAGCTTCCTACCATATCTTCAGGTTTTACCCATTCGTCAAACTGTTCTGCAGTTAACAAACCAAGATTAATAGCCTCTTCTTTTAATGTTGTCCCGTTTTTATGGGCCGTTTTTGCAATTTTAGCTGCATTTTCATATCCGATATGAGTATTTAAAGCCGTTACAAGCATTAAAGATTTGTCTACCAGTTCTTTAATTCTCTCATGATTCGGTTCAATACCTACTGCACAATGATCGTTGAAAGAAATACATGCATCAGCAATCAATTGGGCAGATTGTAAGAAATTGTAAGCCATCACCGGTTTGAAAACATTCAGCTCATAGTTTCCCTGAGTCCCCGCAAATGAAATGGTAGTATCGTTTCCTAAAACCTGGGCACAAACCATCGTCATTGCTTCATTCTGAGTAGGATTTACTTTTCCGGGCATAATGGAAGATCCCGGCTCATTTTCAGGAATATGAATTTCCCCGATTCCGGAACGTGGACCTGATGCCAGTAATCTTATATCCTGAGCAATTTTGTATAAAGAAACAGCCAGCTGCTTTAACGCTCCGTGAGATTCAACAATGGCATCATGTGCAGCAAGGGCTTCAAATTTATTTTCTGCAGTAACAAAAGGATGTTTTGTAAATTGAGCGATATATTCCGCTACTTTTACATCATAGCCTTTAGGAGTATTCAAACCTGTTCCTACAGCAGTTCCTCCTAAAGCCAGTTCAGAAAGATGAGGCAATGTATTTTTTAAAGCTCTTAGCCCGAATTCCAGTTGAGCTGCATAACCCGAAAATTCCTGTCCAAGAGTAAGCGGAGTAGCATCCATCAGATGGGTTCTCCCGATCTTTACAACATCTTTGAATGCTTTTGACTTCTCAGCCAAAGTATTTTTTAATTTTTCCACTGCCGGAATGGTTACTTCCACTACTTTTGTATACGCTGCAATATGCATGGCAGTAGGATAAGTATCGTTCGAAGACTGGGATTTATTCACATCATCATTCGGATGAATTTCAGATTTTTCACCTAATGTTCCGCCATTATTGACATGGGCTCTGTTGGAAATCACTTCATTTACATTCATGTTCGACTGTGTTCCGGAGCCCGTCTGCCAGATCACCAAAGGAAACTGGTCATTAAGCTTTCCTTCCAGAATTTCATCACATACTTTCGCGATCATATCTCTTTTTTCCACAGGAAGCACTCCCAGATCCGTGTTGGCATAAGCTGCGGCCTTCTTCAGATAAGCAAATGCTTCAATGATTTCGTGCGGCATTGAACCTTCAGGGCCTATTTTAAAATTGTTTCTTGAACGTTCCGTCTGTGCTCCCCAAAGTTTATCTGCAGGTACCTGCACTTCTCCCATGGTGTCTTTTTCTATTCTGTAATTCATAGTGGTTGAAATTTGTATGATCTTGTATTTTTAAAGCCTTAAAAATTGTTGACATTATTAATCTTTAATGAAATAAAAAACGGTTTGATTTTATTTGGCTTCTATAAAGATACTTATAAACTCAGGATCATGCAATTTATAACCATTATAAATATTAATAATGAAGACTGATATTACTCATGTTCTTAAAATGGGTAATATATCTGTATTCATAATGGTTTTTTATTGTATTTTTGGATTTTCCCAAAAGGTAAGAAATTTTAAATCCTAAATTTTTTGCAGGGAATAGTATGGAGGTACTTCATAATAAAAACTATATAACATGAAAAATTTTCTTTGTTTACTATTTTTAGTTTACTCAATCTTTTTTAATGCGCAAGTCGCAATAGGAAGCTCTGTAACAGATCACAAGGGTAAAGTAGAAACTAAAAACTTTACACAATTCCTGAATTCTGAAACGATTTTTGTTTTCCCCCCTGTTTATGATAAATCTGTTTATGAAAAGATTTTAAAAGATACCTGGACGATCACACCTTACAAAGTATTTCTCTACGGAGAAGCTGATCTTACCGATTTCATGAGTGATAAATACTCATTTGCAACGGTGGATGGGAAGATAGTGGAGAAAAATATCTCAACATCTATCTATACTTATTTTTCTTTTTTTACATTCGATATGAAAGAAAAAACGAAAGAAATTGAGAAATTTTTAAGCAAAAGCAAAAAGAAGGAGGACTATGATTTATTTGAAAAGTATAGACAGTATGTAGGGGGATTTTATTTGTTTCAAAAAGGGGAATTAGTACAGTCATCATACGCTAATTCAATTAAAGAAACCTCTAAATTGGCACAGTCTGAAGACATATTTTTTAATTTTAAACCAGGGTTTTTGAAAAATTATTTTCAATCTGTTCAAAAAGGGATCAGTGATAAAGCGGCGAGTAGTGTGTACGATGTTTTTAAAACTCCTGAATTAAAAAAACTTCAAACAGCAACTTTATATGTGCCCAATTATATTGGAATCAAATTTAATCCCAATCTATATAAACTTGAGGATAAGGAGCGGAGCGAAGAGGATAAGGCAGATTTATTTTCAAAATATGAATTTAAATATGAATACATAGATGACAATGCATTGAGTGAAAAGATTTTGAATAATGAAGATATTTATTATTTCCGTTATGTGAGAATGAATAACGGGAAATTTTTAAATATAGTAGAAGCAAAAACAGGAAAAATTATCTACTCTGAAAGTATCTTTGGAATGTCGTACAATTTAAAGCCTGACTATATTAAAGATATTAAAACAGCAATAAAGAAGTTCTAATCTAAAATGATTCTTAGTAGTATAATTCTTAATTTTGCACAAACAAAAAAATTGAATGGATTTTAGATATCAGGATCCGTATCCTATTCAGAAAGATGATACGGTGTACAAAAAACTTACATCAGACTATGTAAAGGTGGATAAACTGGGTGACAGAGAAATTTTGACAATTGATCCGAAAGGACTGGAGTTATTGGCTGAAGAAGCAATGGCAGATGTTTCTTTCATGCTTCGTTCTTCACACCTGGAAAGCCTTAGAAGAATCATTGATGATCCTGAGGCTACCGATAATGATAGATTTGTTGCCTATAACCTTTTGCAGAATGCTGCAGTAGCTGTAGAGGGAGCTCTTCCTTCATGTCAGGATACAGGTACAGCAATTGTAATGGGGAAAAAAGGAGAAAATGTTTACACAGGAGTAGATGATGGTGAATACCTGAGCAAAGGAATCTTCAATACCTATCAGAAAAGAAACCTAAGATATTCCCAGGTGGTTCCTTTGACGATGTTTGATGAAAAAAATTCAGGATCTAACCTTCCTGCACAGATTGATATCTATGCTAAAAAAGGAGATTACTACGAATTTTTATTCTTAACAAAAGGTGGAGGTTCTGCCAACAAAACATTCTTGTATCAAAAGACAAAATCTTTACTGAACGAAAAATCTCTTGAAGAATTCATCAAAGAAAAGATTTCAGACCTTGGTACGGCTGCATGCCCGCCTTATCACTTAGCATTGGTAATCGGAGGAACTTCAGCAGAAGCCAATCTTGCAGCTGTTAAAAAAGCGTCAGCAAAATATTATGACAATCTTCCTACAGAAGGAAATGAAGCCGGACAGGCTTTCAGAGACCTTGAATGGGAAGCAAAAGTTCAGAAAATCTGCCAGGAAAGTGCCATCGGAGCACAGTTTGGAGGAAAATATCTTACGCATGACGTAAGAGTAATCAGACTTCCAAGACACGCAGCATCCTGTCCTGTAGGAATGGGAGTTTCTTGTTCTGCAGACAGAAATATCAAAGGGAAAATCACAAAAGAAGGGATTTTCCTTGAGCAATTGGAACAGAATCCGAAAAGATTCTTACCTGATACTCCTCCACACCTGGAAGAAGCTGTTGAAATTAACCTTAACAAGCCAATGCCGGAAATTCTTGCTGAACTTTCCAAATATCCGATCAAAACCAGATTAAAACTGAACGGAACATTAATCGTAGCAAGAGATATCGCTCACGCAAAAATTAAAGAAATTATCGACAGCGGGAAACCAATGCCGGAATATTTCAAAAACCACCCAATTTATTACGCAGGGCCTGCAAAAACTCCGGAAGGAATGGCTTCAGGAAGTTTCGGACCTACTACTGCCGGAAGAATGGATGTTTACGTAGACGAATTCCAAAGCCATGGCGGAAGTATGATCATGCTGGCAAAAGGAAACAGAAGTAAAGATGTTACCAATGCCTGCGGAAAATACGGAGGTTTCTATCTTGGATCTATCGGAGGGCCGGCCGCCATCCTTGCCAAAGACAATATTGTATCTGTAGATGTTGTAGACTTCCCTGAATTAGGAATGGAAGCCGTAAGAAAAATTGAAGTAAAAGACTTCCCTGCATTCATCATTACCGATGATAAAGGCAACGATTTCTTCGCAGATCTTGCCCACTAATTAGTTTAAAATTAAAATAAATAACAAAATAGAACGCTGATCTTTTGTGTAAAAAGGAAAAAAGTTCTATTTTTGCCTAAAATCTTTAAGAGAATGATAACGATATTATCAGCATTTTGGCCGTTCTACCAGTTCCTTTGGACTATATTCTTCATTACTATGTTCTTAGTAGGATTCTGGTGTATTTTCATGTTCTTCGGATTAGTAATCCCAATGTGGCTAACTGAAGGTTTGAAAGAGTATTTCGGAAAAGTAAAGCCTTTCGACCCTGAAGATATCAGAAGAAAGCTTATTTCTGAGCAGGAAGGTGTAGAAGTTATCTATAGCGAGCCTAAAGGAAACGGACCTTTCCTTCACGATCACGGACATCATCATTAATTGATTGTCATTGCTTTTTCACCTGAATTCTGAAAAAGTAATATCAAAGCAAAACAACATATATAAACCGCTTAAGCAATTAAGCGGTTTTTCTATTTATTATTTCTCAGACTTTCCGGAGATATTCGAATTTGTTTTTGAAGGGCCGCGTAAAGTTTTTTTTCTTCTGTAAATGAAATATTTGATGTACAGCGATGAAAATACTCGTTATGAAGAAAAATTTATACTATATTCGATAAAAAATAATAAATGAAAAAGTTTTATTCTGTTGTTTTTCTGCTGATTACATTGAGTGTTTTCGGGCAGATCAATTATACGATTTCTCCCAATCCATTCAATGAATCTGATGCTGTTACGCTTACGGTTCCGGGAGATCAGATTGACGAATCTGCATGGGGAGTTTCCAATAATGCCATTTACATCTGGACATGGTCGTTTGATACCAATTATCAGAATAGTCAGGATTGTCCTACCAATGGAAGCTGGAACAATTCCAATGACCTGAATAAGCTGAATTATAATGCGGTAACAGACAGTTATTCACTTACTTTTACTCCCACAGCTTTCTTTGGAAGAACAGGGATCGGAAGGTTTGGTTTTTTATTAAAAGATAAGACGGGATCACACCAGACTTTACCTGATATTTTTGTAAACGTAGGTACTTTAAGCTTAACGCTTACAAATCCATTAGTGAACAGCCTCACTTCAGTTCCTGTAGGAAATTCCATTACTATTACTGCTACAACCAGTACCAATGCAACATTTCAGTTAAAAGCAAACGGAACTGTTATCAATTCTACAACAACTCCTTCACAATCTTATTCTTACAGTTATACAGTTACTCAGGATGCCAGTATGGAACTTGTGGCAACACAGGGAACCAATTCCAAGGCTGCGGCATTCATTGTGCAGGTTCCAAGAAATGTAGTGTCCCAGTCAATACCAAACTGGATAAGGCAGGGAATTAATTATGATCCGGCAGATCCTACCAGGGTGGGATTGGCTTTATATGCTCCGGGGAAAAGTTTTGTACATGTTATAGGAAGTTTCAATAACTGGACGGTGAATGATACATATCTGATGAATAAAGATACCACAAATCCTGATCTGTACTGGATTGAGCTCAATGGAATTACCCCTCAGCAGCTCAATACTTTCCAATACAGAACCAATGATTTAAGAAAAGTAGCAGACCCCTATTCGCCGCAAATCTTATCTTCCTATGATGATCCATGGATTTCGGCTTCTACCTATCCAAACTTGCCTGCATTTCCTGCCGGACAGGGCTTTGAAGTGTCAACATTTAAAACAGGTCAGACCGCTTATAACTGGCAGGTTACCAATTTTCAAAGACCTGCGAAACAGGATCTTGTAGTCTATGAATTACTATTGAGAGACTTTACACAGGAAAAGAACTGGCAGTCATTGATCGATAAAATTGCTTATTTAAAAAACTTAAAAATTAATGCCATAGAATTAATGCCCATCATGGAATTTGATGGAAATCTTTCATGGGGATACAATACTTCCTTCCATTATGCATTGGACAAAGCGTATGGAACTCCCGAAAAATTCAAAGAATTTGTAGATCTATGCCATCAGAACGGAATTGCAGTCATTCTGGATGTAGCATTTAATCACGCTACAGGACGTTCTCCTCTGGTAAGACTCTGGAATGTAGATCCGGATGGCGATGGCTATGGAGATGTTGCGGCCAACAATCCTTACTTCAATCAGGTTCCGAAACATTCATACAACGTATTTAATGATTTTAACCATACAAGCCTTTCAACGCAATATTACGTTGAGAGATGTCTTGAGCAATGGCTGACTGAATATCACATAGACGGATTCCGCTGGGATTTGACAAAAGGATTTACACAAAGCTGTTCCGAAAATGATGAAGCCTGTACCAATGCCTATCAGCAGGACAGAGTGGATATTATGAAGCATTACGCAGACAGGCAATGGGCTATTGATCCCAACTCTTATATGATCTTTGAACATTTGGGAACAGATGCGGAAGAACAGCAATGGGCCAACTACAGAATAGCAGAAGGAAAAGGTGTTATGCTTTGGAATAAGCAGACAGATCCTTACAATCAGAATACGATGGGATATAAGGAAAACAGCAACTACGACCGTATGAATCACAGTCTTCACGGCTTCACCAATATGAGTGCTGTAGGTTATGGAGAAAGCCATGATGAAGAGAGACTGATGTTTAAAAATCTTGCCTATGGTGCTATAAACGGAAGTTACAATGTGAAAGACCTGAATACCGCTCTTGAAAGAATGAAAACCTTCGGGGCAACTTTCTTTACTATTCCAGGTCCGAAAATGATCTGGCAGTTTGGAGAATTAGGATATGAATTCAGCATCAACAGATGTGCAAACGGTACCATAGACAACGGATGCAGAACCGATGAAAAACCTGTGGCATTCACTTTAGGATATGATACCAATGCGAACAGAAAGGCTGTTTATGATACATGGGCTAAAATCATCAATATCAGAAATACCTATCCGGTTTTTAAATCTAAAACCTACAGTATAGAATCCAATAACCTTACGAATGATCCTAATGGTCTCATTACAAGAATTTATGTATATGATGCAGCTATTACAACAGGAATAAAGAATGTTGTTGTATTGGCTAATTATACTACTTCCGCACAGAATGTCGTGCCTTATTTTCCTTACACAGGTCAATGGCAGAATCTGATGGACAACAGTATTTCAAATGTAGCCTCCACAACAGCTCCAATCACTTTACAACCTGGAGAATTCAGAATCTTTGGAAATTATGCGGGCGCTTTGTCAACTGTAGATACCAATGCAGTCAACAAGCTATCCCTTCAGATTGCAGATAATCCGGTTCGGAACGGAATCGCTAAACTCATTTTCAGTAAAGCAAAAAACGGAGAGATTTCAATTTTTGATATGACGGGTAAAAAACTGGATACTTACAAACTGGATAAAGAGAATGGAGCTTATAATATGAAGGTTAATTATCCGGCAGGAACGTATCTTGTACAGCTGAAATCAGATACAGGAATAGCCATTCAAAAGATGATGATTCAATAAGCTAAAACATAGAATAATAATAAAGGCAAATTTGCAGATCAGCAGATTTGCCTTTTTTTGTAAGTTCAGAAAAATAGTCTACTTTTGCAGTAGATTTATCAAGAAAGGTGGAGGGATTTGGCCCGGTGAAACCTTAGCAACCTGCACGGTTCCAGAGTGTAAAGGTGCTAATTCCAACCCTTTGGGGGAGATAAGTGAAGTCAATACTCTATATGAATTCCATTTCTTGAAGTCTTGTGTATCTGCGGAAAGATCCGTCAGGTCCGTATTATTAATTGGCAGGAATAACATGAAAAAATTAATCACAGCTGTACTATTGCTTGGAGCAATTCTCGTAGCTGCTCAGGAAAGTGAGGAAAAAGGAAAACAGATCGAAGATATCATCATCGTCGGAAACCGAAATGTTAAAAGAACAAAGCTGGAAACGCCGGTTCCTGTAGATGTTATCAATATCGACAAGATCCAGAGAAGTTCTCCGCAAATGACCGCCCAGGATCTCCTGAATTATGTGATCCCTTCATTTAATGCAGTGAGACAGTCTGCTTCTGATGGTACCGAACATATTGACCCTGTTACTTTAAGAGGGATGGGTCCTGATCAGGTTTTAGTATTGCTTAACGGAAAAAGAAGACATACTACTTCTTTGGTGAATTATCAGAATACCGTCGGAAATGGCTCTGTAGGAACAGATTTGAGCGCTATTCCGGTTATTGCTATTGACCGGATTGAAGTCCTGAGAGACGGAGCCGCCGCACAATATGGCTCTGATGCTATTGCGGGAGTCATCAATATTATTCTTAAGAAAAATGCAGGAGCTTCGGCAAGTCTTACCTACGGATTAACCGGAAGAAATGATGGAGATACTTACCAGGCAGGAGTTAACTATGGAACCTCATTAGGAAAGAAAGAAGGTTATATTAATCTTTCCCTGCAATTAAGCCACAGAGGAAAAACCACAAGAACGCAAAATCACGATCTGGATATTTTCGGAGATAATTTCGCTTATGAATTTGCAGGTGACTCTGAAGCCGTAAAAGCTGCCAGGGCTGCGGATGATGCAGAAATTGAAAAAAGAGGATTAACGCGTGACGATTTTAATTTTCAGATCGGAGATGCCCAGATCAGGCAGGGACAGCTTTTTTTCAATTCAGAATATCCTTTTAATGATAATTTTAAACTCTATTCTTTCGGAGGTTTCAGTATTAAAGAAGGAGAAGGGTTTGGTTTCAGAAGACTTCCCAGTGAAAAGTCTAATGTGGTTTCATCCATTTACCCGAATGGGTTTCAGGCAATTCTTGGATCTCAGGTATATGATATTTCTTATGCTGTAGGAGCAAAATATAATATGAATGACTGGCTATTCGATGTAAGTAATACATTCGGGAGCAATACCTTCAATTATAATGTAAGCCATACCAATAATGCTTCCCTGGGAGCAAAATCACCAACAGGTTTTTATGGCGGAGCACACAGCTTCCTTCAGAATACGGTGAATCTTGATGTTTCCAAGAATATAAACCGTTTTAATATTGCTTTCGGGGGTGAATTCAGGTTTGAGCAATACCAGATCAAAGCGGGTGATGAAGGTTCTTATACCCAATATGACGTCAATGGAAACGTTGCCACTGAAGGATCTACAGTGTTGGGAGCAGGCGGATCTCAATCCTTTATCGGATTTTCTCCCAATAATGCCTTGAAGAAAGACAGACATTCCACCGCAGTATATGCAGATATTTCTTATGATTTAGATAAAAAACTCAATATTGACGCCGCTGCCAGGTTTGAAAATTATTCGGATTTCGGAAATACCTTGAATGGAAAACTTGCGCTACGATATGAGTTTGTAAAAAATTATGCAATAAGGGCAGCGGTAGGAACAGGCTTCAGAGCGCCTTCCCTTCAGCAGCAGTATTTCAATAATTCCTATGCGGATATTTCTAATTCCGGTTCAAAGATTGTGACCAAAGGAATATTCAGCAACGATAGCGAAGCCGCTAAAATTCTGGGATTTGATAAACTCAAACAGGAAACTTCTGTCAATGCAAGTGCAGGATTGACATTAAAACCATTAAAAGGACTGTTTATTACAATAGATGGTTATTTCATTAAAGTAAAGGACAGAATTGTGATCACCAGCAATATTACAGATCCAAGATTAGATCAGTTTAAGGTAGAAAGCGGACGTTTTTTTGCCAATGCTATAGACACAGAAACAAAAGGAGTAGATATGGTGGTATCCTATGACTGGATTCTTGGGAATGGAAAATTAAATATGAATCTTGCCGGAAACTATACGGAAACAAAAATTACAGACTTTCATTTTCCTGAAAACTTAGGAACACCTCAGGATCAGTTTTTTGGCCCGGATCAGGTCAATATCATTGAAACTCTGTCTCCAAAAACAAAAGCTTCATTAGGATTAAATTATGGAATCGGGAAATTCAGTTTTCTCGTAAGAAATACCTATTTTGGTAAAGTAATAAGAGATGGTTATCCTTTTGGAGACGTGCAGGAGTTTTCTCCAAAAGTTGTAACAGACATCAGCGTTGGGTATGATATCAACAAAAATATCAATTTTACCGTAGGTGCCAACAATGTATTTGATGTCTTCCCGGACCGTCAGATTTATAAAAATTCATATTATGGAGTATTCAAATATGCGCCGGTGCAGATGGGAACTTTGGGGAATTATTTCTTCGGAAGGCTTAATTTTAACTTTTAATCATTAAATGAGTACTGCCTCACATCAGATTGGCTGGAAAACAGCCGCAGCCATTGTCGTTTCCAATATGATCGGAACCGGAATTTTTACCACCCTGGGATTTCAGCTTTCTGATATTACCAATACCTACAGCATTTTCCTGCTGTGGAGTATCGGAGGAGTACTCGCTTTGTTCGGGGCTTTTTGTTACGCAGAACTGGGTTCCCATTTTAAAGGAAACGGAGGCGATTTTATTTATCTCAAAGAAACCTATCATCCCATATTCGGATATCTCATAAGCTGGATTTCACTCATCATAGGATTTTCCTCTCCCGTAGCGCTGGCAGCTTTGGCTATGTCAAAATATCTTTCGGTATTTGATTATAGCTTCGGAAACGGTTTTGCGATAGCTGTGATCTTTCTGGTTGCGGCCGCACTTTCATTTAGCTTGAAAACATCCAGCAGGTTTCATAACTTTTTTACCTTCATTAAGATAGCTTTTATTATTGTACTGGTTATTCTTGGAGTAGGGATTTCAAATTCACCACAGATGGGCAATAGTCTTAATTTCAGTGACAGCTGGCAGAATGAGATTATGCTTCCTGCCTTTGCGACTTCCCTGGTATTTGTGACCTATTCCTACACTGGCTGGAATTCCGCATCCTATATCGCCGGAGAAATAAAAGATGTTCAGAAAAACCTCCCCAAATCACTCATCATAGGAACTGTTTTTGTGACGGTAAGCTATATTCTGGTGAATTATATTATGCTGAAACACGCACCTGTCAATCAGCTGGCAGGAAAAGAAGATGTGATGGGAGAAGCAGCGGTCAATATGCTGGGGCCGGCTTTCGGAAAGATTGTCAATATTTTTATTGCCCTGCAGCTGGTGGCAACCATAAGCGGATACTTGTGGGTAGGCTCAAGATTAACACAGGCTTTTGCAAAATATACCTACATCTGGAAACCCTTATCTGCAGGAAACGAAAAAGGAATTCCGGTAAAAGCTGTTTTTACCCATGCCGTGATTGCAGCCATCATTATTTTAACGGGAAGCTTTAAAGAAATTTTTGTGTATACTGCTTTTATTTTACAGCTTTTCGCAAGTCTTGCAATCTCAACGGTTTTCTTCCTGAAGAAAAAAGACAGGAAAATCTTTAAATCTAATGCTTTTCATATTTTTCCGGCTGTTTTTCTGTTATTCAGTATGTATATCCTTTATTTTACATTCATTCATAATCCTAAAGAAAGCCTGATAGGATTAGGAATTATTGCAGTAGGAATTATTTTATATGTAATAGACAGAAGACTCTCCAAAAGATCTTAGAGTCTGAATTCAATATCATACACCATTTTATAATTAAGTTTTTCGCCTATCCCTTTTATTGATAATAGCTTCGACAGGCTCAGTCTGACAATGCTCAAAAATTTGGGTTGGTATTCGGCTTGTCACCCTGAGCCTCTGGAAGGGTTTTCAATAAGAAAGCCTTTGTTAATCATTAATCTCTAGTATTGATTAAAAGGATAAGTCAGAAAGTTTTTTTTACTGTTTGCCCTTTTACCCCTAATGCTCAAAAATTTATGATGATTCGGAATTTTAATTTTGAATTAATAATCCTTATCTTTGCACCCACAAAATTTCTACAATGTCTAAATCATTAATTCCAAAATTAGAAGCTATAAAACAAAGATATAATGAGGTGGCAGACCTTATTATACAGCCTGATGTCATTTCAGACCAAAAAAGATATTCTTCTTTGAACAAAGAATATAGTGATTTGGGAAAAATTGTAAGAGTTTATGACCAGTACAAAGGCGCTTTGGACAGTATCGCAGAATCTGAAGAAATCATTGCAGATGGTTCAGACAGAGATCTGGTAGATCTGGCTAAAGAAGAAAAAATGGAATCTCAGGCTAAACTTCCGGGATTGGAAGAAGAGCTGAAAGTATTGCTGATCCCTAAAGATCCTGCCGATGACAAAAACGTTATCGTAGAATTACGTGCCGGAACAGGAGGTGATGAGGCAGCTATCTTCGTGGAAGATATCTACAGAATGTATACCATGTATTTCAAAACAAAAGGATGGAGACATGAAGTGACAGATTCTAATGAAGCTGCAAAAGGGTACAAAGAACTGATCATGAAAGTGGAAGGAGAAGGTGTTTACGGAATCATGAAGTTTGAATCCGGAGTTCACCGTGTGCAGCGTGTACCTGAAACAGAATCTCAGGGAAGAGTACACACTTCTGCCATTACCGTTGCTGTTCTTCCTGAAGCTGAAGAAGTAGATTTCGAACTGAATCCTGCAGATATTGAAATGCAGACTTCCCGTTCAGGAGGTGCCGGAGGTCAGAACGTAAACAAAGTTGAAACGAAAGTTCAGCTTACCCACAAGCCTTCAGGACTTGTTGTGGTTTGTCAGCAGGCTCGTTCTCAGCTCGCTAACCGTGAGTTGGCAATGGAAATGCTGAGAACAAAATTATACGATATCGAATTGCAAAAAGTGCAGGGAGATATTGCAGCACAGCGTAAGTCTATGGTATCTACAGGAGACCGTTCTGCAAAAATTAAAACCTACAATTACCCGCAAGGTAGAGTTACAGACCACAGAATCAATAAGTCTATGTACAACCTTGACGCCTATATGAATGGTGATATTTCTGAAATGATTGATGCAGTAATCATGGCAGAAAATGCAGAGAAGATGAAAGGGGAAGAAGAGAATTATTAAAATTACAATCAATAAAAACAAAGCCTCTGACTTTTCAGGGGCTTTGTTTTTTCCAATAACAAAACAAAATATTAACTATGAAAAACTACAAAATTATTTTCCTGCTGCTGCTTACCGTGATGGGACAGCAGCTGATGGCGCAGACAGAAGTAAAAAAACCTAAAGAAGCCTTTGAACTCTTCTTTGGAACTTTTGTGAATAATGATGACACAGCATTGAATAAACTTAATGATTATTTAAAACCTACAGTAGACGGACAGACTGCTTATCAGGTGGATTTTAAAGAAACTTCACAGGAAATGATCAATGGCAGTGTAGATAATTTTCTCGCCGCTTTCCCTAAATCTACGGCCGCAGATTGTAAAAAAGAAGCTGAAGATTATTTCAAAGCTATGTTTGGAAACTTTAAAACCGGAAAACTTACCGTTAAAGACTTAAAAGTAGTTCCGAATGAATATGTTGAAGGGCAAAAAATTGCAGAAATAAACTATTCCGTAAGCTTCCTGGTGCCATCAAAACTGACTTCGGGGCCCAAAGGAGATCTGAAAAAAATAAAAACGGAAGACCTTAAAAAATATTTAATTCAGGCAGTTCAGGACTTTAAAAAGGCTGATAAAACCGTTACGACAGATCAGAAATTCAGCTTATACGAACTGAAAGAAGGTGATAAAATATATTACTGGAACGGAAGCCCGGATGAGATTGTTTCCAACCTTACCGATTTTTATTTTGAAAGCTTCGGAGCCAATGAATAACTCTATAAGATCATAAAGAATAGAAAGTCCCGATATAACGGGACTTTTTTTATTTCATATACTTTACGTATTTTTGAGAAAAACCGATCAGTATGAATTTTAAACCTATATTGTTAACGGCTGGAGTACTATTTTCAGCATCTTTTTATTCTCAGAAAATGAATTATCCTAAAGCGTTAAAAGGAAGCCAGACAGATACCTATTTTGGTACCGCCGTTTCTGATCCCTTCAGAGATCTGGAAAATGATTCCGAACCTACCAAAAAATGGGTGGACGAAGAAGTAGCTTACAGCCAGAATTACCTTTCTAAAATTCCGTTCAGGGATAAAATTAAAAATCAGTTGAAGGAAATCTGGAACTATGAAAAGATTTCAGCACCTTTCAAAGAAGGAGATTATACCTATTATTATAAAAATGACGGTCTGCAGGCGCAATCTGTTTTGTACAGAACAAACAATAAGACCAATGCTACAGAAGTATTTTTAGATCCTAATAAATTTTCAGAAAAAGGAACTACTTCTCTTTCCAATCTTTCTTTCAACAAAAAAGGAAATCTTGCGGCGTATTCTATTTCTGAAGGCGGAAGTGACTGGAATAAGATCATCATCATTGATGCTGTTACCAAGAAACAAATTGACGAGACTTTACTGGATGTGAAATTCAGTGGAATTTCATGGCAGGGAGACGAAGGTTTCTATTATTCAAGCTATGATAAACCGAAAGAAGGAACTGTACTTTCCGGAATGACGGATAAGCATAAAGTATACTTTCACAAATTGGGAACAAAACAGTCTGAAGATAAACTGATTTTCGGAGGTGAAAAGACACCAAGAAGATACCTGAGCGCTGGTGTTTCTGAAGACCAGAGATACCTTATCATTTCTGCAGCTAATGCAACCAATGGTAATGAATTATATATCAAAGACCTGAAAAAAGGAGGAGACTTTGTACAAATTGTAAGCGGATTTGATATCAATGCCGACATTGTAGATACACAAGGTGATGACCTTTTCATTTTTACCGATAAAGATGCCCCGAATATGCGTCTTGTAAAAACTACAATCGCTAATCCGGCTCCTGCAACATGGAAAGATGTTATTCCACAGACAGAAAATGTATTGGGAATTTCTTCCGGGGGAGGCTATTTCTTTGCAACTTATATGATTGATGCCATCGATCAGGTAAAGCAGTTTGATAAAACAGGAAAACTGGTTAGAGAAATTACACTACCCGGTAAAGGAAATATTTCAGGATTCGGAGGAAAAGAAAAAGAGAAAGATGTTTATTTCTCTTTCAGCAATTATATTACACCAGGAACTACTTATAAATTTAACGTAGACTCAGGAAAATCTGAAGTCTATCAAAAGCCTAAAGTGAAGTTTAATCCGGATGATTATGTTTCAGAACAGGTATTTTACACGTCAAAAGACGGGACAAAAGTTCCTATGATGATCAACTATAAGAAAGGAACAAAGCTGGATGGTAAAAATCCTACTATTCTATACTCTTACGGAGGTTTCAATATCAGTCTGCAGCCATCATTCTCCGTAGTAAACGCTATCTGGATGGAAAATGGCGGTATCTATGCTGTTCCAAACATCCGTGGTGGCGGTGAATATGGTAAAAAATGGCATGATGCAGGAACGAAACAGCAGAAGAAAAACGTTTTTGAAGACTTTATCGCTGCGGGAGAATACCTTCAAAGCAAGGGTTATACTTCAAAAGAATACATGGCGTTGTCAGGAAGATCAAACGGAGGATTACTGGTAGGGGCAACAATGACCATGAGGCCGGACCTTGCGAGAGTAGCCTTCCCTGGAGTAGGAGTTTTGGATATGCTGAGGTATAATAAATTTACTGCCGGAGCAGGATGGTCTTACGACTATGGTACTGCAGAGGACAGCAAAGAAATGTTTGAATACCTTAAGTCCTACTCTCCTGTACACAATGTAAAAGCAGGAACATGCTATCCATCTACAATGATCATCACCAGTGATCATGATGACAGAGTAGTTCCGGCACACTCGTTCAAATTCGGAGCAGAACTTCAGGAGAAACAGGCATGTAAAAATCCTATTCTACTGAGAATTGAGAAAAATGCAGGTCATGGAGCCGGAAGATCAACAGATCAGGTAATTAGTGAAAATGCAGATCTTATATCATTTGCTTTATTTGAGATGGGAATAAAGAAATAATTCTAAAAAAGAATAATATTTATCAAACCGGCTAATTTTTTTAAAATTAACCGGTTTTTTTATGGAGTTATTGTTTATAATTCTTATTTTTATGCCGGATATTTAAAGTTTATTAATTCTAAATTAATTAGGTAATTATGAAAAAAAGAATTTTACTGGTTTGTGCATTGGCTGCTGGGCTGTCCAGCTTTAATGCGCAGAGGTGGGAACCGGCCTCGCAAAGAACATCAGAGATCAGAAAAGAAGTAGAAGTTCAGTATTCTTACAGGTTTGATTTGCAGTCTCTTAGGAATATTCTGAAAGACGCTGTAGAAACTGGAAAAGGAGCTCAGGCGGTTATTGTATCTCTACCAACTGCGGAGGGAAAAATTGAAAAATTTGCTGTTTATAGTGATCCTGTTATGGAAAAATCTATGGCAGAAAGATACCAGTTGGGTTCTTACGTTGGTGTAGGAGTAGATGATCCTGGTAAATATGTAAGATTCAGTACTGCACCTACTGAAATGCAGTCGATGATTATCAAAGATGGGAAATTTCAGTTTATAGAACCTATTACTACAGATAAGCAGGTTTATGGTGTTTTCTATAAAACGAAAAGAACAGAAAGCGAGCACGGATTTGAATGCTCTACGGACGAAAAGAACTTAAAAGACATAAAGTCATTAGAAGCCAATGGAAAAAAGACTCTTTCTAATGTAGGAATCACAAGCCGACCGTCAAGTACAAAATTCAGAACGTACAGATTAGCAATTTCTGTTACAGGAGAATATACCCAATACTTTATGAATTTGGCAGGTGTACCAGCCACAGCTACAGATGATCAAAAGAGAGCTCCGGCATTGGTTGCAATTAACAATACGATGAGCCGTGTGAACGGAGTATTTCAAAAAGACTTTGGAATAAAATTATTGGTTCAGAATTTCCCAAATATTATCTATACAGATCCAAATACAGACCCTTATTCAATTGCTGATGATGGTGTAGATGGAGCTTGGAATCTGGAACTTCAGAATGCTATGACGGCTCAGGTAACCAATGCCAACTATGATATCGGACACTTATTTGGTGCTTCAGGAGGAGGTGGAAATGCTGGATGTATCGGTTGTATATGTGTCGATCCAACCACTAGTGTACCTGCGGGTAAGGGATCAGGATTTACTTCGCCATCTAATAACGTTCCAAGTGGCGATTCTTTTGATATCGATTATGTTGCTCACGAAATGGGGCATCAGTTAGGAGGAAATCATACATTTTCAAATAAATCGGAAGGAAGTAATGTTAATGTAGAACCAGGAGGAGGAACTACAATAATGGGATATGCAGGGATTACAAGCGATAATGTTCAAATGTCTTCGGATGCCTATTTCCATTACAAATCCGTAGATCAGATTTTAACAAATTTGGAAGGTAAGCCTGCTACATGTGGTACATCAGAAAATATTACTAATAATACACCTCCTGTAATAGCAGCGCTTACATCATATACAGTTCCTAAAGGAACCGCTTATTATCTTGATGCATCAGCAACAGATGCAGAAGGAGATGCAGTTAATTATACTTGGGAACAAACAAATAGTGTTACCGGACTAGCTTCAATTTCCGGAGACACAGGATGGGGATACAATACACAGGGTGCTTTGACTAGATCCCGTTTTGGAACAGCTAGTGGAAGAAGGTATTTCCCAAGCCTTCCTCTAGTGATGAATGGAATTCTTACCAATAAAACAGACGCAGCAAATAATCCAAATCCAAACTGGGAAACTGTATCTTATGTTCCTAGGACTTTGAGCTATGCTGTAACCGTTAGAGATCAAAATGCACAAAGACCAATGTTGTCTTCTTCAGAAGTTAATACGGTTATTGGTAATGATGGGCCTTTTAAATTTAACGGACTTACCTCATCATCAGTACTTTATAAAAATGCTAATAACATTATTCAGTGGGAAGTAGCTAATACAAATGCAGCTCCTTACAATTCACCTACTGTAAAGATAGATTACACTTCTGATAACGGTACAACCTGGACAGATTTGGTTGCTTCTACTCCTAATACAGGTAGCTTTACAGTGCAGATGCCAAACACCATTACAACACCAATTAAGTTGAGAATATCATCTATTGGTAACGTTTTCTATGCTGTTTCTCCTCAGGTTACTGTTGCAGATGCACCTACTTCTACCACTGCAGCACCAACAGGGCTTACTACAATAAATACAGAAGTATTTAAAACAACAGCAAGAGTTTCATGGAACAGTGTACCTGGAGCATCTTATTCTGTTAACTATAGAAAACAAGGAACTTCAAACTGGTCAAATACAACAAGTACAACAAATTCGGTTATATTAACAGGTCTTGAAGATGAAACAAATTATGAAGTACAGGTTGCTGCTGTTGTAAACAGTGTTCCTGGAACATTCTCTAATAATTATATATTTAAGACAAACGGCTTAAAGACTGGAATTGATTACTGTTTAATGAACTCAGGAACATCTTATGTAGGAGCAATCAGAAAAATAACAGTATCTAACCTTGTTTACGACGACCCTTCATTAAGATCATATAAAGATCTATCTGAGGATCCTAGTAAGATTGTTAACCTGGTTCAGGGAACAGCCTACACCATTACACCTGTGGTAAGACAAGCGTTTAGTAGCTCAAATGTACCTTTAAATGTTTCTGTTTGGATTGATTACAATAGAAATGGAGTATTTGAACTATCTGAAAGAGTAGTTACTGTTTCAGGACTTGTCCCTCCAGGAAGTGTGAGCTTTGGAGCGCAAAACTTTACAGTACCTTCAACAACATATGCTGGAGACAAACTTTTAAGAATGAGAATTGTTACCAAGTATAACACTGGTGCTTTAGCTAGTGCATGTGGAGACATTACAACAGGAGGTGGTTCAGTAATGGATCTGCCTGTGAAAATTACAGGTACTCTTGCTGTAAACGAAACAAAAGATGTAAAATCATCTGAAATTTCGATTTACCCGAACCCTGCAGATACTTTCGTAGAAGTTAAAAATCTGAAAGGAAAAGCAGATTATAAAATCTACACTGCTGATGGAAGATTAGCTCAGGAAGGACAGATTGATGGACAAAGAATTAATGTTGCTTCATTAATCAAAGGGATGTATGTGATCACTATCAAAGATGATAAAAATACTTACAATACGAAGCTTATCAAAAAATAAGCAGACGATATACCAATAAGAATGGCCGGGCATTTGCCCGGCCATTTTCTTTTGCTAAATTAAAGTAAAACAGAATATTAACATAAGTTTCATGTTTCGTTCAAAAAAATTAACTTTACGGGGACAAAAATAATTGGAATGCGAAAGACAATTTCTGTGAAAAAACCGGATTTTAGTGTATCATCTCATGAAAGAGAGATTTACAATTTTGAAAAAGATGGTCTTGAACTCAAATCATCCTATGAAAAAAAAGATGTAAAAGATGAATCATTAACGCAGACTTCTCCAGGAATTGCTCCCTATCTGAGAGGGCCGTATTCTACCATGTATGTTCAGAAGCCATGGACCATCCGTCAGTATGCGGGATTTTCCACTGCCGAAGAATCCAATGCCTTCTATAGGAGAAACCTTGCCGCAGGTCAGAAAGGTCTTTCAGTAGCATTTGACCTGGCAACACACAGAGGATATGATTCCGACCATTCAAGGGTGGTAGGAGATGTAGGAAAAGCAGGAGTAGCCATCGACTCTGTGGAAGACATGAAGATCCTTTTCAATGAAATTCCACTGGATCAGATTTCAGTATCCATGACCATGAACGGTGCTGTACTTCCTATTCTGTCTTTCTACATCGTAGCGGCGGAAGAGCAGGGGGTAAAACAGGAACTGCTTTCAGGAACTATTCAGAATGATATTTTGAAAGAATTCATGGTGAGAAATACTTACATCTATCCGCCGGCACCTTCTATGAAGATCATCGCAGATATTTTTGAATATACTTCTCAAAACATTCCGAAATTCAACTCTATTTCCATTTCCGGATACCATATGCAGGAAGCAGGTGCAACACCGGTACTTGAAATGGCATACACGCTGGCAGACGGCCTTGAGTATGTAAGAACGGGAATAAAAGCAGGAATGAATGTTGACGATTTCGCTCCAAGGCTTTCTTTCTTCTGGGCAATCGGGATGAATCATTTCATGGAAATTGCGAAAATGCGTGCTGCAAGATATATCTGGGCAACCCTTTTAAAACAGTTTAATCCTCAGAATCCAAAATCTCTGGCGTTAAGAACCCATTCACAGACTTCAGGATGGTCTTTAACAGAGCAGGAGCCTTTCAATAATATTACAAGAACAGCTATTGAAGCCTTATCTTCAGCATTAGGAGGAACGCAGTCTCTTCATACCAACGCACTGGATGAAGCCATCGCCCTTCCTACAGATTATTCGGCAAAAATTGCAAGAAATACACAGATCATTCTTCAGCAGGAAAGCGGAATATGTGATGTGGTAGATCCGATGGGTGGAAGCAACCTCGTGGAAAGCCTTACTCAGCAAATGATTGAAGAGGCGATGAGGTATATTGATGAGGTAGAGCAGGAAGGAGGAATGACCAAAGCCATCGAAGCCGGAATTCCAAAAATGAGAATTGAAGAAGCTGCCGCGAAAAAACAGGCTAAAATCGACAGTGGTGAGGAATTCATTATCGGAGTCAATTCATTCAAATCCTCACTGAAGCAGGATCAGATTGAAATCTTAGACATTGACAATACCGAAGTTCGCAGAAAACAGATTGAAAGACTGAATACAATCAAAGCAGAAAGAAATACTGAAGCTGTAGAGCAAATCCTGAACGAAATCCGCGAAAGCGCTAAGACAGGAAAAGGAAACCTGCTGGCATTATGCATCGAAGCAGCCAGAAGAAGAGTTACCCTTGGTGAGATGAGCGATGCCATGGAAGAAACATTCGGAAGATATAAAGCAAATATTAAAACAATCTCTGGTGTATACGCAATGAATGCCGGTAAAAATGAATACTTTGAAAAAGCCCTTCATCTGACTCAGAAATTTGAAGAAGAAGAAGGACGCCGCCCAAGACTTATGGTCGCTAAAATGGGACAGGATGGTCACGACAGAGGTGCTAAAGTTGTAGCCACAGCATTTGCAGATATGGGATTTGACGTGGATGTTGCTCCATTATTCCAGACCCCTGAAGAAGTGGCGAAACAGGCTGTAGAAAATGATATCCACATTTTAGGTGTTTCTTCATTAGCCGCCGGACACAAAACATTAGTTCCGCAGGTTGTTGAAGAATTATCCAAACTTGGAGCAGATGATATTACCATCGTTGTGGGAGGAGTAATTCCGCAGCAGGATTATGAATTCCTGTATGCCAATGGGGCAGATTTTATTTTCGGGCCAGGAACCAACCTTCCGAAATGTGCTGTGGAAATTTTAGAAAGATTTTTAGAAAAATAATCAGAAAAGCTTTAATTTCAGGTTGAAATTAAAATGCAACCTATGAATCTGAAAAATATAATAAAGCCTGCAAGGAAAAAACTGTTTCTTCTTGTAGGCTTATTTATTATCGCTGGTGTTGTCCTTTTAGCGTCTGGAAACGAAAGTATATCCATACAAGGCTCAAAAATTGTGGCAGATACTTCTTTGGTAAAAAAACATTTAACAGCTCTTACCCAAACCCCGCAGTTTAGAAACCATAAAAATTTAAACCAGCTGAATGCAGTTGCAGACTATATCCATCAGACTTTTAATACGTATGGTGACAGCACCGCTTACCAGGAATATAAGGTGGATGGAAAAATATATAAAAACGTAATCACTTCCTTTGGAACAGAAAACAAAAAAAGAATTATCATAGGGGCTCATTACGATGTCTGTGGAGATCAGCAGGGTGCAGATGATAACGCTACCGGAGTTACAGCGCTTTTGGAGCTGGCAAGAATGCTTAAAGAGCAAAAATTGAAGTACAGAGTAGATCTCGTAGCCTACACATTGGAAGAACCTCCTTATTTCAGAACCGAAAACATGGGAAGTTATGTCCATGCAAAATACTTAAAAGACAACAATATCGATGTGTATGGAATGGCCAGCGTGGAAATGATCGGCTATTTCAGAGATGAGAAAGGATCGCAGAGCTTTCCTTTAGGAATCCTTTCATGGTTCTATGGAGATAAAGGAGATTTTATTACTATGGTTAAAAAGTTCAGTGGGGCAGGCCCGTTTGTAAAAAACTTTATCAACAATTTTAAAGGTTCAGGGCAGATTAAAACCGAAACATTTTCAGCCCCCAAATTTGTTGCAGGAATAGACTTTTCCGATCATCTTAACTATTGGAATTTTGATTTTCCGGCACTCATGATCACTGATTCATCTTTTTTCAGAAATAAAAATTATCATGAACCCACAGACACTCTGGAAACCCTCGATGCAAAGAGAATGACAAAGGTTATTGATGCTATTTTTCTCAGTATTATTCACCTTAAGTGAAAAAAAAATTTTGATTTTCAGAAAAATGTATATATTTGCACCTGAAAATCAAGTTTAACCAATTAAAAACAACGAAGCAATGTTCAGAACTAATCAGAATTCTACAGTTGGATTGCCACTTATGGTGGTAAGGCTTCGCGGTTTGGTACATTCTTAGAATAACAGTACAATGAAATATCAAAACCCGAAGTCGTAGAGATTTCGGGTTTTTTATTGCGCAATATTTCAAACTCCCAGGTTTACCCGAAATTTTTTAAGTGTCATTAAAGACGAAATAGGATGAAGTATATCACTCAGAACTATTATTGTCTATTATTAATCCATTCAACTAGTGTTTTAGTTGATTGAAAGTTGTGTGAGATAAAATAAAAACATTTATGATCTCACATCATACTTCTGTGAACAATGGAAAATGATAACCTTCTGTTCTCCCGCCTGAGAAGCGTGAGAAGCAGAAAAAGAACAATTAGAAAAGATGTAGAAAGGCAGATAAGAGCAAAATACAAACGTAGTAGAGAACTCTGGAAAATAAGAAAAAATCTTCCGTTGATGCCATTGGATAAACCCTATCAAAAAGGATTTGTAAGATTCTTTGTAGTAAGAAATGATGTAAAACAATCCAAAGACAGAGATTTTTTCGAAGGAATTTTAAAGAAGATCAATACCTATATGTATTCTGATAACCGGAAATTTCTAAAAAAGAAAAGAAAATTCGGAAGGAAAATATATGTAGAAAGAGAGCAGAAGCTCAGGTATATTACTTCATTTTCCTGGAATTATCCAAAATTAGAACTTACCGATAGAGAAAGACAATACTTTGAAAAGAAAGAAGATTATTGCCCTGTCCGTAAGATATTCGGAACCTACTACCAATTTACTGAACCATGGAGATTTACTCTGAGGGTAAAACCCAATATGATTACCCATTACAAACCCTTGGATCTGGAGCTGGAAAAAGAATATGCGGCGCTGGATTCCTATTTGGGACAGCATAAGGTAATAGGGATTATTCACAAGACTATTTTATGTAAGTCGAATCCATGGAAAGAAACGTATCAAAGAAAACTTATCAAAAGCAGGAAATATGTTACCTGCACAATGTCTGCAACAGAGATTGCAGAAAGCTTACTGGACGTATAAGTCCAACTGTTATTTAAAACAAAAACAATGGGAAATTTAAAACTAAAAGGAAAAGATATATTAAAACTGGGCTATCCAAATAACCAAAGCGTAAACGTAGCCCTGGAAGTTATGAAAAGAAATTTTGCAACGAAGAATATTCACCACGTAAAATCTCTTTTAAAGGAAATCCTGCTGAATCCGGAAGAATTTGAAAAAGATCTCACCTTCGGACAAATTGCAGAAACCTTGCTTTCATCCAAAAAAACAGAAAAAAGAATGCTGAATTCACAGCGTGCTTCCTTTCAGATTTTTGGTACCAACATTTCAGAAGAGGCAAAAAATCAGTTATACACTGCTTTGAAACTGCCAATTTCTACTCAGGGAGCATTAATGCCCGATGCCCACAGCGGCTATGGACTTCCCATCGGAGGTGTCTTGGCGGTGGAAAATGCAGTAATCCCTTACGGAGTAGGAATGGATATAGGCTGCAGAATGAGCCTCAGTATTTTGGATACACCCGTTTCATATCTTGAAGGAGCAAGAGATAAATATGAAAAAGCGCTTGCCGAACACACAAAATTCGGAATGTATGAGACTCATAAATCTCACATAGACCATGAGATATTTGAAAGAGATACATTCGATATGATCCCGATCTTAAGGAGATTAAAGGGAAAAGCCATCAAACAGATGGGATCCTCAGGCGGAGGAAATCATTTTGTAGAATTCGGGGAAGTGGAAATCACTGAAGAAGACGAACAGATTGGCCTGCCTAAAGGAAAATATCTGGGAATACTTTCTCACAGCGGCTCAAGAGGTCTGGGGGCGGAAATAGCACAGTATTATTCAAGAATGGCAACAGAGCAGTGTCCGTTACCAAAAGAAGCCCAAAACTTCGCATGGCTGGATTTGAGTACCCATCTTGGATTGGAATACTGGACAGCAATGAATCTGGCCGGAGATTATGCTTCAGCCTGTCATGATGATATTCACAGAAGGCTGGTAAAAGCCGTTGGTGGAAGAGTAAAAGCCAGAATTGAGAACCATCACAACTTTGCCTGGAAAGAAATCCATAACGGTAAAGAAGTGATTGTTCACCGAAAGGGTGCTACGCCTGCCAATGAAAATGAATTAGGAATGATTCCTGGATCAATGACAGCAAAAGGATTCATCGTTCGCGGAAAAGGAAATCCGGGATCTCTGAACTCCGCATCTCATGGTGCAGGAAGAGCACATTCCAGAGGAGAATGCAGAAGCCTTTTCACTCAGCATGATATCAAAAAAGAATTGAAGCTTAAGAATGTCACACTGATGGGCGGAAATGCTGAAGAAGCCCCTATGGCTTACAAAGATATTAATGAAGTGATGAATGCACAAAGTGAGCTGGTAGATATTCTGGGAACATTCCAGCCGAGAATTGTGAGAATGGACAAATAATTAGCCTGATACCTTACAACCTTATAGGTTTCAAAAACCTGTAAGGTTTAATCAGGAAACATTTAAAAACAAAAAAAATGGGAGCACCACATAACATAAAAAGATACGGTGAAGTCTGGCCGGAATTCAGAATTCGGTTCGGACTCGAAATTTTAAATCAATTAAAAGATAAAGTCATTATATCAGGGGGCTGGGCGTGGCATTTTATGTCGGAAAAAGGACATACGGAATACAAACATGCCCATGACCACAAGGATATTGATGTTTTTGTAAAAAAAGAAAATGTAGCAGAAGTAGTCATCATTCTTCAGCAGGAAGGATTCCAGAAAGTCTGGACCCGATATGACCATCTGCCAAGTGAAGAAAACTTTCGCAGGTATGAAAAAACGGTTGAGCTGGAATATGAAAAACTTTACAGAATTACCATAGATTTCTTTGAAAGAGATGATCTAGAGACATTAGAAACCAATGGTTTTACCGTTGTGAGGCCTGATATTTTACTTTCTTTTTACAGAAATATTCACTCCAGTGACAAATGCTGGGCAGTGATGGCCGCAAAAGAACTATTACAAAAGGGAATAAATCCGGTAGGAAACCCTTTATTAAGCAAAATGCCAACATAAAAAATGGAAAAATTAATACAGATCACTTCAGGAAGAGGTCCTTTAGAATGCCAGTGGGTAGTAGCCAGGGTTCTGAAGACTTTTCTTGAAGAGGCAAAACAAAATACAATAGAATACGAAATCATTCATCGTGAAAACGGTGATGAAAATCTTACTTTGAAATCAGTGACTGTGCTTTTAACAGGAAAAGACCTAACCCCATTCTTAAAAAACTGGCTGGGAAGCGTCTGCTGGATTGGAAAAAGTACCTTCAGGAAGCAGCATAAAAGAAGCAACTGGTTCATCGGAATTTTTGAACTGGAAAATGTGAAAATGATTGATTTCAATGAAAAAGATATCCGGTTTCAAACAGCGAGAAGCCAGGGAAGCGGAGGACAAAACGTAAACAAAGTCAATACAGCAGTGCGTGCCACTCATATTCCCACTAAAGAAACTGTTTTTGTACAGGATTCCCGTTCACAGCTTGAGAATAAAAAACTATCCATTAGCAGATTAAAAGAAAAGGTAACGGCAGTTTTTATCCAACAGCTGGAAAGAAAGCTGAAAGAAACCTGGGCACTTCAAATGCAGGTAGAACGCGGAAATCCGGTTCGTACATTTTCAGGAACAGATTTTAAAAAGAATTATGAAGACAAGACATTCAAAAAACAAAGGAATGCCTTGAAAAATAACCTTAAAAACTACAAAAATGACCTTAACTAAAAGCAAATATTATTTTGAAGCATTAGACTATTTTCCATTCAATCTTTCTGAATGCCTGGATGCGCTGAACTACGCACTTTCTTATGAGCCTGAAGATGCAGACAGCCTGTGTCTGATGGGAAGAATATATTCCGAAGAACTGAAGGATTATGAAACAGCAAAGAAATACTTTGATGAAGCCATGCAGAGTAACATTTCAAATATCAATATTCCCAAATATTATATTGAATGTCTTTTGAATAATGAAGATTATAAAGAAGCAGAAAAATTGATAGCATTTGCCTTAAAACTAAAAGGAATTGACAAATCAGAAATTCTGAACTGTCTATCTCTTCTTCATGAAAGAAACTTTGAATACAAGCAGGCTTTAGGAACTCTTAAAGAAGCCAAAAAATTTGCTTACACCCGCGCTGCACTTGAAGTGATTGAAGACAGAGAAAAATTAGTCAAAGGAAAGGTTACCAGAACACGAACCGTAAAAAAGACAGAATAATCTGGCTTTTGACTTATAATAGAAATAGTGTGACTGCCTCAAAAGCTAAATCATTTGATTTTTGTCATTCTGACGAAGAAAGAATCCCATTGATAACAATAAACATGAGATTCTTTACTCCATTTTATTTCATTCAGAATGACAATTTTGAGGCAGTCTTATTTCTTATTAACAGAGATAAGATAATCATACACCATTTGATGCTGGTCATCAGTAAGCTTAGCCTTTGGAGCCATTCTGCTTAAAGTGTTGATCCATCCTTTGTCATCATGCTTGGTAGGTTCCGGCAGCTTATGACATTTTGCACAGGAATTTTCGAAAATCGTTTTTCCTTGTGCCAGCTGCTCAGATGAGGTATATTTGGGCCCTGTAACAGCCACACTTTTTGGTCCGCACGATACCAGTAATGCGGATGCTGCAATACCTGTTAAAATGAATTTTTTCATATCCTATGATTTTATTTGATGATTATTTCTTCACAGAAACAATATAATCATAAACCCATTGATGCTGTTCATCCGTTAATTTTGCTTTTGGAGCCATAGAATTCATGATTCCTACCCACTGTACAGGATTGTGTGAAGCAGGATCAGGTAATTTATGACATCTTCCACAAGAGTTTTCAAAGATTGTTTTCCCCTGTGCAATCTGTTCCGCAGTAGATGTTGAAGTACCTGGAGCAGCACTTGCTGTAGCAGCTTTCGGCGTACAGGAAACCAGCAAAATTGCTGTAAACGATGCCGCAGCGATGAGTTTTTTCATGTTTCTTTTTTGATATATAACAAATGTAATAAATTCCTTCAGCCTTTGATACAAGCTGTTCTAGTTTTAATTTAGAAGAAATAAAAATTAAATCAATGAAAAATTGCAATATTAAATCAAACAATTTTAGTCTTTTAGCCGATCAATATAAGCCGGGTATTGACCATTCGCATTTTAATTGTTAATTTTGAATCAATGAAATTTTCTACAGAAGAGTTAATAGAGGGAATACAGTCAGGAAACAAACGCCTGATTGCAAAAGCTATTACATTGGTTGAAAGTAAAAAATCAGAACACAGAGTACAGGCGGAAGAACTTTTGAAGAAAATTATGCCTCTTACCGGAAACTCTGTGAGAGTAGGAGTAACGGGAGTTCCCGGAGCAGGAAAATCCACTTTTATAGAAAACTTCGGACGCCTCGTAATTGCACAAGGCAAGAAAGTGGCTGTTCTCGCTATTGATCCTAGTTCGGCCATCAACAAAGGAAGTATTTTGGGAGATAAAACCAGAATGGAGGAGCTTGCCAAAGAAGAAAACGCATTCATCCGTCCTTCTCCCAGCTCAGGATTTCTTGGAGGAGTAGCCAATACCACTTTTGAAACCATGATGATCTGCGAGGCTGCAGGATACGATTATATTTTAATAGAAACCGTAGGAGTAGGGCAGTCTGAAGTACTGGTAGCTGATATTACTGATGTTTTTTTATTCCTTAAAATCATTGGGGGAGGAGACGAACTTCAGGGTATTAAACGAGGAATTATGGAAATGGTTGACCTTATTTTTATCAATAAAGTGGATCAGGATAACCTTCAGAAAGCGAAAAATACAAGACTTGAACTGAAAAGAGCTTTAGATTTCATTCCCCCTAAAGAAAAAGGCTGGAAGATCCCTGTGCTATTAGGATCTGCTCTTCATAACGAAGGATTACAGGAAGTCTATGATACAATATTCGAATTTATTGACCTCAAAAAGAAAAGCGGCCGTTTTGAAGAAATCCGCGTTCAGCAGGCTGAAAAACGATTTGAATATTGGGTTCAGGAATATATTTTATCCCTGATGAAAAAGAGTGATGCATTAGAAGAAGCTTATCACATGCATAAAAAAAATGCTTCAGCTATGATTTCCAATCCAAGTACTGAAGCAAAATTATTTGTTGAGAAGTTCTTATCTAACGAAAACAGGGATTAAGGTTTCTCTTTTTCCTGCTTTATCTCCGTTTTTGAAACATATCCGTCATAAGTAATTGGTTGTCTGTCGTTACTTCTCATAGAAACGAAAGCCTTACCGTTTTTAAAAATTTCTATATTTACTTCATCTACATTTCTTGCATCTTTAGGCTTGAATTTTAAGGTCCAGGTTCCCTTTTTATTCTGAGTTTTAGTTACGGTAAAATCTTTTGAAGTAAATCGGTAGCTGTTATCACTTGTGTTTCCGTAAGTTGGATTGAAAAGTCTTCCAAAATAGGGTAATACCACATCCAGTGTATTTTTACTTACATCAATGGTATAGTCTCCATTTAGATTCAGCATTCTTGTTGCAGTAGAATTAGGCATTGAGTTCATGACATTAATAACATCATAATTCGTAGGATTGGCTCTTTGTGCATAGAAGGTAAACTCCTGGGAATTCACCAAAGTGTCTACTGTTTTCGGATCTAATGAACCTTGTGAAGCACAGCTCTGAAATAAGAACAGGAATCCAAAAATCATCAGTAAAGAAATATACTTTTTCATAATGATATAATTATTAAATTTAAAAAGCAAAATGTATGCAAATATATTCTTTCTGAAATATTTTGGAATAAAAATTGTTAAGGTTGAATTATTAACACTCAAAATATGAAAGTTACACATCTATTAGGAATGGGAGCTATTGCTCTGTCGGCTGTTGCCTGTACTACAAACCCTATTACGGGCAGGTCTTCTTTACAGCTGGCCAACAATTCGGAAATTTTAACAATGTCTTCACAGGAATACAGAACGACATTGTCTAAAGGTAAAGTAATTACCGGTACGGCAGATGCAAAGAGAGTGGTAAATGTAGGAAACAGAATTAAAAATGCAGCAGAAAGATATTATCAGAGTATTGGAAGATCAGCGGATCTTGCAAGTTATAGCTGGGAATTCAATCTTTTGCAAAGCAATGAGCTGAACGCCTGGTGTATGCCTGGTGGAAAAGTAGCAGTTTATACCGGAATATTACCGGTAACAAAAGATGATAACGGACTTGCCGTAGTAATGGGACATGAAGTTTCTCACGCACTGGCAGGCCACGGAAACGAAAGAATCTCTCAGGCAATGGTAGCTCAGTATGGAGGTGCAATCCTGGGAGGAACAATATCAAATTCACAATGGGCAAGTGTTTTCCAGAAGGTGTATCCTATCGGTTCACAGGTTGCTTTATTGAAATATGGAAGAGGTCAGGAATCTGAAGCCGATGAAATGGGTCTTTACCTGATGTCTATGGCAGGATATGATCCGAGAGCGGCCATTCCTTTCTGGAACAGAATGGAAGCAGCATCTACAGGAGCAAGGCAGCCTGAGTTCTTATCTACCCACCCGAATCCGGAAACAAGAATTTCAGATATCAATAAGGATCTTCCGAAAGCATTGCAATATTATAAGGCTGCGGGAGGTAAAATATAATTAGAATTTTAATCTTGAGTAAGGCCTTATTAAATTTTTAGTAAATTTGGTAAGGCTTTTTTATAAATCACCTAAACACAATATTATGAAGAGTTTATCAATTACCGGACTTATACTTTTAGCAGTTTCTGCATTGCTTTTTTATCTTACAACTGATTTTGCCGTAGAACAAATAAAAATTTCCCACATTATGGGAATAATGGCAGGAGTTGGAATAGGTCTTATCATTGGAGGAATGGTAGGGTATCTAAGCAAAGGAAGTGCTATGAAAGCGGAACAGAAGAAAAAAGAATTCAAACAGCTGCAGAAAGACAAAGAAGAGCTTGAAAAACAGGCTGCAGAAATTGCAAAACGCCAGGCTGAGCTTGAAGAGCAAAATAGAAACCCTCAAATTTAAATTTGAGGGTTTACAGTTGTTATTTTCGATAATTTATTAGAATTTATATCCTAAACCTACCATAAAAAGGTTAGGTCTGTTGTCATATCTGATTTCCGAACCGGAAACTTTGTTGATGAAGTTTCTTTCGTCTTTACTGAAAGCGCCTTCATATCTTGCATTTACAATAAGCTTTTTAATTTCAAGCTGTGCTCCAAACTGATAGCCTACGGTAAAATCATTTTTAGCATTTTCTTTGAAATCGTTGTAAGTATTGTCTTTGTTTAAGTTAAAACTTCCTACAGGTCCTACAAAAACCCCAAGCATATTCCCCAGAAGGTTATATCCTAAAAGAACAGGAACATCAATACGGTTGCTTTTTACATCAAATGTAGTATTTTCCGTAGTAAACTCATTTTTAAAGTGAGTATAATAGATCTCCGGCATCACAAACAATGAAGTAGGAAGACCTACTTTTAATGAAAGCCCAACGTTGAAACCTACATTATTTTTACCTGTTCCGGCAATCGCATCATTCACTGTTCCTTTAATATTGGACCAGGAAGGTGAGCCTGTCGGAAAAATTAAGTTGGCTTTACCTGCCAGTGAAATCTGTGCAGAAGCCCACATTGAAAACCCTAATAACGCTATACTAAGTACCTTTTTCATTATCGTCTATTTTTGTATTTGTCGTTTCAATCGTTTTATTATTCTCAAGTAAATATTCTCTCAGCTCTTTAAAAAGTTCTGAAGAATAAACGAAGTCAATCAGATTTTTATTGCCTGCAGTAATAAGAATGTCTTTGTTTCCTTCCCATTCTTTAATTCCCAGCCTTAGGTATACAATTTTCTCACCAATCGTCATTACAGAGTTCATATCGTGGGTATTGATGATGGTGGTGGTGTTGTATTCTTTTGTGATTTCGTAAAGAAGATCATCGATTACTTTTGAAGTATAGGGATCAAGTCCGGAATTGGGCTCATCACAAAACAGATATTTGGGATTGTTCACAATAGCTCTCGCAATAGCGACCCTTTTCTGCATTCCTCCCGAAATTTCAGAAGGGTATTTTTTGTCGGCTTTATCAAGATGTACTCTTCCTATTACCTCAAAAACCCTTTTCTTTTTTTCTCTGTAGGTAAGATTGGTAAACATGTCAAGAGGAAACATGATATTTTCTTCCACAGTTAAGGAGTCAAATAAAGCACTTCCCTGGAATACGGTCCCGATTTCTGAACGTAGATGCTGTTTTTCATCTCTGGTCATGGTATTGATATCCTTACCATCAAACAGGATTTCTCCGGAAGACGGCATGTAAACATTCAACAAACTTTTTAAAAAAACAGTTTTCCCGGAACCACTCTGCCCAATGATTAAGTTTACCTTTCCTTTATCAAATGAGGTTGAAATTCCCTTAAGTACTTCAACTTCATCAAAACTTTTCTTAAGATCTTTTACCTCAATCATCAGCTTAATATTAATTGGGTTAAAATTAATTCAGAAATGATAATGAATACCATTGTCCACACCACTGCCTGCGTACTGGCTCTACCTACTTCCAAAGATCCTCCTTTCACAAAATATCCGAAATAAGAAGGTACTGTTGCAATAATAAAGGCGAAGACTGTTGTTTTGGTAAATGCATAGTAAATAAACAAATTAGGCATATACATTTGAATACCCGTAATATAGTCGTTCTCCGTCCAGTTTCCTGTTAAAATTCCGGCAATATACCCTCCAAGAATACCAAATACAATACTGATGGCAATAAGGAGAGGATTAAAAAGCATACAGGCGATGATTTTCGGAAAGATCAGGAAGTTGGGTGAGTTTACTCCCATAATATCCAGTGCGTCAATTTGTTCTGAAACTCTCATCGTTCCGATACTGGAAGCAATATAGGATCCTACTTTACCGGCCAGAATAAGGCTGATAATGGTAGGCGCAAATTCCAATACCAATACCGCTTTTGTAGCATATCCTACAAATGACGGCGGAATAGGGAATGAAGAAGCATCAAAGTTGTTGAACATCTGAATAGCAACTACAGCCCCCACGAAAATTGAAGTGAAGACTACGAGCCCGAAAGAATTTACTCCCAAATCATTAATTTCTCTCATAAACAGCTTCCAGAAAACCCTCATTTTCTGAGGTTTCTGCAGGGATTTTCCCAAGAGGATAATGTATTCCCCTATCGCTGTGAAAAACTTTTTTAACATACTGCTAAATTAGACTTTTTTATTTAATTGGGCTAGAGTCAAGAATAAGACCAAAGCTTAGTTTTGTGTTAAAATTATTTCGATATTTATCCTGTCCCGTTTTTTATTTCGCATTTTTATCTCCTCCAATGACTAATAAAACGGTTTTTAAAATAATGACCAGATCGAGCACGAAACTCCAGTTCCTTACATAGAAAGCATCAGCCAGAACTCTTTTTTTCATTTCTACTTCTACATCTCCGAAGTCACCACGCAGTCCATTGGCCTGTGCTAATCCTGTAATACCCGGATTAACCCTGCTTCTTAAGCTGTATCTTCCGATTTTGGGTTTGTAATAATTGTCAACCGCCAGCATATGGGGGCGTGGCCCTACTACAGACATTTCACCTTTCAAAACATTAATAAATTGAGGAAGTTCATCAAGACTGGTTTTTCTTAAAAACTTACCCACTTTGGTAATTCTGGAGTCATTTACGGATGTGGTTTTGGTGGTAGATTCATCATTGACAACCATTGTTCTGAATTTAATACAATTAAAAACCTCTTCATGAAAACCATATCTTTTCTGAAGGAAAAAAACAGGGCCTTTGGAAGTTGTTTTGATCAAAATCGCAATGATTGGAAATACCCATGAGCAGATTAAAACCAATATAATAATAGAAAAGAAAATATCAAATGTTCTTTTCATCAGGAAATTAGAATAATAATCTAATGGATATCTGGCCTGATTAAGTACTGGCTGGGTTTGTATATATCCAAGGTCATAAAGGAAAAAATCACTTTGTGTAATGCTTGGGATCAATGAAATATGAATCTTATTATCCTCGGCCAGCCTGAAAATTTCATTTTCTAGAGTTTCATCATAGGAGTTTTCCATAGATAAAAATAAGGTATGAATTCCGTTTTTTTTCCAGAAAGAAACCAGTTCATTGATCCTGACGCCTGAATATTCGTATTCGAATATTCTGTAACCATAGTCTTTACGTTCTGTAAAGATATTCTTAAGAATTTCTGTGGAGTGGCTGTCTCCCAAAAACATGACATTCCTGTAATTCGCTCCAAGGGATCGTAAATACTTGATTGCGAAATACACTAATGATTTCACAAGGAAGATGGAAATAAAAAGGTAAAGAGAAAGCCAGTAAATATCCGAATTGAAAAATACATTATTACTTACCTTTCCTATAAGCAGCACACCCAGTATAAAAAAAAGGAAATGGATTAAGAGGCGTTCAAGAAACAGGGTATAAGTAAGATTCCTCGGAATATTATATATTTTTGTTCTACCGCTCAGCAGCACCCAGAACAAAAACAACAGCATGAGAGAGAAACTATTCTGATACCAGGTTTCTTCATTATATTTTAAACTTTCGTTTCTGCTTATAAAAAAGAATATGAAGATAGATGCAATAACCATGAGGTCAAGCAACATAATGATTGATTTCAGGTATCTGGAGTATCGAATTCTCTGCATCTATCGGTATTATAGCGGATAAGCCCAGCTAATTTACATTTTTTTACGGTATATTCAGATATTTGTGAGTCTGAACAGAAGCCTGCCATTCAGGGTTTTCCAGGATGAAATCTGTAATCTTAGGATACATATCATTTCTTTTGCTCCATTCACTCTGAAGATAAAGCTTACAGTTTTCAGAAACTTTTGCAGCCTGTTCCTGAGCAAAAGTAAAGTCATGCTGATTGAAAATGATTACTTTAAGCTCATTAGCCTTTTGATAAATTTCTTCTTTAGGAAGCCCGGTTTTCTTTGGTGAAAGAGTAATCCAGTCAAGCTGTCCGCTCATAGGATAAGCTCCTGAAGTTTCGATATGTACTGTACAGCCCAATTCTTTCAGTCTGGAGGTCAGGATATCTAAATTCCACATTAAAGGTTCACCGCCAGTCAACACTATTGTTTTACAGTGTCTAGCCGCAGTTTCTGCAATTTCCTCAGCATTCATCAGGGGATGAAGTTCCGGATCCCAGCTTTCTTTTACATCACACCAGTGACATCCTACATCACAACCTCCCAGCCTGATAAAGTATGCTGCTTTTCCGGTGTGTGCTCCTTCTCCCTGTAAAGTATAAAAATGCTCCATCACAGGGAGCATTTTACCTTCTTTTAATAAAATATCTTCTTCTTTATTCATTTTAAAATTAGTCGTTATAGACCGAAGTTTTATAAGCAATGATGGTGTTTTTCATCAACATTGCTCTTGTCATTGGGCCTACACCTCCAGGTACCGGAGTGATCCAGCTTGCTTTTGCAGCACAGCTGTCAAAATCTACATCACCTGCAAGGTAATATCCTTTCGGAGAGTCATTATCTACTCTTGTAATACCCACGTCCACGATTACTGCTCCTTCTTTGATCATATCTCCTTTTAAGAAGTGAGGATCTCCCAAAGCGGTAATGACGATGTCTGCTTTTCTTGTATATTCTTCAATGTCTTTTGTGTATGAGTGCGTAAGGGTAACGGTAGAATTTCCAGGGAAATCTTTTCTCCCCATAAGGATACTCATCGGTCTTCCTACAATTTTACTTCTTCCGATAATTACACAGTCTTTTCCTTTTGTTTCAATATTGTATCTTTCCAATAATGTTAAAATCCCGAAAGGAGTTGCCGGTAAGAAAGTATCCATTTCAAGAGCCATTTTTCCGAAGTTTTCAGGGTGGAAACCATCTACATCTTTTCTAGGGTCAATAGCGTTGATGATCTTCTCCTGATCAATCTGATCAGGTAAAGGCAGCTGAACGATAAATCCGTCTACTGCTTTAGATTTATTAAGCTCATCAATTTTTTCCAACAGTTCAGATTCAGAAACAGTGCTTGGAAACTTGATTAAGCTGGATTGAAATCCTACTTCCTCACAGTCTTTCACTTTAGAGTTTACATAGGCCTTGCTTGCTCCATTATTTCCTACAAGAATAGCCACCAAGTGTGGAGCTCTTCTTTTGCTTGCGAGAATCTTTTCTACTTCAACCTTGATCTCTGCTTTTATTTCCTTGGATACTTTAAGTCCGTCAAGAATTTCTGCCATTTTTACTTTTTTACTTTATAGATTTACTTTTACTTTCTTTTTACTTACTATTTATTTTCTTTATAGTAATTGATCAATCCATTGGTAGAGCTGTCATGAGAGCTTATAGCTTCATTATTTTCAAGCTCAGGAAGGATTTTATTGGCTAATACTTTTCCTAATTCCACTCCAAACTGGTCAAAGCTGAAAATATTCCAGATGACACCCTGAACAAAAATTTTATGTTCATACAGAGCAATCAGCTGTCCTAGTGAAAAAGGAGTTAATTCCTTGAATAATATGGAGTTAGTTGGAGTGTTTCCGTGGAAGACTTTGAAATTGATCAGTCGGTCTATTTCTTCGTCAGATTTTCCGGAATTTCTCAATTCTTCTTCCACTTCTTCTTCCAGTTTTCCAAAGGCAAGTGCTTCAGTCTGAGCGAAAAAGTTGGCTAATAATTTATCCTGGTGATCAGAAACATGGTTAGGGCTTTTTGCATAGGCAATAAAATCTGCAGGAATCAATTCTGTTCCCTGGTGGATTAATTGATAAAACGCATGCTGGCCGTTTGTACCTGGTTCTCCCCAGATGATTGGTCCGGTTTCATATTCTACGAATTCACCGCTTCTGTCTACACATTTTCCGTTACTTTCCATATCTCCCTGCTGAAGATAGGCAGCGAATCTGTCCAGATATTGAGAATAAGGCAGGATTGCATACGTTGTAGCAGCATAGAAATTACGGTACCAGATTCCCAAAAGTCCCATTAAAACAGGAACATTTTCAGAGAATTCTGCCGTCTGGAAGTGCTGATCCGTATCATAAGCCCCTTTTAGAAGCTGTTCGAAATTTTCATACCCTACGGAAAGCACAATACTTAATCCGATGGCGCTCCAAAGGGAATATCTTCCGCCTACCCAGTCCCAGAACTCAAAAATATTTTCTTCTGCAATTCCGAACTTCTTAACTTCTTCAATATTAGTAGATAAAGCAACGAAATGCTTCGCTACATCTTCCTGTTTTCCTGCTTTCAGGAACCAGTCTTTAGCTGAATTGGCATTGGTCATTGTTTCCTGAGTCGTAAATGTCTTGGAAGCAATGATGAATAAAGTAGTTTCAGGATTTAAATCTTTTACTACTTCTGCAATATGATTTCCGTCCACGTTGGAAACAAAGTGAACGTTTAATCTTGTTTTAAAATGCTTTAAAGCCGAACAAACCATTACAGGACCCAAATCTGATCCTCCGATCCCGATGTTGACTACATCTGTAATTTCTTTTCCGCTGAAACCTTTATGTTCTCCTGAAATAATCTTCTCAGAAAAAGACTTCATATGCTCAAGAACTCTCTTGATCTGTGGTTTGATGTTTTCTCCATCTACGATAACTTCACGGCCGGAGAAATCTCTTAATGCCGTATGAAGAACTGCTCTTCCTTCTGTTTCATTGATTTTGTCACCAGAGAACATTTTGGAAATAGCATCTTTTAACTGGCTTTCCTCGGCCAACTGCAATAAAAGATCTTTTGTTCTGGAGTCGATCAGGTTTTTAGAATAATCAAAAAGATAGTTGTCCTTGTGTAGAGAAAATTCATTAAAACGGTTCGGATTATACTGGAAAAGAGTTCTAAGATCAAAGTCATTTCCACCGAAGTGTTCATCAAGTGCTTTCCAGCTGCTAGTTTGTGTTGGATTTATTTTTGATAGCATATTACAGAATTTTTATCGCTCAGAAGATCATATATTGGATGAGAATAGCCCATAATCCATAATGATTTATTTCTGATTTGCAAATTTACGGAAAAATAAAACCTCAGATAAATTTGAAGATAATAAATAACGATTTTTTAAAAAAAACAAAACCTCAGAACAGATCTGAGGTTTGATAAAATGTGTTTTGTGACATGAGTTTTCAATGTTATTCATCCATTTCTTTAAGAATGTTTTCAAGTTCTTTGGCACTCTTTCCGTAGATATACTTTGTCCATAAAACGATACTCGTTATGATTGCTAAAGTTCCGATGAGTACTGTGATAATTAATCCCTGTTGGTGAGAAGTGGTAAGTTCTGTAAGAGATTTTCCCTGTTTTTCCATCGTGTTATAAATAACCAATCCTACTGTTATCAGGAAATGGGGAAGTAATAAAAATCCGAAAGACTGATATCGTTCCATATTCAGACGAAGCTCATGATATATTTTCCAAAGACTGTTTTTGGTGTTTCCTGTGTAAAGTTCCGTCTGTTTATAAAATTTATAAAACCCTAGCAGATAGTATGATGAGATAACGACCATCATGGTATAGGAAACATAATAAATAATATACTGTGAAGATGGAAACTGAAACTGGAGAGGAAAAAAAGCGATAAGAATAATAGCAAGAATCTGCATGGGAAATTCTCTTTTCATATTTTTCTGAATCTTTTCTATAGGGTGTTTGCTTTCCTTTAATTGCTTTATGGTGTCAGGAATATGGACGTCACTGTCTTCTTTATTCCACTGTTCTTTTAATTGATCAAAATTCATAACCTGATTTTTTTATGATTTGCTGTATTTTATCTTTTGTTCTGTTAAGCTTTACGCGGGCATTACCTTCACTGAGTCCCAAGTTATTTCCTATTTCTTTGTGTGACATTCCTTCCATGAAATAAAATATGACGGCTTTTTCCAGAGAGTTCAGCTCCTGAACGGCACTGTAGAAAATTTCCAGCTGCCTGTCCTTTGCAGGGTTGTAATCCTCCTGCTGCACCTCAAAATGAGAAGGAGCATCCGTATGGTTATTGGATCTCTGTTTTTCCTTTTTTAAAAAGGTAATGGCGGTATTAATTGCAACCCGATACATCCAGGTAGAGAATTCACTGTTTCCCTTAAAATTCTGATAAGATTTCCAAAGCTGGATAAGAATTTCCTGCTGAAGGTCTTCCCTGTCCTCTACGGAATCTGCATAAATCCGTGAGGCTTTGTATAGAATGCCCTTGTGCTGATTGACGAGCTTTAAAAAAGTGGTTTCGTTTAAACTGCTCACAATTGTTTCATGGTTTGGTTATGGTTACAAGCCTGATACAGGTTTTACGGTAAACCCCTTTGCCTGAAGGAGAGGGATAATTCCGTTTTCACCCATAAGATGAGACCCTCCGACAGCAAATAAAGAGCTTTCTTTTTTCATCATATCCGGCATTATTTTTACCCAGTTTTGATTTCTATTGGTAAGCATAGCCTTTTCCTGGTGATCATTCATGAATCTTTCATCCTTAAAAAGACTGTAAAGGGATTGTACATTTTCATTTTTAAAAGCTTCAATCATCTGTGTGAACAATATTTGGTATTCTTTATCCATTTTCAATTGAGTAATGATGCTCTTCAGATCATAAGCTTCATTGATCGATTTCATCTGATCTTCTACTTTTTCAAGTCCTTTGATGCTTTTTTTATCTTTCATTGCTTTCTGAAGAAGTTCCATTTCGTAAAGTTTAACTTCGTTCTGAGGGCAGGGGATTGCTTTGGTAGAAAGAAGAGCATACAATGCCTGAGGGCTTGAAGAATCTATACTTTTCAAATCAGTTCCGTAATTGGCAAGAACTGTATTAAGTTCCCTGGCTTCTTCAGGTGAAAGCTGATCCGATATTTTTTTATCTGCTTTAAACATTTTTTGAAGTGACATCATTTCAGCAGCATCTGTATAGTTGATTTCCATGACAAAGTTTTCAGATTTCTCAAGAGCTTTCAGTACCTTAGGTTTAATCTCAAAATCTTTACTGCATAAGATATGAAAAGTCCCGGTAATATAAGAAGGCTTAGAAAGACCGTTCCCGGATACTTCCCAAAGCAGGCTGTTGTCTTTGCTTATGTTTTTGCTTTGAGCATTTGCTGTTATAGAATTCAGTGATAATAACACTGCGAATCCAAGTTGTATTAAATTTTTCATAGTATTAATTTTTTGATTTTCTGTTCTTTTAAACAGTAGGTAAGACAGTTGTTTTAATCGTTACAGTTTTTTTTCAAAAAAATAAAAACCTCCCGTAAACAGGAGGTTGTAAAATCTAAAATTATGATGATAACCAATTGGTTAGGATAGCTTTTTTATTCCTGGATTTTTGAATGTTCAGGTTTTGAAATTTTTCTTTTTCTTAAAAAATAGAGGATTGCAGCAGCAATCAATACCAGAGGCCACACATTGATAAGGCCCACTATAATTCTCTGAATCAGATAAAAGCCGTACACAAATCCATCTTTAGCATCATAAATGAAATTGTATTTATATTTATTGTCAATGCTTGTTGTATTGGTAACAGCAATTTCAGCAATGCGTAATTGAGGTTCTTTGATGTAAATGTCAATAGTACTGTATTTCAAATCATCTGTCATGTTCATGCTGGAGAGTTTTTGAAGATTTCCTTCAGACATATTTTCATCATCCAGTGTTACCTTATCTTTATTTGTTTTGAGCTTGCTTATGTTCTCAGAAGTCTTTTGATTCCTTTTCCCTTCCAGTTCAGAGTATTTGATGTTGGCTGTTACATCTTCCGCATTAATGGATCTTGAATTAAGAAATAACTTGTTTGTATTGATTGCTGTTAAAAGTTCCCCAAGTTTTTCCGTCGGAATACGCACCTGCATTCTGTTCTCTGTCTGGTATTTCTTAATCAGCATAGCCTCTTCGTCAGAAGTATTGTAGGTGTTTTCGGAAACTACATTGCTTTGCAGATTACTATTGGTAACAAAACCTCCGAGTTCCTGCACAGATTTTTCAATAGCAATCGTTGCATTATATACATCTTTTACTTCCATATTCACATCCGCAGTCTTGATAAACTGCTTGTCTTTTACTTTCATTTCTGCAACAGATGAAATACTGTCGGAAGCAATAGCAGAGGCAGAGTCTGTTGTAGCGTATGCTTCAAGGTCTGTGGAAGCTACTTCTCCTTTTTTACATGAATAAATTCCTAATAAAAGCACGGCTGACAGAGATAATGTAATGTAAGTGGTTTTCATAGCGTTGATTTTTGTTGTTTTGCTTGAGTCAAAGTTCAGTCAGGATCTTTTGTAACATTTGAAAATCAAAAGTAAAAATCTTGTAAATAAAATTTCAGTTGTAATGGGTTGAAATGTAGTGTTTTGTAAAATATGCTTGGGCTTTAGTGATTGCTTTCGGAGCAGTTTTTGCTTATCATTTACAAACCAAAACTACAATCTATCACTATGTCAAATACTTTTTCCAAAATCAGAAACGCAATAGAATTATTTAGATCCATAGATTTCGATCAGTTGAGTACCATTTCTCAAAAGGTAGATCTGCCAAAACTGATGCAAAATTTCTCAAAACTGGATGATAAACAGCTTTCCGGACTTATGAAAATGCTTGATCCGGAAAAGAAAAAGAAAGAATTACCACCTATTGATGGCGACTTTTATGATATATACCATACCCTTACTCCAGAACAGCGTGAAATTCAGCTTAAAGTAAGAACGTTCATGGAAAAAGAAGTCAAGCCTCTGGTTAATCACTATTGGCTCAGAGATGAATTTCCTTTTGAACTGATTCCAAAATTCCAGAAACTGCATATCTGCGGCGTTACTTATGAAGGATATGGCTGCCCGGGAATGCCTTTCCTGATGGAAGGTGTTATTGCGATGGAAATGGCAAGAGTAGATGCTTCTATTGCCACATTTTTCGGAGTACAATCCGGGCTGGCAATGGGTTCTATTTATATCTGCGGATCTGAAGAACAGAAACAAAAGTGGCTTCCGCAGATGCAGAAATTTGAAAAAATAGGAGCTTTTGGGCTTACAGAGCCGGAAGTTGGATCAGGAGCTGCGGGCGGACTTACAGTAACCTGTAAAAAAACACCGGAAGGCTGGATTCTTAATGGTCAGAAAAAATGGATTGGGAATGCTACTTTTGCTGATCTGGTTATTATCTGGGCAAGAGATCTGGACAGCGGAGAGGTGAAAGGATTTATTGTTGAAAAAGATAATCCGGGATATTCCGTAGAGAAAATTAAAGGAAAAATGGCTTTAAGGATTGTCCAGAACGGATTGATTACCTTAAAAGACTGTCTTGTAACCGAACAAAACCGTCTGCAGAATGCCAATTCCTTTAAAGATACCGGGAAAGTACTGAGAATGACCAGAGCAGGAGTAGCATGGATGGCTACAGGCTGTGCCCGCGGAGCTTATGAAAGCGCATTGGATTATACCCGCAAAAGAGAGCAGTTCGGAAGACCTATCGCTTCATTCCAAATGATTCAGGGACATCTGGTAGAAATGCTATCTAATCTTACTGCCATGCAGACAATGGTTTTCAGACTGTCTGAAATGCAGGATGAAGGTATTTTAAAAGATGAACACGCTTCTTTAGCTAAAGTTTTCTGTACCCTCAGAACAAGGGATATTGTTTCCCGAGCAAGAGAAGTAATGGGAGGAAACGGAATTCTGCTGGAATATGATGTGGCCAGATTTGTTGCCGATGCGGAAGCTATATATTCTTACGAAGGAACAAAAGAAATTAATTCGCTCATCGTAGGACGATCAATTACAGGTTTCAGTGCTTTTGTATGATACAGGTAGCAGATGATAGGTTATAGTTTATGGGCTGTGCCAATGTGATTCACAACAGTAAATTTTAATTGACCGCTATAAAAACTGCAACCTGCAGCCTATTATCTGCAGTCTTATGAAACTAAATGCTTATATTTTTCCTTATTGTCAATAATCATCCAAAGGTTGATCAGAAACATCACCCCTGCAATACCCATTCCCATAGGAGATTTATCCATTGTGAATACATGGGTAACAATTCCTACCATGACAGGTAAAATAACAATAGCTCCCAACGCTCTTGTTTTTGGGAAAATAAATAATAATCCGCCAATGATTTCTGCAATACCTACTAAAGGCATCAACCAGCTGATTTCTCCAAAAGCAGCGAAAAGTTTCATCTGCTCAGGAGTAGGTTTTTCCATAGGCATATAATTAAAAAACTTGTTTAATCCGGCATTAATAAACATAAGCCCGAAAAGCAGACATAAGATGAGTTTTATTAATTTCATGATTGGTTATTTTATATCAAATGTAAAATAAAAATGGTATATTCTGTATTTAATTTGATATAAAATGTAAAATTAGTTGTTAATATGCGTTAATTGATGTTTTTATGTGATTTTTATTCTGTACCTTACAGAGGTAAACTAATATAAAAATCATGCTAAAAAATCTTAAAAAATTAAACCGTACGGATTTAAGAGAAATCCAAGGAGGAGGTATTGGAAAATGTGATATAGGGCCTATAGGATGTCCTTGTAAAATTCCACCTGGAGATCCTTGTTTAGGAGATCCGGAAGGGCCTGCTTATGGATATTGTCCGGATAGCCAATCTTATATTCTTTGTACGGAAACTTGTCCCAATGGAACAAGTCCGTTGTGTCCTCTTTCATAAAAATATAAAAGACTGTCTTGAAAAAGGCAGTCTTTTTATTCTACATTAAAGTTGGGTTATGTCAATTATTACTCATTGTCTAATCCATTTCTTTCAACGTAATATTCTTGGAAATCTTATAGCTTTTTTTCTTCTTATGAGGTTTTGGCTCTTCGCCGAGTAATCTTCCCCAAGGTTTGAGATCGTCTACTCTTTCACAGATGATTTTTATAATAGCAATTGCTGGGATACACAGGAACATGCCCGCAATTCCCCAAAGGTGTTCTCCTAAAAGGATTCCAATAAAAGAAAATAAAGCATTGATCTTTACTTTAGAACCCACTACAAATGGAAGAACAATATTGCCATCTACAGCATGAATAGCGATATAGCCCAAAGCAACATAAATACATGTTGAAGGCGTAGAAGTGGCAAACGCTATAAAACAGGAAATCAGAAGAGAAATAAAAATTCCCAGATAAGGAATGACGTTTAATAATCCCGTGAGAACTCCCAGAAGAATAGCATATTTCACTCCCAGAATAGTAAGAAGGATTGAAGTAAGAACAGATACAATAATCACCTGAAGGAAAAGACCAAAAATATATTTCTTGGTCATAACCCTGATTTCACTTACAGCTTCCTGTACACTGGCTTTATGTCTTTCGTTGAAAACTGTAACGATAAAATTGTTTAATAGTCTTCTGTAATTTAGAATAAAGATAAAAAACAGAGTGAAAAATATAATAAATCCAAATCCTGTTGAGAATATCCCAAATGTAAACCCTAAAATCACCCCTGAAGAAGACAGAAGCTTATTCAATCCCTGATTGATATAATCTACTTGTTCATCTACTTTCACATTGAATGTTTTGGAAACCCAATGCTGAAGACCATTGAAAACAGTGGTGAACTGTTCTTTGAGATGTGGAAGATCTTTGCTAAAGTCAGAGAGCTGATTGGTAAAGAAGTAAATAATTCCGCCTAAAATCATCAGCATAATGAAGACTGAGGTCATTGTGGACATTGATCTTGGAAATCTCAGCTTTCTTTCCATAAAAGTTGCCGCAGGCAAAAAAAGCATAGCCATCAGGAATGCCAGGAAAAACGGAGCTAAAATACTCTGTCCTAATGCCAGAAGATAGCCAAGCCCAATGATGGAAATCACCACGAGGGTAAGCTTGACAAGGAAAGGAAGTCTAAGAAAATTCATAATCTATAAATATGCGGTGTGGAATAAAAATAAGAAAACCCGTCTGAATTGAAAAAAAATTATTCAATCCTTCGGAATTATCTAGTGTTCAGCAAATTTTATTCCACCTGGCAGAACAATCTGCTTTTTTGTAAAAATAAAAACACGCACTGAATATCAGAACGTGTTTCATTATTGAGAAGTTAATATGTTATAAATTGTTTTTATTCTTCAATGGCAATGTCAATGACTTCTTCCATTCTGTTGACATAATGTACTCTCAGATTTTTCAGATAATCTTTTTTGATCTCTTCCACATCTTTTCTGTTAGCTTCGCAAAGAATTACGTCTTTGATTCCTGCTCTTGTTGCTGCAAGAAGTTTTTCTTTGATTCCTCCCACCGGAAGCACTTTTCCTCTTAAAGTAATCTCTCCCGTCATCGCAAGGTGAGGTTTTACCTTCTTGTTTTTAAACGAAGAAACCATTGAAGTCAGCATGGCAATACCTGCAGACGGTCCATCTTTAGGGGTTGCTCCTTCAGGAACGTGTACGTGGATGTTTTTCTTTTCAATATCTTCCTGGGAAATTCCCAGTTCATCATACTTAGCCTTAATGTATTCCAAAGCAATAGTTGCAGACTCTTTCATCACCGTTCCAAGATTTCCGGTCATTGTTAAAGTTCCTTTTCCGTTGCTCAAAATACTTTCAATATAAAGAATATCTCCTCCTACGCTTGTCCAGGCAAGACCTGTTACCACACCAGGAACTCCCGTAATCTCAGATAAACTCTTCGGTCTTGGAACGCCAAGAATTTCATCCACTTTTTCCAATGAAATTTTGGGGTCATACTCCTTTACCAAAGCAGTCTGAAGAGCTACCCATCTCCCAATGGCTGCAATTCTTTTCTCCAAAGTTCTTACTCCACTTTCTGAAGTATGAGCTTCTATAATATGCTTAAGTTCTGCATTTCCGAGTTTGAATGATTTTGCATCCAGACCATTTTCTTCCTGCTGTTTCCTGATCAAATGTCTTTTGGCTATCTCAATCTTTTCTTCCAATGTATAACCGGCAATCTGAATGATCTCCGTTCTGTCCAAAAGAGGAGTCTGTATTGTTGAAAGTGAGTTGGCAGTAGCAATAAACATCACCTTTGAAAGGTCATAGCCCATCTCCAGGAAATTATCATAGAAAGACTTATTCTGCTCTGGATCAAGAACTTCCAAGAGTGCTGAGCTTGGGTCCCCATGAAGACCCTGTCCGATTTTATCAATCTCATCAAGAACAATTACCGGGTTAGAAGTACCTGATTTTTTGATAGACTGTAAAATTCTTCCCGCCATAGCACCAATATATGTTTTCCTATGTCCGCGGATCTCACTCTCGTCATGAAGACCACCTAATGATAATCTTACATATTTTCTTCCCAATGCATCAGCGATAGACTTTCCTAAAGATGTTTTACCAACACCCGGAGGTCCTACCAATAATAGGATGGGAGACTTCATATTGTTTTTTAGCTTTAAAACAGCCATGTGCTCCAGAATTCTTTTCTTGATATCTTCCAGTCCGAAGTGTGCTTTGTCAAGTACTTTTTCAGCTTTAGCAATATCGAAAATATCTTTCGTATAGGTTTCCCAAGGTAGATCTGTAAAGAAATCAAGATAATTTCTCTGTACATTATAGTCCGGGGAATTAGGGTTCTGACGTTGAAGCCTGCCGATTTCCTTCTGGAAATGGTCTTCTACCTCCTGATTCCATTTTTTTGTTTTAGCCTTAGCAATAAGGTCTTCCACATCACTTTCAGGTCCGCCACCCAGCTCTTCCTGGATCGTTCTGATCTGTTGATTAAGAAAATATTCTCTCTGCTGTTTATCAAGATCCTTCGATGTTTTCTGATGAATCTGATTTCTCAGTTCCAGTTTTCTGAAATCTTCATGCATCATTTCATAGCACTGGTTGGCTCTTGTCATCAGACTTTTTTCTTCAAGCAGTTTTTGTTTTGCTATTGAAGAGAAATTAGCATTCGTGCAGATGAAATTCAGAAGATCATCATTATTGTTAATGTTTTTGATTGCGAAGTTTGCCGCATTTGGGATATTGGGATCAAGCTCAATAATCTTTAAAGCAAGATCCTTGATGTTCTCCAATAATGCTTCATACTCTTCCTGATCTTTAGGTCGGTTATCTTTTAATTTAGATATTTCCGCTTTAAAATAGGGTTGGTTATCAATGATTTTTTTAATCTTAAACCTGTGGAATCCTTTGGTAATAGCTGTAATATTGCCTTCCGGAAGCTTAATGATCTTAATGATCTTTGCCAGTGTACCGGTGGTATATATATCTTTTTCGGAAGGTTGTTCCATATCCGAGTTTTTCTGGCTTACAATTCCAATAAAATCTCCGTTCTTCTGTGCCTCTTCAAGGAGCTGTATGGAGGTTTTTCTTCCTGCAGTAATAGGAATTACAACATTAGGGAACATAACCATATTTCTTACGGGAAGTATAGGGAATATTTTCTGTTCGGAATTTTTATCAGTCTCTGCGAAGTCGGAAAGATTGATTTCTTCAGTTACGATATCAAATCCGTCACTGATCATTTCTTCTAAACTAATATCTTCAAATTCTGTCATAGTCAATCGAATGACAAATTGTCATTTTCGTTTTTTATCATTAAAGGAAATTTTTATAATATACTCTGAAAACGTGTGGCATATTATAATGTTTTAAAAATGCACAATACTTATGCCATTTGTTTTTTACTTAAAAATACGGTCAAAATTTCCTTTTTTAGTTAATCTTTGCATTAAAAATCAAAATAAAGCAGTTCTGTTTCTGTAATTTCTTAAAAATGTGTATTTTCGCAAACTGATAAAAAACTATAATTTATAAAATGGCAATTTTAGGACAGATTAGGAGTAAGCCTTGGCTTTTAATGGGAGTAATAGCCTTAGCGCTTTTGGCGTTCCTGGTAAACCCCGAGAGTATCGACAAGGTTTTTGGTAAGAATCCTGACGTTTTAGGAAAAGTAAACGGTGAGAAAATCACCCGCGAAGAGTTCAATGATCAGCTTTTCGTGTTGCAGCAGCAGGCTGAACAGCAGGGTCGTCCGAAAAACGGTCTTGAAGAGCAGGCATGGCAGTTACTTGTACAATCTAAACTTATCAAACAACAGTTTGAGAAATTGGGCTTTGAAATGACTGATGATTATTTCTGGAATCAAATCCAGTATGATCAGATGTTTGCTCAGAATCAACAGTTCTTTGATGAGAAAGGTAATTTTAAAACTCAAGAGCTTAAAAAAGAAATTGAAACATTACAAAACACCAATCCCCAGGGGTATACTCAATGGTTGAAAACAAGAAAGACAATTGAGTACAGACTAATGGCAAGACAGGTGTTTACCAATCTTTCAGCAGGTATTACTACAGGTAAGAAAGAAGCTGAAGAATTGATGAAGCAGAGAGATCAGCTTGCAGATATCGACTTTGTAAAAGTAGATTATGCAGCTTATCTTCAAAAAACAAAGATCAATGTTACCACACAGGATCTTGCTGATTACATCAAGAAGCACCCTGTAATGTTCAAAGCTGAGCCAAGCAGAAATATTGGTATTGTATTTTTCCCATCTAAACCTAGTGCAGCAGATGATGCGGCAGCCCTGAAAGAAATTACAAAATTATATTCAGGAGGTACAGATGCGAGTGGAGGAACTGAAAACTTCCAGAATACTAAAAACGATTCTATGTTTGTAGCAGCAAATTCTGATGCACCATTCAATCCTCAGTATTTGAATCCTGCTCAATTGCCTCCAACAATCAAAAATCAGATCACTACAGCAGCAGTAGGTCAGACTTTTGGTCCTTATAAAGAGCAAGATGTATATGTAGTATCTAAATTGGTTGGTAAAAGACCTTCAGATTCTACCTTATCAAGACATATCCTTATTGCATTCAAAGGAAGCCCTGCAGGTGAAGGGGTAACAAGAAGTAAAGAGCAGGCTAAGAAACTGGCAGACTCAATTGGTGCTATTGTAAAAGCTACTCCTGCAAAATTCACAGAATTCCTTAAGCTTTCAAGCGATCCTAATTCTGCCGCTCAGGGTGGAAGCCTTGGATGGACAACACCAGAGACGCCTTTCGTTCCGGAATTCCTTGCTTACCTTGCAAGTAATCCTAAAGGAGCTACAGGGGTGGTAGAAACACAGTTCGGTTACCATATCATCAATATTGAAGATAAAAAATCAGGATCAATGGGGTATAAAGTTGCGAACCTTGTGAAAGCAATCAAACCTTCAGATGCTACTGAGGCTGAAACAGACAAAAACTCAAGAAAATTCATTCAGCAGGTTCAGGGGAAATCTTTCAATGATTTCGTGAATATTGCTAAGAAAGGAAACTATCAGTTCTCTAATCCAAAAGCAGCCAAAAGATTTGAAGGTCAGCTTCAGGGCTTAGGAACTGAAAAAGATGCTGATATCCTTACCTGGGCTTTTGATAAGAAAAGAGAAAAAGGAGATACTGAATTATTTACAGTAGAAGGAACAGGAGATAAAATTGTAGTGTATCTGAACGGAAAACAGGAAGCAGGTCTTGCTGATCCGGAATCTGTGAGAGATCAGATCGAAGTTATTGTTAAAAATAAATTGGCAGCAAAACAAATTTCTGATAAGATTACAGCAGCAAAAGCTTCCAGCTTAGATCAGATTGCTAAATTGTTTGCCACTTCAAAACAATCTGCTCAGGTGAACTTATTGAATCCTTCAGTGGCAGGTTCTATGGAACCTAAAGTTGCCGGTGCAGCATTCGGTGTTGCAAAAGGTAAACTTTCTAACCCTGTTGAAGGAGGAACAGGAGTTTATGTTTTGATCAAAAAATCAGAAACTGTAAACAAGCAACCTGGAGATCTTAAGCAGTTTACAGAATCTCTTACCCAAAGAAGTGCCGGGATGTTCGGACAGGCCTGGATGAAGAGCCTTCAGGATAACGCAGATATCGAAGATTATAGAATCGAGATCTGGAACAAGCTGGGAAATCAGCAACAATAAGAAAATCATTTCAATGATATAAAAAGCGACAATTTTTTTTGTCGCTTTTTTTTGTATTTAACGCAGAACAATAAAGGAAAAGATTTATTTAAAATGTATTATATTTGCTTATTAGAAAAAAATTAGCAAGTGAAGTTCAGTAAAGAATTAAAAGCTGGTGTGATTGCACTTCTAGCTATCGTAGGCTTTGTGGTATTGTTTCAGTTTATGAAAGGGAAAAGCCTTTTTACTACCGATAATATATTTTACGCAAAATATGACAATGTAGAAGGCCTGGCGCAATCTTCTGCAGTTTCTATCAATGGTTTGAAAGTAGGACAGGTAGACAAGATTATTCCTATTACCACAAAAGATGGAAAAATTAATTTTGTCGTAAAAATTACAGTTGACAACAAATTCGAATTTTCAAAAAACTCATCATTGGAGATCTTTGAACCCGGATTAATGTCTGGTAAAGAAATGAGAGTGAACCTTATGTATGGAGGGCCTACTGCAAAAGACGGTGACACTTTAAAAGGAGCTTTCAAACTGGGAACGCTGGGAAGTCTTTCTTCTCAGGTGGGTCCGGTAAAAGATCAGCTACAGGTGGTTCTGCACAGAGTCGATTCTTTAATGGCAAATGCCAATCAGGTTTTTGATGCTCAGAACAGAGCTGAAATAAAAGCTTTATTGGCCAACCTTAATAAAACAGTAGGAGCATTACAGGCTACAGCAGGAAGTGTAAATACGCTTGTAGGACATAATGATCCAAAACTGCAAAAGGTGCTGGATGATGCAAGCCTTACCATGCAGAGCGGAAAAGTTACCCTGGATAAATATGGAAATCTGGCGCAGAGCATAGATACTAAACAGTTAAATGCTACTATTGCCAATCTGGATGCTACAGTAGGGAAGTTAAATCAGGTTATTGGAGGGATAGATAAAGGAGAAGGAAGTTTAGGTAAACTGATGAAAGATGAACAGCTTTACAACAACCTGAATTCAGCATCTTCCAATTTGAATTCATTAATTGAAGATATGAAAGCGAATCCGAAGAGATATATCAACTTCTCGGTTTTCGGAAAAAATAACAAAGACTAATACGCCTTATGCAGTACATCGATAACATTATTTTCCTGATTTTATTAGTGGCGGGATTTGGGCTGTTTGCCAAAAGCCTGCAGAAAATTTATAGAAATATCAGGTTAGGTCACAAAATCAATAGAAACGACAGAAAAGGAGAACGTTGGGAAACGATGGCCCGTGTAGCCATGGGACAGAGTAAAATGACAGCACGTCCTGTTGCAGGAGTTTTACACTTTTTTGTATATGTAGGTTTTGTGATTATTAATATTGAATTAATAGAAATTGTTGTTGATGGAATATTTGGTACTCACCGTTTTTTATCAAGTATTTTCGGTCACACATTTTATAACTTCTTTACGGCAACATTAGAAGTTCTGGCACTTTTAGTAGTGATTGGAGTTGTCATTTTCTTTATCCGTAGAAATTTTTACGGAGTGAAGAGATTGACGATGAAAGAACTTTTCGGATGGCCAAAAAATGATGCAAACTGGATTTTGATTATTGAATTCGCCTTAATGATGGCTTTCTTTAAAATGAATGCTTCAGATTTTATTTTACAGTCCAGAGGTATTTTCCCGGAACATGGAAGCTTCCCGATCAGTGAGATGACTTTTGTTCCGTTCTTAGAAATCTTCAATTTTGATAACGGGTTTTTGATATTCACAGAGAAAGCTGCATGGTGGTTCCACTTCGTGGGGATTCTTTTCTTTATGAATTATCTCTATTACTCAAAACATTTACATATTATCCTTGCGTTTCCAAGTACATGGTATGCAAATCTTGATAAAAAAGGAAAATTCAACAACCTTGAATCTGTAACAAAAGAGATCAAATTGATGATGGATCCCAATGCAGATCCTTACGCTGCACCAGCTGAAGGAGCAGAAGCGGACGTGCCTTCTAAATTTGGGGCTGAGGATATCTTCGATCTGAATCAGGTGCAATTGCTTAATGCATATTCATGTACAGAATGCGGACGCTGTACTTCTGTTTGTCCGGCAAATATTACCGGGAAAAAGCTTTCTCCGAGACTGATCCTGATGAAAACCAGAGACAGACTGGAAGAAGTAGGAAGAAATATCGATCAAAACGGAAAATTCGTTGATGACGGTAAAAAACTGTTGAACGATTATATTACCAAAGAAGAACTTTGGGCTTGTACCACATGTAATGCATGTACAGATGCCTGTCCGGTATTGCTTGACCCGCTTTCCATTATTTTTGAAATGAGAAGATTCCTGGTGATGGAACAGTCTGCTGCTCCACAGGAACTGAACCTGATGATGACCAATGTGGAAAACAACGCAGCTCCTTGGCAGTATAATCAGGCTGACCGTCTGAACTGGGCATCGGAAAACTAGATAATTAATCAATTTGAAAATTTGAAATTGATTATTGTCTATATCACTTTCAAATTTCCAAATTCTCACATTTTCAAATTGAAAAAGAAATGGATTTCACTATAAAAACAATGGCAGAGTATGCTGCCGAAGGAAAAGCACCAGAAGTTTTATTCTGGGTGGGATGTGCGGGAAGTTTTGATGACCGTGCCAAAAAAATTACAAAAGCATTCTGCAAGATATTAAATAAAATAGGGGTAGAATTTGCCGTTCTGGGTCAGGAAGAAAGCTGTACCGGAGATCCTGCAAAAAGAGCCGGAAACGAATTCGTATTCCAGATGATGGCTCTTACCAATATCGAAGTGTTAAATGCTTACGAAGTAAAGAAAATCGTAACGGCTTGCCCACACTGTTTCAATACCCTTAAAAATGAATATCCAAGCCTTGGTGGACACTTTGAAGTAGTACACCATACTCAGTTCCTTAAAACCTTAATGGAAGAAGGAAGACTGAAAATTGAAGGTGGAGCATTCAGAGGGAAAAAAATTACTTTCCATGATCCATGTTATCTGGGACGTGCCAATGATGAATATGAAGCTCCAAGGATGCTTCTTGAAAAACTGGATGCTGAACTTGTAGAAATGAAACGTTGCAAAACCAACGGACTTTGCTGTGGAGCAGGAGGTGCACAGATGTTTAAAGAACCTGAAAAAGGAAATAAAGACATCAACATTGAAAGAACAGAAGAAGCGTTATCTTTTGAACCTAAGGTAATTGCAACTGGATGTCCTTTCTGTAATACCATGATGACGGATGGAGTAAAACATTTTAATAAAAATACTGAGGTAGCCGTAAAAGATATCGTAGAACTTCTTGCTGAAGCAGAAGACTTATAATTGTAATCTTATACAGGTTTATGAAGCTGAAATGGAGGCTCTCCTTTTTGTTTATCATTTCTATACTTGCTCTTCTTACATTCTGGAATTATAAGAACAGAGTATATGATTGGGATATGCCCGGCTATATGGGATGTATGTATACTTCCGAGTTCCCGGATTCTCCGGATAAAGTCCGGATTATTACGTACAAAGACATAAAAAAAGAAGCTCCAGCAGAACACTATACAGACATCATCGGAATAAAGCAATGGGATATTCCAAGGCAGTATTTCGTAAAAAATACACAATCTTTTACAGAACAATTACCCTATTTTCAAATCAAAGTAGGGTATATTCTTGTAATAACTCTTTTTTATAAGCTTGGCTTCACAGCGCCAATGGCAGTTCTGTTTACCAGCCTTATTTCTTACTTTTTTTCAGGAGTATTACTTTTTTATATCCTGAAACTGCTGTTTCCAAAGAAATATGGGCTTGCAATGATTGTAACGGTTGCTGCAATGCTTTTACCTCCAATGACTTATATGTCGAGAGTTTCTACGCCAGATATGTTTATTTTTCAGTTTATGCTGATCTTTATTATCGGTTTAATTAAAAAATGGAACAAATGGGGAATGTTTGTACTTTTATTCAGTATTACTTTTATAAGACCGGATTATATTACATTCACTCTGACTTATATTATGGCTGTTTTCTTTTTCCATTATTTTCAGGAAAAGAAAATTGATTTTTCTTTTATTATTCAGGGAACAGTGCTTCTGGCAATGTATCTCGCAATCATTAAGTTTTATCATTATCCTGGATGGAAAGATTTGTTTTATGATACTTTTATTGACCGAAGACCTATTATTTCAACACATCCCATCGATGTTACTTTAAAAGACTATCTAAGCATTATTTACATCAAAATCATTTATTTTAAAAAAGTAACTTTATCATTAGCCATTATGACCGGAGTGATATTCTGGCGTTCCAAAGACGTGTGGGTGAGGATGATTTCAGTTCTTTTTGTGGTGAATGTCTATATCAAATTCTTTTTCTTTCCACAGTCTGCAGCTTTAAGGTTCTTCTTCCCTTTTATCTTTCCGGTTTTTATTATGATGCTTTACGTACTGAGTAAAAAATACAATGATCTTAAACTCGGGAAAATTGCGTAATTTTGTCTTTACAATGATACGGACATTCAATAGTAACTAAAATAAATATTGATTGTTCAATGTGTTGAAAAATAAATACTTACATTATGAAAATCGAAGAATCTAATATTGTAGAAACCAACGACTACAGAGTCATTATATATCCGGCTTCAAGACCTTTCGAAACCAAAGAAGCAAAAGCCATTACCGAAAAACTATTTGATTTCCTTGCAACATGGGCAGCTCATGGAAAACCGCTTTCTTCTTCTTTTAAAATTGAAAAGAACCAGTTTATCATCGTATGCGTGGACGAAGAAAAAGAAATGGCTTCAGGATGCAGCATTGATGCTTTAGGAAAGGTGATGAGAGAAATTGATGAAGAATATCAATTGGGTCTTTTTGACAGAATGAAAGCAAGCTTTGTAGAGAATGGTGAAGTAAAGACTTTAAAATTAATTGATTTTAAAACAAAACTTAGAAATGGAGAGTTATCAGACAATATCCAGGTTTTTGACTTCTCCAAAAATACTTACCTTGACTTTTTAAGCCACTTTCTCCTTCCTTTGGAAAAGAGCTGGGCAGCTTCTATAAAATAATCGCTGTAGAGCTGATACAAAAGAAATAATCATAAAGTGGAAAATATATTTCCACTTTTTTGTTTTAATGTATATTTGTACAGATTCGAGCAGATACTAATGCCTAAAGTACTTTTTTTAACGACCTCCCACAGCTATAATGATGACCGCATTTTTTATCATCAGGCAAAAGCTCTTAGAGATAACGGGTATGAAGTAAAAATATGCAGTTTATACACAGACTATAAAGGTATTATGGATGGGATTGAAATAGAATCTTTCGCCGTTCTTGAAGAAAGTATAGGAACAAAAATGGAAACTTTCAGAAAAGTCTGCCTTGCTTTTCATCCGGATTGCATCATTGGCTCTGAACCTCTGGCCATAGTAGCAGTAAAGAAGTTTGTAAAAGAACACAGGATAAGCTGCATCTATGATGTTACAGAATGGTATCCTTCCATGTCAATGCTTCAGAAGTACCGATTTCCGGCTACCATTTTTCAGGCCATAAAGTTTTCTCTTATTCAGCTGTATGCAGGTTTTTTAAGTACCCATTTTATTTTTGGAGAAACTACAAAAAAGTTCCCTTTGGCCTTTTTTTTTGGATTTAAAAAACAAATGATTCTGCCTTATTATCCGGCTTCTGTTTATATTAATGAAAGTATAAAAGAACTCACTCCGGGAAACATCACATTATGTTACACGGGTCAGATTTCCAAAGATAAGGGAATTGAAAATTTCTTTAAAGCTGTAGATCTTCTCCGTCAAAAAGTTCCTGATCTTCATATTAAAATTCTGATCATAGGAGCAGCAATACACGAAAGTGATGATGTGTATTTTAGAACATTAGTAAAGAACTATTCTTTTGAAAATATAGATGTTAGAAAACCGACTGGTTTTGAGAAGTTTACAGAATCGTTTGCAGAAGCTGATCTTTGTTTTGATCTTCGGGAAATTAATTTTGAAAACAATCATTCGCTGCCGATAAAACTGTTTTATTTTATGGGAGCAGGAAAACCTGTGATTTATTCAGATTTGAATGGGATCAGGAAGCATATGGGAGAGCTTTCTTTTGGAAGCCTGGTTAACCCTCATGATGCTGAAGCAATTTCGGATATTATCATCCATTATATCAGGGATCCGGAATTCTATCATTCCTATGCCGTCAATGCACGAAAAGAATTTAAAGAAAAATATAATTGGGAACTTATAAAAGATTCCTTCGTTGATTTTGTAAAAGAGTCTATTGATCAATAATCACTATGCAGCTTACTATCCTTAAAACCTTTGTCTCCCGTTTTCTTATTCTGATCCTGAGTTTCGGACTGGTGATCTATTCTACGAATATGTGGGGAAGTGAAGGTAAGGGAACCATTTCTATTGTGGTGGCCAATGCAGCAGCAGTAAGTTTTTTCAGCAGTATCTTTTCCGGAAGCAGTGCTTCATATTTCGCATCAAGGTTTAAAATAGAAAAGGTTTTATTGTATGCCTATCTGTGGTCTCTTCTGACTGGTCTTTTAATTCCTTTTTTATTCAGTATAGCTTCTATTCAGGGTGAATATCTATTGTATCTGATCGGAATATCTGTTTTTTCTTCACTCTTATCTACCAATATCAGCTTGTTTATTGGAACACAAAATATTAGAAAGTTTAATGTGTATACTGTTTTACAACAGTTGGTCCATATTATCTTTATAGGAATATTGGTATATGGGTTTGGAAAGAAAGATGTTACTGTGTATTTTCTTGCACAGATTGGCTGCCTGGCACTTCTTTTTATGACCAGTTTTTTTCAGATTATTAAAAAATGTAAGATTTCTGAGATATCATTCTGTAAAGACGTGGCCAGGAATATGTTTGAATATGGCTGGAAAACCCAATTAAGTGCTTTTGTTCAGTTTTTGAATTACAGGCTTTCGTTTTATTTCTTAGAATATTTTGAAGGCATAGCCAGTGTTGGAATATTCTCCGTCGGAGTTACTTTCTCGGAAGCGATATGGACCATTACCCGCAGTATTGCTGTCATTTTATACTCAGATGTTGTCAATAGTAAAAGCAGGGAAGAATCTATAGGGAAAACCAAAGAATCTTTGAAACTGACTTTTTTTCTGATGATAGGTTTTGTATTGGGGATCATTATCATACCGTCTCAGGTTTACGAGTTGATTTTCGGAAAAGAATTCAGAGAGACCAAAGAAATAATGCTGCTTTTATCCCCGGGAATTTTTGCCATTGCGGTAAGTGATATGGCGGGACATTATTTTTCAGGAATACGGGAACTTAAAATATTGAATATCAAATCAATTGCGGGTCTTTTGGTTACAGTTGTTTTTTCCTTCATTGCAATACCCAGATGGGGAATTTTGGGAGCATGTATTGCAACTACATCTTCCTATTTTGTTTCTGCGTTTCTGTTATTCAGAAAATTTTATAATTCCACTCCCTTTAATTTGAAAGACTATACGGTTACAAAAGAAGAGATACAGCTCTTAAAACAGAAATTTTGGAAGAAATAATTACTTCCGACACCTCTATAAAATAAAGTCATTTTCCTATTTTTACAGATATATTAACTCATCACTATGTGCGGAATCAGCGGTTACTATTCATTTCATAAAAGTATTTCCTCAAAAAATATTCTGGAAATGAATAAGGCAATCAGACACCGTGGGCCGGATGATGAAGGATTCTGGATATATAGTAACGGAGAGAGAGTTTCTTTTTCAGGAAATGATTCCACGCAAAAGATCAAAGAACAGTTTCCGGTTTTAAAAGATGAGAATTCTGCTATTGCTTTAGGTTTCCGAAGATTATCTATTATTGATCTTTCTGAAAAAGGGCATCAGCCTATGCTCTCGGAAGATGAACAGATCATTATTACCTTTAACGGAGAGATTTATAATTTTAAAAAGTTAAGAACTGAACTTGAATCTTTAGGACATTTCTTCCGCAGCAATTCTGATACTGAAGTTATTCTCAAAGCTTATCAGGAATGGGGAAATTCTGCCTTTGCAAAATTAGATGGGATGTTTGCCGTTTGTATTGTAGATCTTTTCTCGCAAAGACTTGTACTGGCAAGAGACAGGGTAGGAATGAAGCCTCTTTTTTACCATTACAGCAAGAACGGTCTGGTTTGGGCATCAGAAATAAAAGCATTGCTGAAGAATGAACTGGTAAAGCCTGAAATCAACTGGAATGGAGTCTATACCAATTTTCTTTTTCAGACAACGTTGGCTCCGCAAACCTGTTTTCAGCATATTTTCTCTCTGGAATCTGCTTCTTTTATGACTGTTGATTTAAACAATCATAAAATCATCAAAGATAAATTCTGGGAGATGCCTTCGCCGTCTGAAAAAAATATTTCTGAAGAAGAGGCTGTGAGAACAATAGATCAGCTGCTTTCCGAAAGTATTTCAGAACAATTGTATGCAGATGTTCCCGTAGCAGTAATGATGAGTGGTGGAATTGATTCAACGTTAATTGCTTCAAAATCAAAGTCTTTCAGCGGTCATATTAATACATACACAGTAAGTTATCCGTTTTCGGAAGAAGAAGTAAATAATGCATCTCTGGCCGCCAGACATTTTGGAGTTCTGCATAAGATAAAAAAAGTAAATGATGATGAAGCGCTGAAAGATCTTAAAGAAAATATTCAGCATTTTGAAGAACCTTACAGCAGCTTTGAAGTCTTGATTAATGCCGCAAAATATGCACATGATCAGAATTTTAAAGTCGTATTAAGCGGAAATGGTGCCGATGAACTTTTTGCTGGCTATTCCCATACGCTGAAGCTGAACAGATGGCTTCTGATGAGGAATTTTAATTTTATGAGCCCTTTTATCTTTACAAAAGATAAGTTTTCACAACGGGTTAAAAATTATTTCTCTCAGGATAATATGTTTGATTTCTTCCGCCAGAGCCAGATCAGTATGATGCCTTTCGAAGCTAAAAGTCTTATAAAACCGGATATTTATAGTAAAATTGATTCAAATCTTTCAAAATATCATCTTTCAGAAACAAAAAACTATTCAGGATACTTTGAATATGATATGAAATATTCTCTTTCATCCCATCATGTTTTCCGGGATGATCTGAGTGCCATGAAATACAGTGTTGAATTTCGTTATCCCTATTTAAGTAACAGTTTAATAGACTATGTTTCATCACTGCCTCAGAACATCAGATTTAATGGAACTCAGAATAAACCTTTATTGCGTAAAACAGCTGAAAAATATCTCCCTCATGAAGTGTTGAATATGCCTAAAAAAGGATTCTCATTTCCTGTCAATTATTTCATTAAAAACGAAAAAAGAGTAAGAGACTTTATCACGGAAAATCTTGAATGTTTAAAAAAAAGAAACTTCTTCAATGCTGAAGTAATTGACCAGTGGTGGAATCATCAGGAACATGAGTATGACTGGGTAAAAATATGGCAGCTGGTTACATTTGAGTTATGGTATCAGAAATATTTTGAAAAATAAAGCAGGAGTCTATAGATTAATATTTTACCTTTGTATTTATGATGAAATATTTTTGCGGCATTTTTGTAGCGTTTTTTGCACTCATCAGTTGTAAAAATGATGATGATTCTTTGCAGAGAATAGATCAGGCACTTAATATCTATATGAAAAACAGTGCGGGTCAGGATCTTCTGAACAGTAAAAAAACCGGATCTTTTACAGGATATTCGGTGAATGATATTTTTGGAAATAAAGATAATTCTCCGGTAAATATATCATTAAGGATGACAACCGATTCATTGTTTTATATGGATTATCTGGCAGGAGCTAAAAGAAGAAAGCTGGATTCGATAAGCCCGGAAAATCCGGGGACAGGAACTTCCTATCATTCCAAAATGTTGATTACTTTTACAAAAAGCACCAACGTAAATGATAATGTAACAGGGATTTTGGAAATTCAATATCGCAATACTCCTACTGTATTTCAGGTTTCAAAGGTATTGTATGACGGAAATGAAGTGTTTTCAAAAAATGCTGATGCACCAACTTCGATAAATACCGTTACGATCACAAAATAATTTTTAAATTTGTACAATTGTTAGCTGATTTTAAGCTAAATATCTAATATTTAACATCTAAATAAAATGTTACAAGTCAATTTTTTGCGCGACAATAAGGAACGCGTTTTAGAAGGTCTTCAAAAAAGACAATTCAAAAATCTTGAGTTGGTAGACGAGGCTATCGCTGCCGACGACGAAAGAAAAAGAATCCAGTTTGAACTAGATTCCCAGCTTTCCGAAATCAACAAAATTTCGAAAGAAATTGGTCTTTTGATGAAAGAAGGGAAAAAAGAAGAAGCGGAATCTGCAAAATCTAAAACAGCACAATACAAAGAGTCGAGCTCAGAATTGAAATCCCAGTTAGAAGTTAAAGAAAACGACTTGCTGAATATTCTGTACCAGCTTCCCAACATTCCAAATGAATTGGTAAAAAGTGGTGCTTCTGCGGATGATAACGAAATTATTTTCCAGTCTCATCCGGTAGAAGGTCTGGGTGACGGGGCTATTCCTCACTGGGAACTGGCAAAAAAATACAATCTCATCGATTTTGAATTGGGAGTTAAAATTGCCGGAGCCGGCTTCCCTGTTTATTTAGGGAAAGGAGCAAGATTGCAGAGAGCTTTGGTTCAGTATTTCTTAGACAAAAACGTAGAAAAAGGATATACAGAAGTAAATCCTCCTCACGTTGTGAATGAAGCATCTGGTTTTGGAACCGGACAGCTGCCGGATAAAGAAGGACAGATGTATTATATCAATGAAGATAAATTATATTTGATTCCTACGGCAGAAGTTCCTGTGACTAACCTTTACCGTGACGTTTTGCTTGAGGAAAAGGATCTTCCTATCAAAAATACGGCATTCTCTCAGTGCTACAGAAGAGAAGCGGGAAGCTATGGTGCCCATGTAAGAGGATTGAACCGTCTTCACCAGTTTGAAAAGGTTGAAATCGTAAGAATTGAAAAACCTGAAAACTCTTACGCAGTTTTGGAGGAAATGGTAGAGCATATCAAAGAAATTCTTACAGATCTTGAACTTCCGTTCAGAGTATTAAGACTTTGTGGTGGTGATACTGGCTTTGCCTCTGCAATGACATATGACTTCGAAGTCTGGAGTGCGGCTCAGGAGATGTGGCTGGAAGTAAGCTCAGTGTCTAACTTTGAGACATTCCAGGCCAACAGATTGAAATGCCGTTATAAAGGAGACGGTAAATCTCAGTTGGTTCATACCTTAAATGGTTCAGCAATGGCATTACCAAGAATTATGGCTGCTTTGCTGGAGAATAACCAGACAGCAGAAGGAATCAAACTTCCTAAGAAGATCGCAGAATATGCAAGATTTGATATGATCAACTAAACGACTTTAGTTACCATAAAAAAGCCACCGGATTCCGGTGGCTTTTTGCTTTACTCAGTAACGATGATGATCTTTTTATCAGCGTTTTTGAGTTTCGTGTCTTGATCATAAATAGCTTTCAGATCATAATCTATCCTTATAGAATGGTCATCAATCTGTTTTACCCAGTCGTGTTTCCCGGAAATTGACTTTATTGGGCTTTCAAATTTTATTGTAGTTCCTATTTTTTTGAAAAACATGACCATCATGCCGGCAATTTTTTCACTTTCTTCCTTTGAACTTTTGGTTTTGATAGCCTCTTCAATACTTTTAAGATTAAAATTATCCGTATTGATTGTTAAGGTCTTTCCATCCCAATGGTTGTAAATATTCTGATCCAGAGGAATCTTTTCAGTTTTTGTGAAATTTTTCAGAACCTGATAGTCCTCCGCGGTAAAATGCTCCATTTTGAATGAAAATCCAGCCAGCTTTTGCTCTTCCTTCATTGATTTCATGAAAACCTTTTTCATAATTCTGATGGAATCCGGATTTTCGGTTTTCAATTTTCCTTCCTGTTTGGCAAGATCATACATACTTGTCCAGGCAGTCGGAAGCTTATCCATTTCGCTGAATTCCTTCTGCTTTAATGAGTCCGGTGTCATAGCCATCATTTCAGACATAAACTCTCTTGTATCGATATCGGTGATAGAAGAGGAGGCTGCATCTTTATGATAGACAATTTCAGAATTGACACTGCACGACTGCAATGTGAAAAGGCTTATCAGAAATAAGATGATGGTTTTCTTCATGGTTTATTTAATATACTAATTTAATGACAGTTTACAGCTCCGTTTGGATCTTTAATAATCTTCATAGCTTCTGCTTTGGGAGAAACATATGGAATTCCGAGTTCAAGGCCTCTCAGAATAAATAATCCTCCTAAAATGATCATGATTACCGGAACCGCTTTCAATACTTTTATCCTGAAAGCCTGATTCATAAGATTTCCGGCTAAAACAATAGCAAACATAAACGGAAGGGTTCCAAGACCGAATAAGGCCATATATAAAGCTCCCTGCCATATTCCTCCGCCTGCAAGACTGGCTGTAAGGGCCATATAAACCATTCCGCACGGTAAGAAACCATTCAGAAGGCCTGTTGTAAATCTTGAACGGTAATCCGCCTTCTGAAGAAGTCTTCCCAGGTTCATTTTTACGGTGTATAGGAATTTGGAGAGGAAAGGGATTTTTGAGGCAAAATCTTTTCCTCCGAATGAAAATACAGCCATAATAATCAGAAGAACTCCTGCAGTGATCGTCAGGTATTTCTGAAAGCCTGCCATTTCAAATCCCTGTCCGATAATACCCAGAAGCGCACCCAATAATGAATAGGTGAAAATTCTCCCAAACTGATAGGTAAGGTTCTGAAGATAGTAATTGGCGGCTTGTTTTTTAGTTAATCCCATCGACAGGGCAATAGGACCACACATTCCGATACAGTGAAAACCGGAAGCAAAGCCTAATGCAATAGCCGATACAATAAGTCCTATTTCCATATCACGTCATAATCCATTCGGTAGTCTGTTTTGTCTTTAGTCCAGCTCAGTCTTAGTGTATAATTACCCATTTTCAGTACCTGTGCAGGGATGGTGAAAGACTGGGCGGCATCAAGCTGAACAGATTTTTTGATGTCTAAATTCTGGTCGTCGGTTCTGTTTAAAACAAATTTTACCGTAGTATTGGAGTTGTTATATTCTTTTGGAAAAGTAATTTTTATTCCTTGGGTATCCTGGCTGTATACAGGTTTTTGCTGCAGTTCATCTGCTTTTTTCTTCGCATCAATGACATCCTGATACTTCAACTCCTCTTCATAATAATTATCTGTAACCATTTCAGAGTTCTTCTGTCCGTTCGGGAAAAGAAACATCATGGATAATATAAAGATAATAAATGCTAATAATGCAATGACAACACCATGTCCCCAACTAAAGTTCTTCATTTTTTTCTAATTAAAATTGCAGTTTGAAAGGTCCTTCAAAATAAGTCTGGTATGAATCAATCAGTTTACCTTTCATATCGTAAACACCAATGGTGATATTCTGCTTAGAGAGTTTCATATCACCTTCAGGGAAACTGATATTGATTGTTCCTTTTGAAATTTTATCTCTGTCTACCTGAATCTTACTGGATGCACTATAGGTAATTTCCCCATGTGCCGGATCAATTACTTTAATGGTAACGATTTTTTTATCGTTCGTTTTATTAAGGAAAGTATAATTATAAGTATTGGTAATTTTACCGTCTCTTACAAAAAAAGTGCTACCTGCCGGTTTAATGAACTTGGCCTCCATTTCACCGCGGCTATACAGAAGATATCCTAAGAATCCTACAAGAAGCAACAGGAATATTGAAAAACCTTTCATTCTTCCTGTAAACTTGAACTGAGTTTCTTTTTCAATTTCATTTTCAGAAGCATATCGGATCAGTCCTTTTGGAAGGCCTACTTTTTCCATGACTTCATCACAAGCATCAATACACGCCGTACAGTTAATACATTCCAGCTGCTGTCCGTCTCTGATATCAATTCCTGTAGGACAAACTACGACGCATTGATGACAGTCTATACAGTCTCCTTTACCTGCCGCTTTTCTGTCTTCTCCTTTTCTCCATTTTGATCTGTTTTCTCCTCTTTTGAAATCGTAGAAAACATTGATGGTATCTTTATCAATCAATACACCCTGAAGTCTTCCGTAAGGACAAACCAATGTACAAACCTGTTCTCTGAACCATGCAAATACAAAGTAAAATGCTGCGGTAAGAAGAATCATTACAATAAAATTGGTAGGGTGTGCAAATGGCCCTTCACCAACAATTTTAAATACTTCTTCATATCCTACGATATACATGAACATGAAGTGAGTGATGATTAATGAAATGATAATGTAAACAGACCATTTTAAGCTTCTTTTCCAGATTTTCTCACTGTTCCACTCCTGTCTGTCCAGCTTCATTTGCTTATTTCTGTCACCTTCAATCAGGTATTCGATTTTACGGAAGATAGATTCCATAAAAATTGTCTGAGGGCAAATCCACCCGCAGAAAATTCTTCCGAACGCAATCGTAAAAACAATAATAAAGATTAAAGAGGCAATAGCACCTAAAGTGAGGATAAAAAAGTCCTGTGGATAGAAAGGCTGTCCAAAGATGAAAAACTCCCTGTCTATAACATTAAACATCAATAATGGGTTACCATTGATTTTGATGAATGGTAATGTAAAATAAACAATTAAGAGTAAATAGCTTACAATGTTTCTATAGTTGGTGTACTTTCCTTTAGGTTTTCTTGGAAAGACCCATCTTCTTTTTCCGGATTGCTCCATTGTCCCTATAGAATCTCTGTAAGTCTCAGGGTCCAGAACCTGTCCCTGTCCGCCGCGTACTTCTATTTCTTCTATGTCTGACATATGTAATAGGTTTTAAAAAAGAAAAAACATAATTCGTTACTATTTTAATCTAATAACAAATTATGTTTTTTTCATATATTTTCTAATTTTTTAAATTATTCTTTTTCCCAATGTGCTTCAGTTCCCTGAGGAGCTGCTCCTCCCTGAGCCGGAGTCACTGGTGGTTGTTCCTGGTTGATGTGATATACATACGCTGCAATCTTCTCAATCTCTGCACCTGAAACTTCTCCGTTTTTACCGAATGCTCTCATCGAAGGGTTGGTAGGAGAACCATTCCAGTCCATATGGAATACGTTTTTGAATAACGTTTTCTCAGGCTGGTTGATCCAGTAGTTATCAGTAAGGTTGGGTCCGATACCTCCACTACCGTCTTCTTTGTGACAAGATGCACAGTTTGTTTTGAATAATTCTTTACCTTCTGCAATGTTATCAGCTGAATATTTTGCTGTTTCAATTGTTACAGGAGGCTGAGATTTCTGGTATTCTTCAATACTAGCTAGCTGCTCTTTATATTCTTTTTCATATTCGCTTAACGGGTGAGCGAAGTCTGTGAAAGAGTATGCTGCAATATATACAATACAAAAAGCGGTCCCAAAATAGAATAAGCCTACCCACCATTTCGGTAACTGGTTATCCAACTCCATGATCCCGTCAAAACCATGGTCGATAAGGATATCTTTTTCTTCAGAAGCAGATTGCTTTTTGAACGCACTTTGGTACAATCTTTTAAAATAAGGTACTTTCTTTTCAGCTAAATAAGCTGCCTTTTCTTCAGGAGATAATTTCTTGAATTTGTTGTTCTCAATAAGGTCTCCGATAGCTGCATGAATATAAGCAAGGATCCCAGCGATAACAACAGTTCCCCAGAAGTAAGGTGAAGAAAGGAACGCGTAGCTCTGTACAAATAAATAATAAAAAACTATTAAAAGTCCGATTATTATTAAGATGTTTATAACAACAGGTGTTCTTTGTTTCATAAAAAATAGTTTAATTTTTTAAATTAAAATCGTCATCTTCATCATCCCCAAGCGGTGCCTCTTCTTCTTCTTTGTAATATTTTTTAGGTCTGCTAAAAACATAGATTACTAATGCGACGAAGAACAGCATAAAGAAAATCAGAGCCAGTGTCTGGTAGAAGCCAGCATTTTCAGTATTGGATAATATATCTTTAAAGTTCTGAGGAATCATAGTATGAACTTTTTAATGTTTTTTAGTTATTACTTGCTGTTTTGATTTCAGTTGTTTTGATATCCGTACCTAATCTCTGAAGATAAGAAATAAGAGCTACAATTTCTTTTTTCTCTAATTCTCCCTGAGGTCTCTTCGCGTAGGCCTGCTTAAGGTCATTCGCTTCGGAGAAGATATCTTTCACAATTTTTGCCGATTGGTTATTAGCCCACTTGTCTGCAGAATCGATTTCAGCCTTAGTATAAGGTACATCGAATACATTCTTCATCAGCTTCATTTTGTCTACCATCTTGGTTCTGTCTAAGTCAGTAGCAATTAACCAAGGATAACGAGGCATGATAGAACCTGCAGAAGTTGATCTTGGGTTATACATGTGCTTATAGTGCCAAGAACTTGGGTTTTTACCACCTTCTCTATGTAAATCCGGTCCTGTTCTCTTAGAACCCCATAGGAATGGTCTGTCGTATACGAATTCTCCAGCTTTGGAGTATTGTCCGTTTTTACCGTTGAATCTTGTAATCTCATCTCTGAATGGTCTGATCATCTGAGAGTGACAAGCGTTACATCCCTCACGAATATAGATATCTCTACCTTCAAGTTCCAGCGGTGAATAAGGCTTCACTGCAGAAATTGTAGGTACACTTTTCTTAAGAGATAGTGTAGGGATAATTTCAATTGAACTACCGATAGATATCGTGATGAAAGATAGGATACCTAATAATACCGGAGTTCTTTCCAGCCAAAGGTGAGTACCTTCTCCTTCTTTTCTGTTTTTGCTGATGTTAGCCAACGCAGGAGCTTCAGCAGGAACTTCTTTCTGGAATGATCCTTTTCTTACTGTAGCGATTACGTTTACAATCATTAGGATAGATCCTGAGATATAGAATAAACCTCCTACGAATCTCATTTTGAAGTAAGGAATAATTGCCGTTACCGTATCCAGCCAGTTTTTCCATAATAAGGTTCCGTCCGGGTTGAACTGCTTCCACATTAATCCTTGTGTAAATCCTGAAATATACATTGGAACTGCATAGAAAATAATTCCTAAAGTACCTAACCAGAAATGCCAGTTAGCTAATTTTACAGACCAAAGTTTTGTTCTCCACATGATTGGTACCAAATAATAGATAACCCCGAATGCCATGAAACCATTCCATCCAAGAGCTCCTAAGTGTACGTGACCGATAACCCAGTCTGTAAAGTGACCAATTTTGTTGATGTTTTTAGTTGCCAAAAGCGGTCCTTCAAACGTTGCCATACCATAACAGGTAACAGCTACTACGAAGAACTTAAGGATAGGGTTTTCTCTTACTTTATCCCAAGCTCCTCTTAGTGTAAGAAGACCATTTAACATACCTCCCCAAGATGGTGCAATAAGCATGATAGAGAAACCTGTTCCTACTGCCTGAGCCCAAGCTGGAAGAGCTGTATACTGAAGGTGGTGAGGACCAGCCCAGATATATACGAAAATTAATGACCAGAAGTGAATAATAGACAATTTATACGAGAATACCGGTCTGTCTGCAGCCTTCGGAAGGAAGTAATACATTAAACCCAGAACCGGAGTTGTCAATACGAATGCAACCGCATTGTGTCCATACCACCACTGTACAATAGCATCTTTTACCCCTGCGTATGCTGAATAAGATTTCCAGCCTGTGAAAGATAGAGGTACTTCAAGGTTGTTGAAGATGTGAAGCATTGCTACTGCAATCCATGTACCAATGTAGAACCAGATGGCTACGTAAAGGTGTCTCACTCTTCTCTTAGAAATAGTCAGGAACATATTGATACCAAAAATGATCCATGAGAATGCGATCAATATGTCGATCGGCCACTCATGTTCAGCATATTCCTTAGAGGTATTGATTCCCATAAAGAACGTAACGAACGTAGCAACGATCATAAACTGCCAGGTCCAGAAATGTAACCAAGACAGGGTGTCACTGTACATTCTTGTTTTTAATAATCTCTGTAATGAGTAATAAATACCCGTGTAAACGATGTTACAAACGAATGCAAAGATTACGGTGTTGGTGTGCAGCATTCTGATTCTACCAAAACCAAACGCACCATGAGTGTTTATTAACCCTTCAATGTTACCCGATGCCAAACTTTTAATGGTTGTGTCATCCGTCCCGAAAAAGAATTCAGGTAATTCCGGGTAGAAAAGCATTAATGCCGCCGTAAGCCCGAACGTAAATCCAATGAGACCGAAAACTAAGGTCGCATAAAGGAACGCACGGACAATACTATTGTCATAACTAAACTTCTGTGTTTCCATATCAACTATTCACTATTTTTCTCAATTTTTATTATTTTCTCCTATTTCTTTCTCGTCTTTATTTTTGTCGCCGGTTGCATCTTTTTCTTTGACTTTTTCGTCATCAAAAAGGATTCTGACAGCAGGAGATTCATCATCTTCAAACTGTCCTTTTCGGGCATACACTATAAATACGACCAAGAAAATCGCAGCCAAAGAAACACTGCAGAGGATCATTAAATATAGAATATCCATTGGACAACAAAATTAACCTATTTTCGGGTTTCAAATTTAGTGAAAAATAATGACATTCATCACGAAATGCCGATTTCAGCTAATTTAAAATCAGTCTAAATAAGGGCTTTTACGCCTGTTTTTTGAAATATTTACGGCCTAAAATCCAGGTAGAAACTGTGGTAAAGGTAACCACCGTAATTGAACTGATTGGCATAATGATTGCAGCGAAGAGCGGATGCATATGTCCTGTAACAGCGTAACTTAAACCAACAATATTGTATAAAAAACTGATTATAAATGTCATTTTCACAATCGTGATGGAACCTTTGCAAACGTTCAGATAATTGTCAAGAGTAACTACTTTATCTCCATTCATAATGACATCAGAAGATGGGGTAAAGCTGTTTGTATCATCAGCAATAGCAATTCCTACATTACTTTGTTTTAATGCTCCTGCATCATTAAGTCCGTCTCCAAGCATTGCTACTTTTAAGTGCTGATCCTGAAGGGATTTGATGTAGTTTAGCTTATCTTCCGGGCTTTGATTAAAGGACATTCCTTTGTAGTTTGGAATAAGCTCTTTAAGCTGGTTTTCTTCTGAGGAATTGTCTCCGCTCAGGATAAATATTTTGTAGTGGGTAAGCTTTGTGAAAAGCTCTCTCAGTTTCGGACGATACTCATTCTTAAAGATAAATTTACCTAAGTATTCTCCATTTTTGCTGATGTAAACTGCTGTTTCGAGATTTTTAGGCTCCTGGTTGTTGTAGCGGGCAGATCCGATTTTATAGAGATTTCCTCTTATGCTGGCTTCATATCCTTTCCCTGAAATTTCAACAAATTTCTCTACAGGGAAATACTCATCTTTCACTTCAATGAATTCGTACAATGATTTTGAAAGCGGGTGGTTGGAGTTCTTCAATAACGTCTTAATGTTCAGAGTATCAAATTCGTTGATCTCAGATCCTTCGTACTTGATATTGGATTTTTTCCTGTGAGTGATCGTTCCTGTTTTATCGAAAACAATTGTATCAAGTCTCGCGATTTTTTCAATCGTTAAAGTATCTTTTACATAAAACTTGTTTCGGCCTAAAATCCTCATAATGTGTCCAAAAGTGAACGGAGCAGACAGGGCAAGTGCACAGGGACATGCAATGATCAGAATGGCAGAAATAACCTGGAACATCTTCTCTAAATCAATAAATGCCCAATAAATTCCTGCAACAAGAGCAATGCCTAAAATGATGAATGTGAAATATTTACTGATGTTGTTTGTTAACGTGTCAAGCCCGGTTTCATGTTTTTTGAATGCTTCTTTATTCCAAAGCTGAGTAAGGTAACTCTGGTCTACATCTTTGATAACTTCCAGTTCCAGAGACGATCCTATCTGCTTTCCTCCGGCAAAAATCTTATCACCAGGCTGTTTGCTGATGCTTTCACTTTCTCCGGTGATGAAACTGTTGTCAATGTTTCCCTCTCCGTTGATCAGGATCGCATCTACGGGGATAATTTCCTGATTTCTTACCAGGATTCTATCACCTACTTTTATTTCAGACAATAGAATATTGTCCTGTTTTCCTTCGAAATCAACTTTCGTTACTGCAATCGGGTAGAAAGATTTGTAATCCCGGTCATAGGATAGGGCGCTGTACGTTCTTTTTTGGAAAATTTTCCCAAGAAGCATGAAGAATAATAACCCGCAAAGAGTATCGAAATATCCTGGACCATAATCTGTTACCACTTCGTAGATACTTCTTCCGTAGAGAACAAAAATTCCCAAGACAATCGGAACATCAATGTTGACGATCTTATTTTTTAAACCGTACCATGCGGATTTATAATAATCTGATGCTGAATAAAATACAACAGGTGTTGCCAAAAGGAATATCAAGGTTCTGAATAATCCCTTATAATGGTCCATCCAATAATCTTCTCCACCTATGTACTCAGGAAAGGCAAGGAACATTCCGTTACCAAAAGCAAAAGCAGCGATGGCAAACTTTACCAATAAAGATTTGTCAAGATGATCTTCATTTTTATCGGCAGTTTCAAGGCTGATAACGGGCTTATATCCTAGATTCGTTAAAAATTTAGCTAGTTCGCTTAATTTCATGTCGTTATGATTGAATGAAATCTGTAAGGTCTTTCTTGTGAAATTAACCTGCGAATATTTAATATGCTTATTTAACGTATGAAGGCTTTCCAATAGCCAGATACACGAAGAACAGTGAATGACAGGGATTTTGAAGGTGACAAGACTGGTGTTTCCTTCAGAAAAATCAGTCACTTTTTCAAAGATTTCCGGTGTGTCCAGGTAATCAAATTGAGAAGAATTTTCATCATTCGGACGAATTCCCGCTCCTTTATTAAGCTCATAGAAGTTGCCTAAATGATTTAAATTTAGAATCTCGTAAACAGACTTACATCCGTTACAGCAGAAAGTCTTTTCATCAAATAAAATTCTCTCTTTTTCTATCCCTTGACCACAATGAAAACAGTTCTCGCTCACCCCATAAAATATTGAACTACAAAATTATAACAAATTTTTTTGTTTATCGCGTTAAAAAGTTCTATTTTTGTGATAAATATCATATAAAATGCCGCAGGAACAACAGATAGCAATTGAAGAGAGGTTCGCCAGAGTTTTTAATGATAAATCATTTAAAGAAAGACTTTCTAGCGCAGATTTTGAAAAATATATTAATGGCAAAAAGAAACTGAGTTTTCAGAAACATGATACCATTTTCGAGGATGGCGAAACTCCGAAAGGAGTGTTTGTTCTGGAGAAAGGTGCTGCCAAACTTTCGAAATCAGGTGCGTTCGGTAAGGATCAGATTTTAAGATTTATCAAAGAAGGAGATATCATCGGCTATCGTTCTTTGCTTTGCGGGGAAAACTTCCAGGCCAAAGCAGAAGCCATGACAGATATTGAATGTGTATTCTTACCTGCGGATATCTTTATGTATCTGCTTGAAGTAGATCCACAGCTGTCTTTCGTAATGCTTCAGAAAATCTCCTACGAATTAGGAGAATCTTCCAATACCATTACTTTCCTTGCTCAGAAAACGGTAAGAGAAAGACTGGCAGAAATTCTTTTGCTGCTGGAACAGAAACTGGGTGTAGATCCTGAAGGCTTTATTAAGATCTCATTAACGAGAGAAGAAATTGCCAATATTATCGGTACTGCTACAGAAAGTGCCATCCGTCTGATCTCCGAATTCAAACAGGACAGTCTGATTGAAGTTGACGGAAGAAATATCAAGATTTTAAATCACGACAAACTCATGAAACTCGGTCACGTAGTTTTATAAATCATACAAAAAACTTAAGTCGGCTCAAGGCCGACTTTTTAACTTTTAAAAATAGATAAATTATGTCTGTTCACTCTGAAATTAAAAAAGTTACGACTGAAACCTTGCGTAAAATGAAATTCGACAAGGAAAAAATAACAATGCTTACCGCCTATGATTTTACCACTGCAAAGATGGTAGATGCAGGTGGAGTAGATGCTATTTTGATTGGAGACTCTGCAGCGAATGTCATGGCTGGTTTTGAAACTACATTGCCTATTACACTGGATCAAATGATCTATCATGCTCAAAGTGTGGTAAGAGGAACCGACAGAGCTTTGGTGGTAGCAGATTTACCTTTCGGAACTTATCAGAGTAATCCTGAAAAAGCATTGGAATCTGCGGTAAGAATGATGAAGGAAGGTGGAGCGCATGCGGTGAAAATTGAAGGTGGAAAAGAAATCTCCAAGTCTATCAAAAAGATCATCAATGCTGGAATTCCGGTAATGGGACATTTGGGATTAACCCCACAGTCTATCTATAAATTCGGAACGTATAAAGTAAGAGCAAAGGAAGAGGCAGAAGCTGAAAAACTGATTGCTGATGCTCAGCTTTTGGAAGAATTAGGCTGTTTTTCTGTAGTACTGGAAAAAATACCTGCGGAATTGGCGAAAAAAGTAACTGAAAGTATTTCTATTCCTACTATCGGAATCGGTGCCGGAGCAGAGTGTGACGGGCAGGTTTTGGTGTATCATGATATGGTAGGAATGAACAAAGGCTTCAGCCCGAAATTCTTAAGAAGATATCTTGACCTTTATACAGAAATTACAGGAGCAGTTTCTCAATATGTGAAAGATGTGAAAAGTGTAGAGTTTCCCAACGAAAACGAAAGCTATTAATCTATGCAGAATCAACAATCTATTCAGGGAATATTATCTATTGCAGCACTGATTTGTCTTGCTGTAGGATGGTTTAATTTATTCTCTCCGGAAATCAATCATTTACTTTCAAGAAAAGTATTTTATGTGCTGATAGGAGCGAGCTTCTTTATTCAGGCTCCGCTGCTTACGAATAAGAATTTTGTTTATGCTATGTATGCTGCAGCAGCTATCTGTGTATTCGGAGCATTTATTCCGGAAGGCTCAAAACTTTCGGCTGTAAAAACCGTGGGGCTTTTGGCGGGAATTATCCTGTCATTATCCAACAGAAGAAGATAGACTGAAAAAGTATGAAGGAGCAGATTATATATGAAGACAACCATCTTCTGGTGATTAATAAAAAGGTGGGTCAGCTTGTACAGGGCGATAAAACAGGCGATGAATCACTATTAGAATCTATCAAGAATTTTATAAAAATAAGAGATGCTAAGCCGGGAAATGTTTTTCTCGGCTTGGTTCATCGTATAGACCGCCCAACCTCCGGGCTGGTAATCTATGCAAAAACTTCCAAAGCGCTTTCCCGTTTGACACAGATGGTGAAAAATCGTGAAGTGAAAAAGACATACTGGGCAGTTGTGGGAAAAGAAATGATTCCTCAAAGCCAGAGACTGGTTCATTATTTAAAGAAAAACGAAAAGAATAATAAAGCCATTGTTTTTTCTAAAGCTACCGAAGGAGCAAAAGAAGCGATCTTAACTTATAATGTGATTAAGACTCTTGATAATTACCTACTTCTTGAAATTGATCTTGAAACCGGAAGACATCATCAGATAAGAGCGCAATTATCCAAAACAGGAATTCCGATCAAAGGAGATCTGAAATATGGAGCACCACGTTCCAACCCTGACGGAGGAATCAATCTTCATGCAAGAAAACTGGAATTTATTCATCCTGTAACCAAAGAAAATATTGAAATCATAGCTCCTGTTCCGCAGAATGATGCGATCTGGAGAGCTTGTGAAGAATAAATAATAAAAATCTTAAAACGATCAATATAAAATAAAGTCTGTCTCAATTTGAGGCAGACTTTTTACAATACCAGATTTCGAAGGTAGTTTCAAAAAATTTTGCTTATTACAAAATAATGTCTAACTTCGTTGCCAACTTTAGGGGTGTCTGTTACCAACAGACTGAGACTTTACCCTTTGAACCTGATCTGGATCATACCAGCGTAGGGAAAAGTAGATGACTTTTGCTGTACATTCTATTGTACAATAATGGCCATTCCTAAAGTATATGTAAAATATTAGGAATGGAACTTATAATCAACCACACCCGAAAAACATTTGATGTACTTCCCGAAAACCTGGAAGCATTATTGGCTATTGAGTTACCCGGAAATAAGAAAGGTATTGCTGTAGCTCTCAACAATCGCATTATTCCCCTCTCAGTCTGGGCGGAAACCATCCTCAATAACAACGATTCAATTTTAATCATTACTGCCACTCAGGGCGGTTAATTCTCATATTTAATACCCAAAACTTATGGCTCACTCCATTACATGTTCGCCATTTCCGAACTCAAAGAAAATCTATGTTGAAGGAACATTACATCCTATCAATGTAGCCATGCGTGAAATACAGCTTAGTCCGACCAAATTGACCAATGGCGGCTTTGAATATAATGCTCCGGTAACGATTTATGACACTTCAGGTCCTTATACCGACGAAAATGCGGTTATTGATATTCAGAAAGGGCTTCCAAGAATCAGAGAACAATGGATTCTGGATAGAAATGATGTGAATATCTTAGACGGAATTACTTCTGAATACGGGAAAGCCCGTTTGGCAGATCCGCGTCTTGATGAATTAAGATTTTCTTATGATCATAAACCTAAAGTAGCACAGGAAGGAAAAGAAGTTACACAGCTTTATTATGCAAAACAGGGAATCATTACTCCGGAAATGGAATATGTGGCGATCAGGGAAAATCAAAGAATAGAACAGCTTGATTCTGTATCTAAAGAAATGGCTTTTCAACATCCCGGGCACAGCTTTGGAGCCAATACTCCGAAAAGCAAGATCACTCCTGAATTTGTAAGGGACGAAATAGCTGCCGGAAGAGCCATCATTCCCAATAATATCAACCATCCGGAAAGTGAACCGATGATCATCGGAAGAAACTTTCTGGTGAAAATCAATGCCAATATTGGCAACAGTGCCGTTTCATCCAGTATTGAAGAAGAAGTAGAAAAAGCGGTATGGGCCTGCCGATGGGGCGCTGATACCATTATGGATCTTTCAACCGGAAAAAATATTCACGAAACAAGAGAGTGGATCATCAGAAACAGTCCGGTTCCTATTGGTACGGTTCCTATTTATCAGGCCCTGGAAAAAGTGAAAGGTGTTCCCGAAGACCTGACGTGGGAAATCTTCAGAGATACCCTTATTGAACAGGCAGAGCAGGGAGTTTCCTATTTCACGATCCATGCCGGAGTTCTGTTGAGATATATCCATTTAACAGCAAAAAGAGTGACCGGAATTGTTTCCAGAGGAGGATCTATTATGGCAAAATGGTGTTTATTCCATCATAAAGAAAGTTTCTTATACACTCATTTTGAGGAGATTTGCGAGATCATGAAGAAGTATGACGTAGCTTTCTCTTTAGGAGATGGTCTTCGTCCCGGATCTATTGCAGATGCTAATGATGCCGCTCAGTTTGCAGAACTGGAAACTTTAGGTGAACTCACCAAAATTGCATGGAAGCACAATGTACAGGTAATGATTGAAGGACCAGGCCATGTTCCGATGCACATGATCAAAGAAAATATGGAAAAGCAATTGGAAGAATGCCATGAAGCTCCTTTCTATACTTTAGGGCCGTTAACAACGGATATTGCTCCAGGTTATGATCATATTACTTCAGGAATCGGGGCAGCGATGATTGGTTGGTTTGGTTGTGCCATGCTTTGCTATGTAACACCGAAAGAACATTTAGGTCTTCCGAATAAAGATGATGTAAAAGTTGGAGTAATCACTTATAAACTGGCTGCCCACGCAGCGGATTTAGCAAAAGGTCATCCGGGCGCACAGTACAGAGACAACGCATTAAGTAAAGCCAGGTTTGAATTCAGATGGGAAGATCAGTTTAACCTTTCATTAGATCCAGAGACAGCAAGAGCTTATCATGATGAAACATTACCGGCGGAAGGTGCGAAAATTGCCCATTTCTGTTCCATGTGCGGACCGAAATTCTGTTCCATGAAAATTACACAGGAAATTCGTGAATCTGCGGAACAGGGTATGCTGGATAAATCACAGGAATTTATTGAAAAAGGGAAAGAAATCTATATATGATCATCGTTATCACTCCTGAATTGATTATGCCCAGCGAAACTGATAGTATTAACCAAATGTTTCAGGAAGGTCTTGATCTGCTTCACATCCGTAAACCATGGATCAGCCGGAATGAAATGACTGAATTCATCACGCAGATTGATGAAGTTTTTCGTTCACAGTTAGTGCTGAATACGCATTACGACCTGGGGAAGGAATTTACTATTTCAAGATTTCATTTCAGGGAGATTGATCGAAAGGAAGGAACATATAAAACTTTTGCGGAAGAAAATATGATTTCAACTTCGGTACACGATATCGCAACGTACAATACTTTGGAAAAAGAATGGGAATATGCTTTCATAAGTCCGTTCTTTCCAAGTATATCCAAAAAAGGGTATGGATTGAACTCAACCATTAAAGAAGAGATAAAACATCGGAACAATCAGGACGCAAAATTGATTGCTCTTGGAGGAATTAATCAGGATAATATCCATGAAGTTTTCGAAGCAGGAGCAGATGGAGTGGCCTTATTAGGTGCTGTCTGGGAAAGTGAAGAACCCTTAAAAGTATTCAAAAAATGCAGGAACGTCCTTATGTCATAAGTATCGCAGGCTTCGACCCAAGTGGAGGAGCAGGCTTGTTATCAGACAGTAAAACCTTCGAGCAATCAAAGGTAATGGGACTGGGAGTATGTACAGCATTGACGTTGCAAACCGCTTCCAAATGCTTGAACTTAGAATGGCGGCCTATAGATGAAATCACTGAAGCGATTCAGGTGCTGATGGATAATTATTCCGTTTCAGCCGTGAAAATTGGAATTGTGAAAGATGCAGAATTTCTAAGTAAGATTGTAGAAACGGTTAAAGAAAGCGATTCTGAAGTAAAAATCGTTTGGGATCCCGTTCTGAAAAGCACTTCCGAATTCACATTTTTTGATCCTGAAACACTTCCTCAATTGAAAAATATGATTAATAAGTTGAGTTTAATAACTCCCAATTATAATGAATACAACGTTTTAAAGCAGTATCATCTTTTACCGGATACGTATGAATGTTCATTATTAATCAAAGGAGGGCATAGTGAAGATCGTTTAGGAACAGATACTTTAGTTGAAAATGGAAAAGAAACCCTTTTAGTTCCGGCCGAAAGTAATACGATTTATTTCCCTAAGCATGGTTCCGGCTGTGTTTTATCTTCAGCAATTACTGCAGAACTGGCGAAAGGCGAAAATATGGAAAAGGCATGCCGCACCGGAAAACTATATATCGAAAAATTTTTAAAAAGCAATCCCTCTTTATTGGGAACGCATTCATAGAAACATGGAAAAATTACAATACATATCACAAGGAAATACTTTCCGGGAACAGGAACTTTGTGTCCGTAAAGTGCTGGATAATGGGGTTAAATGGGTACAGGTTCGATGGAAAAATGCTCCTGAAAACGAATTAATCAAACTCTGTGAAATTTCAAAACAGCTTTGTTCAGAATATCAGGCAGTTTGTATCATCAATGATCATGTACAAATAGCCAGAGAAATAGATGCTGACGGTGTTCATTTAGGATTAAACGACAGTGCCGTTAAAGACGCAAGGTTGATCTTGGGCGAAAATAAAATGATTGGCGGAACGGCTAATACCCTTTCAGATGTCATTCAGAGAATCAAAGAATCCTGTGATTATATCGGTTTAGGACCATTGAGGTTTACCACAACCAAAGAAAAACTAAGCCCTGTTCTTGGGTTTGAAGGATATCAGCATATCATTGATGGATTAAGGGAAAAATCAATAGATGTCCCTAAGATATTTGCCATCGGAAGCGTTACCCTTGAAGATATTTTGCCCTTGCAGGAAATTGGAATTTACGGCATTGCAGTTTCCGGGCTGATCACAAAACAGCCATCAATTATTAATGAACTAAAAAAAGTAATGATATGAGCCATCAGAAATTAGAAATAGCAGGAAGAATTTTTGAATCAAGACTGTTTTTAGGAACAGGAAAATTCGGAAGTATGGGAGATATGGTACAATCTGTTATCGCATCCGAAACCAATATGGTAACAATGGCGCTAAAAAGAATTGATGCGAAATCCAGTGAAGACAGTCTGCTTGATTCATTAAAAGAAACCAACGTTCATCTTCTGCCGAATACTTCCGGAGCGAGAACTGCCAAAGAAGCTGTATTGGCTGCACAATTAGCCAGAGAAGCACTGGAAACGAACTGGGTAAAACTGGAAATTCATCCGGATCCGAAATATTTACTGCCGGACCCTATTGAAACATTATATGCCACGGAAGAACTGGCGAAATTAGGATTTGTTGTAATGCCTTACATTCATGCCGATCCTGTTTTGTGCAAACGTCTGGAAGATGCCGGAACATCAGTGGTAATGCCTTTGGGAGCACCCATCGGGACGAATAAAGGATTAAGAACACAAGACTTTCTGGAAATCATCATCAGTCAGAGTAATGTTCCTGTCGTAGTAGATGCAGGTATCGGTGCGCCATCAGATGCTGCAAAAGCAATGGAAATGGGAGCAGACGCCGTTTTGGTGAATACTGCCATTGCCGTTGCCGGAAACCCGCTGAATATGGCTTTAGCTTTTAAAGAAGGGGTGATTGCCGGAAGAAGAGCCTTTGAATCAGGATTGGGTGCCATTACTAACCATGCTGAAGCTTCAAGTCCGCTGACTTCATTTTTATTTGAATAAATCAGACTTATGAAAAGCTTTAAAGATGTTTTTGAAAACTATCAGTGGGATGAGGTAAAGAATAAGCTTGAAAAAGTAAGCCTGGCTGATGTAAGGTACAGTCTTCAGAAAAAGAATAAAACCCTGGATGATTTCCTTAATCTTCTCTCACCAGCGGCTTCTCAGGAACTTGAGCTGATGGCGAGAATGACGAAGGCACTTACCCAAAAAAGATTTGGAAAAATCATTCAGCTCTATGCTCCGCTGTATCTTAGTAATGAATGTCAGAATATCTGTACCTATTGCGGATTCAGTCTGGACAATCACCTGAAAAGGAAAACACTTTCCGATATGGAGCTGATGATTGAAGCATCAGTACTGAAATCTATGGGAGTGAATCATGTGTTACTGGTAAGCGGGGAAGCCAATAAAATTGTAGGAGTACCTTATTTTCAGAATGCTGTCCGTAAGCTAAAGCCCCATTTTTCCAATATATCCATTGAAGTTCAGCCATTACTGGAAGAAGAATACAAACTGCTACATGAAGAAGGAGTGCATTCCGTTTTAGTATATCAGGAAACCTATCATCAGGATGTCTACAGGGAATATCATCCAAAAGGTAAGAAATCAAACTTTCATTTCCGTCTGGAGACTCCGGATAGAATAGGAAGGGCAGGCATTCATAAAATAGGGCTGGGAGTTCTTCTAGGGCTTGAAGATTGGAGAGTAGACAGTTTTTTTAATGCCTTACACATCGATTATCTCCAGAAACAGTACTGGAAAAGCAAGTTTTCTGTTTCATTTCCCAGGCTCAGACCCGCTGAAGGGATTATTGAACCGAATTTCATTATGGAAGATAAAGACCTTCTTCAGCTCATTTGTGCCTACAGAATCTGGAATGAAGACCTTGAAATCTCCATTTCTACCAGGGAAAATGAAACCTTCAGAAATAATATTGTATCTCTGGGGGCTACAGCGATGAGTGCAGGTTCAAAAACCAATCCCGGAGGCTATGCTGTGGATAAAGAATCTCTGGAACAGTTTGAAACCAGTGATGAACGAAGTATGGAGGAGATTAAAATGATGATTAAAAAAGCAGGTTATGATCCTGTGATGAAAGATTGGGATTCCCTATACAGTGGATTTTAAAATTTTAAACCATTAAGAACTTTAAAAACCTTAATGGTTCAATGATAATTATGAAACAAGACCAGTTTGCACGATACAGCCGGCAGATATTTATCGAAGAAATCGGATTGGAAGGACAAAAGAAAGTCATGTCTTCTAAAGTCCTTGTTATAGGAGCAGGAGGCTTGGGAAGTCCTGTTATTCAATATCTGGCGGCTGCAGGAGTAGGAACTTTAGGTGTTATCGATTTTGACCATGTAGAACTTCATAACCTGAACCGCCAGATCATTCATACTGAAAATAGAGTAGGATTATCCAAAGTGAAAAGCGCAGAAACATTTGTAAAAGAACTCAATCATCAGGTTAAACTGATAGGAATTGAGGAAAAACTCAATGAAGATAATGCCGGAGAAATCATTTCTCAGTATGATATTATTGTTGATGGCTCAGATAACTTCACTACAAGATATCTGGTGAATGATACCTGTGTAGAATTAAAAAAAACTGTGGTTTACGGAAGTATTTTAGGATTTTCAGGGCAAGCTGCTGTTTTTAATCATAACGGAAGTAAAAACTTACGGGATATTTTCCCTGAACCGCCTTTTGATGAGGATGTACCGGATTGTGACAGTCTTGGCGTACTGGGAGCTCTTCCCGGAATGATAGGCAGTATGATGGCGCTGCAGACGTTAAAAATTATCACAGATCTTCCGGTAAATGTCAATCAGCTGACTTTGGTGGATACTTTGAACTGGAAGTTTCAGACGATTGATTTTTGATGTAAATATAAACACTAATATCACTAATATTTTCACCAATAACACCATTTTAATATCAATAGAAAGAGGCAGTAAAAATGATTACTGCCTCTTTCTATTGATCTTGGAAAGGATTATTGTGCCTGCTGCATTACCCCTCCGGTATCCTCTTTTTTAGTCTGGTTCAGGATATTTGGATCCTCTTTTGCCAGTTTATTTCTTGTCGGAATTTTATAGTTGATGGAAAGCCCGAAATTTCGGGTGTCATATTTACTGTAGATCATCACCGGGTTTCCTGACGGCGGATTAGAGCGTACCTGCATCATCTGCCCGTTGAAAATATCATTCGCAAAAACAGAAAGTGTCAGGCGGTTATTCATAAACTTCTTTGTCAGCGTAATATCAAGAGAGTTATTAAACGGTTTTTCTGCCGTAAAGTAGAAATATCCTGCTTTTGGAGTCAGATAGCTGTAGTTGGCTGTCAGTTTGATGTCCTTAGGTAAAATAATCTGGGTCATGATATTGAAGATCCAGAATCCTTTATTATTCAGATTGTCGATTTCATGTTTCTGATAACCAGCATACAGGTACATGAAATTAATTTTATCAGGATTGAAATTAAATTTCATGATTTCACTAAACGGCTTGCTGAAAATCATAAAAGGAACAGGTAATCCCACGTTGAAATTGTGAATTTTCATATTCGAAATATTCACTTGCTCGTTGAATAGTTTTCTTCCGTCTTTTCGGATGATCTGTGCCACCTGATTGCTTGCTGAGCTTACGCTATATCCGATGAATGCATAGTCAAAAGCTGAAATTTTCAGCTCATAATTATCAAAAATAGTAGGCTGTAGATTCGGGTTACCGTTTACTTCCGTACTTGGTCCGGAGAATATTACATTGTTTGGGTTCAGAGCAGAAATACTTGGCAGGCTGATTTTCCTGTTGTAATTCGCAGCAATATAAACCTGATTCATCATGTTATATTGTACACTTGCATTCGGGAAAAATTTAAACTTATTGAATGGAATCAAATCAGCTTCAACCACCTTTTTATCTTTAATATATCTTGTTACGCCGGAAATATCATAGTTTTCAGCACGGGTGCCCAAAGTGAAATCAAACTTTTTCAGTTTAGCCTGAAACTCCAAGTAGGTTGAAGCAGTCTGTCTCTGGTATTCAAGATTAGTTAGTCCAAAGCTTTCCGTGTCATAGTCCTGTCTTTCATACAATCCCCCAAAGCTTACCTTTCCACCGTCAAGAAGTTTGATAGGCTGGGCATAATCTACTTTAAGATTCGCAATATTCATTACAGATTTATTGTTAAGAATATCTTTTAATCCATTAGTAGGGCTATCGAGAGGTTCATTGGGATAAGCTACAAATGTTCCATCTTGAAAATAATTATCCTGAGAAAACTTGCTGTCTGATCTTGTATAGCCAAACTGAAAGTCCAGTTTTTGAGATTTGTCAGCAAAACGCTTCTGATACGTTACAACGGCTTCCTGTCTCAAATTATTGGTATGCGCAACATCGGAAGAAGTATAAAAAGCTTCTTTTAAATCCTCCGGGTTTCTCTTGAAAGGCAAATCTCCATGGCCATTACTTAAAGTGTAGTTGTCGTTATTGTTATGATAAATATCGTAGTTTAATAATAATCTGTCCTGGCCAAGATCAAAAGTCAATCCGGATTTTGCAAAATATCCACGGCCGTATCTGTCGGTATGGCTGTTCAAAAGCTCATCCTGCTGGCCGTTAAGCATACTTTCACGGTAATTTTGTCCCACATTCAGCTGCCATCCGAAATATTTATTTCTGGCGTTTAAGTTAACAGAGTTTGTGGTTCTGCTTCTGTATTTATCATAATTCGTGAAAGAATAATTTCCAGAATAAGTAGCAGTTAAATATTTATTAGCGTTTTTGTTCGTGATGATATTCATGATTGCACCTCCGGAAGTTGCCGGAAACTCAGCACCGGGCTGGGTGATTACTTCAATTCTTTCTACAGAATTGGCAGGCATTCCTTCCAGAAAGGAGTTTAATTCATTGGATGTGATGTTCAAAGGTCTTCCGTTCAAATACACTTCCAGCATTTTACCCTGATACATCATTCCTGCGATGTCCGTAGATACAAGCCCAGGAAGTTTTTTAATTCCTTCCAGAACGTTTCCGTTATTCAGCTGAGGTTGTTCAGAAAAGTCAAAAATAGTACGGTCTGCCTTTTGTTCAACTGCTTTTTTAGTTTTGGTGATGACAATACCTTCAATTTGTTTCTCTTTAGAAGTTGTATTGCTCTTTTCCTGAGAGAAAACCAGCGTAGAACTTACCAGAGATAAAGTGAATATAGTTTTTTTCATAATGTTTTTACTACTATTCGGTTAGACGATGAAAAACAAATTTTGTTACAATCAGCACAGTAATTTTTTTATTTCAATGAAGAAAATTCAATAAAATCATATTCTGCAGAAGAAGTAAAAAGCCTTTTTAATAATGCCGAATGGCCATTCCCTGTAATAACAGGAATTCTTGCTATAAGTTATTATTGTGCTCGATCTTTTTCTTCAAAATTGATCGCTCTTTTGTTCGATTTCACTTTTTGATTCCCAAAATTGTAGGTGATACTGAGTGTCATTCTTCGTGCATCCCAATAGTTATTGAATGATTGTGTATTATTTGTAAAATACATATCTGCTTTAAAGCCGGATTGTTTAAAAATATCACTCACTGAAAGATTGACCTGCAGGGCTTTTTCCACAAAGCTCATTTTTAGTCCCGCATCAAAACTTGCTCTGCCTTTGATGGAAGCGGAGCCGTCTCTCGAGGGAAGATTATGCCAGTAATTGACAAATAGCATGAAGGTCTTAGCCTTGTTCAGCTGGAATGTATTGTTGAGAGAATAATAAAATGACTGACCGTTTTTAGGAACCAGATTAAATCTTGTAATCTGTGTTTCATTATAACTGAACGAGGTTGAAATATTACTTTCCCAGATTTTGAAAAAAGTATCTGTATAATTGAAATTGATCCCGTAAATATTCTGGTTGTAATAGTTTTCATAGGTACTGATAAGATCAATGCCGTTCAGGAAGGAAATCTGGTCAAAATTATTCTTTGTTCTCTGATAATAAAGATTGGCTGAGAATTTATTTTTAAAAATATAATTGAATTCGACGTTGTGATTGAAAGATGGCCGCAGACTTGGGTTTCCGGCATAATACGTATTAGGATTAGAATACCATCGGAACGGATCTAAAGCCCGGAAATAAGGACGGTTGATTCTTCTGGAATAGTTAATACTGAATTGGTTATCCTGACTGGCTTTATAGGAAACATAGGCTGTAGGGAAAAATTTTCCGTAATTATTCTCGGATTTAGACTGGGTAGTAGGAGAGAATCCATTAGTTTGTGAATATTCATAACGTAATCCTGCTTTCACCGACCATTTTTCACCAAGATCTTTACTGGCACTGACATAAGCGGCATAATTTTTTTCATTATAATCAAAAAGATTGCTCTTTGCAGGGTCTATGATATAATTTCCATGGGTGAAATTGAAATATCCGATGTCAGAATTATTAGAAAAATGACTGTATTTAGCGCCGGTTTCCAACTGAATTTTTTTAAAATTTAAAGTCAGATCAGCCTGCCCTGAATAGATTTTATAGTCTACACCAGAAAGATTTCTTACCGTCTGCATTGAATTATCTGCAACATTTCTTGTGGTAAAATTGACCTCCGTATCAGGAAGGTTTCCATAATAATTGGCACCAAAACTTAGCTTATGTTCTCCAAATTTCTGGTCAAAATACAGATTAAGCATTTGGGTTGTATACGGAGAACGATGCTTTGAATCCGTCTCTGTTTGTAAAGTAGGCGTACCATCTGTAAAGTAACTTTGTGTTGAATTGATATCCATATTGGTATGCCCCTTTGTAATATCGTATACCAATCCGATATTGGAGTTTTTAGAAAGTGAATAATCAAAATTGGCATTCAGACCGAGCCCGTCATTCATATCCCTTCTGTCATCCTTGCTGACCGAAGAATTTTGGCCAATAATATTATATTTTTCTACTGATCTTTTATCTCCGTCATAGCCCATTACTTTTACAGAGGCTTTTATTTTTTCATTCTGATAATTCACTCCTGCCACACTGCTGAAGCCGGCATATGTTTTTTGAGCATAACTGGTCGTCAGATAACCGTTCCATCCAAGATTCTGATTCTTTTTAAGGATAATATTAATGATTCCGCTGTTTCCCTGTGCTTCATATTTGGCAGGTGGAGTGGTAATCACTTCTATTTTCAATATGTTTTCAGAACGAAGGTTTCTCAGATAATTGATCAGTTCAGCTCCGGAAATATTAAGCATCCGATCATTCACCATTACAGAAACTCCATTTTTTCCGGCAATAGAAAGAAGACCTTTATTTTCATCCACCTGTAATAAAGGAGTGCCAGCCAATACCTCGGTTCCCGAACTTCCCTGTGAAAGCATAGAATTCTGAACATTATAAACCAGGCGGTCCACTTTACGCTGTACCAGAATTTTTTTGCCATTCATTGTTACTTCCTCAATTTTGTTGACGTTCGCAGTGTCTTTTGTTTGTGCTGCTGTAAAAGAGCAAACAAGAGCGGTTATAAATAAAAGATGCTTTTTCATAGGTTATCAATGACAGATTAAATGATCTTTATGTTGAATTTCTATGACAAAAGTATAGGAAGAGGCTTCGATTGGAAATAGCGTTTAGATGAAACCTGAGATTATACATATTAAAATAGCTTCGTCGGAGAAAAACAGGTTTTTATCGAAAAGGTTTGATGAATTGTGGGTGTATAGATTTATATTTGAATATGAATAAAAAGCAAATTATCTGGCTTCAGATTTTTTATTGGAGTTTCAATTTTATAGGAAACAACATTACGCCTTATTTCTTTTTTCCTGAGCGAAGAGGGGTTGAATCGTATGTGCTGAACTTTACTTATTTTATTACAGAAATCTCTACTTTTTATCTTTTGTATCTGGTTATTATTCCGAAAGTATTAAATCTTGAGAAACTTTATTCTGCTGTTTTAGTTTTTTTTATTTCTATTTTAAGCTTTGGTGTAATTCGGTATGGAATAGAAGAAGTGCTGCTTCCTATTACACTTGGATTCAGAAATTATAATAAAAATACCGGACTTTTATATTATTTGACAGATAATATCTACAATGCATCATTGACTGTTTTCATTGCAGGAATCCTGTGGATCGTAGAGAAATATGGTGTTGCCGAAAATGATAAAAAGCAGCTGCTGATTGAAAAGAAACAGGCAGAGCTTCAGGCATTAAAAACCCAGATCAATCCTCATTTTATTTTTAATTCATTAAATAATATCTACTCTCTTGTCTATCAGAAATCAGACAAAGCCTTGCCAGCAATTGAAGAACTGGTACAATTGTTAAGATACAGCACAAAGGATCTTGAAAAAGATTCAATTCCTTTGGATAAGGAAATTGGATATATTGATAGCCTGATTGCCTTGGAGAAACTTAGAATCAGAAAACCTGAGCTGTTGCTCATAGAAAAAAATATTCAGTATCCTCGCCTTAAGATCTCGCCAATGCTGTTGGTTCCTTTTGTTGAAAATGCCTTTAAACATGGAGATTTTCGTGATAAAGGTTTTGAAATGAAAATCTCAGATCATGATAAAGTGCTGCATTTTTATCTTTTCAATTTTAAAACACAGAGAATGAAAGATACCGTCTCCGGAATAGGAATTCAGAATGTGAAAAAAAGACTGGAAATATTGTATCCTAAACATCAGCTGGAGATCAGAGATTCGGAAACAGAGTTTATTGTAGACTTAAAAATTGATTTACGCTATGAATAAGATAAAATGCATTATTGTTGATGACGAGCCACTGGCAATCTCTCTTCTTGAGCATTATGTAGAAAAACTCCCTTTTCTTGAGCTGGTATTTTCTACAGAGAACCCGATTTTGGCTTTGGAATATCTTCAGAAAAACGATTCAGATCTTATCTTTTTAGATATTCAGATGCCGGAGCTTACGGGAATCAATTTTATGAAGATTGTAGGACCTGATCAAAAATATATTTTAACAACGGCTTATTCAGAATATGCCTTGGAAGGATATGAACATAATGTTGTGGATTACCTGCTGAAACCTATTTCATTTGAAAGATTTCAAAAGAGTGCATTAAAGGTGCAGGAACGGTTTTCTTTTCCTCAGGAGGAAAATTCATATTTCTTTGTGAAATCCTCAGGACAAAGACATCGTATTGGTTTTCATGAGATTTTGTACGTGGAAAGTATCAAAGACTATGTCAATATCCGGACGGAAAATGAGGAATTTATTGTGCTGGATACGCTTAAATCAATGGAAATTCAGCTCTCTGAGAGGTTTGTACGTGTTCATAAATCTTTCATCATCAATTTGGATAAAATAAAAAGCATTGGTGCTAAAAAAGTGAACTTTCCCGAGTATGAAATTCCCATTGGAGAAAGCTATAGAGCAGGTCTTCTGGATAGATTGAAGTGATGGAATATCATGATATTCATTTGAGAGCTAAACCTTACAGGTTTCTAAAACCTGTAAGGTTTGGAATGTTTACCAAAGTTTACCAAAGAATATTTCAATAGGGGTAATAAAAAAGACGACTTCTATTGAAGCCGCCTTTATATTAATTAATCTAACAATTAATCTTAATTTTCCTGTTGTTTGATAAGGTTCAGAGCAGAACCAGCCTTAAACCAGTCAATCTGCTGATCGTTGTAAGTGTGGTTGGCCATGATGATATCTTTTGTTCCGTCTGCATGAACGAACTCTAATGTTAGTTGTTTTCCTGGCGCAAACTGATCAAGATCTAAGAAGTTAACAGTGTCATCTTCCTGGATTTTGTCATAGTCAGCCTCATTAGCGAAAGTGATCCCAAGCATTCCTTGTTTCTTAAGGTTGGTTTCATGGATTCTCGCGAATGATTTTACCAATACAGCTTTCACACCAAGATGTCTTGGTTCCATGGCAGCGTGTTCTCTTGAAGAACCTTCGCCATAGTTCTGGTCTCCTACAACAATTGTTGGAATACCAGCCGCTTTATAAGCTCTTTGTACAGCCGGAACTTCACCGTATTCACCGGTTAATTCGTTTTTAACTTTATTGGTTTCCATGTTGTAAGCATTCACCGCTCCGATCAACATGTTGTTTGAAATATTGTCAAGGTGACCTCTGTACTTCAGCCAGGGTCCAGCCATAGAAATGTGGTCGGTAGTACATTTTCCGAAAGCTTTGATCAATACTCTTGCTCCGGTAATGTTTTTACCATCCCATGCAGGGAATTCTTCCAATAACTGAAGTCTGTCTGAAGTTGGGCTTACATTAACAACAACGCTTGAACCATCTTCTGATGGTGCCTGATATCCGTTATCATCTACAGCAAATCCTTTTGAAGGGAGTTCGAAACCTCTAGGCTCATTAAGTTTTACCTGTTCACCTGCTTCGTTCGTTAAAGTATCCGTAATCGGGTTAAAGTCCAGTCTGCCTGAAATTGCTACAGCAGCTACCATTTCCGGAGAAGCTACGAATGCATGAGTATTCGGGTTACCGTCAGCTCTTTTTGCAAAGTTTCTGTTGAAAGAATGGATAATAGAGTTTTTCTCTCCTTTTTCCGCACCTTCTCTGTCCCATTGCCCGATACATGGTCCACAAGCATTGGTAAAGATTCTTGCGTTTTCAAATTTTCTGAAAGAATCTAAGAAACCGTCTCTTTCTGCTGTGAATTTTACCTGTTCAGAACCAGGGTTGATACCTAAAATGGCCTTAGGTTTTACTCCTTTTGATACTGCATCTTCCACAATAGAAGCCGCTCTTGATAAATCTTCATAAGAAGAGTTGGTACAAGAGCCTATAAGCGCCCATTCCACTTCTAACGGCCATCCGTTTGCTTCAGCTTTAGCTCTGAATTCAGCAACCGGAGTTGCTAAGTCCGGAGTAAAAGGTCCGTTCAGGTGAGGAGTCAGTTCAGAAAGGTTGATTTCTATTAATTGATCGAAATATTGTTCAGGATTGGCATATACTTCAGCATCACCTGTTAAATGTTCAGCAATTTTATCAGCGGCATCTACTACGTCCTGTCTTCCTGTTGCGGAAAGATATCTTCTCATAGAATCATCATATCCGAAAGTAGACGTTGTAGCTCCGATTTCAGCACCCATGTTGCAGATAGTTCCTTTACCGGTTGCAGAAAGAGATTCTGCCCCTTCACCGAAATATTCTACGATGCATCCTGTACCTCCTTTTACCGTAAGGATCCCTGCTACTTTTAAGATAACGTCTTTTGCAGAAGTCCATCCGTTCATTTTACCGGTTAATTTAACCCCGATAAGTTTTGGCATTTTAAGCTCCCAGGCCATTCCTGCCATTACGTCTACGGCATCAGCTCCTCCTACGCCAATAGCTACCATTCCTAATCCTCCTGCGTTTACCGTGTGAGAGTCCGTACCAATCATCATTCCTCCAGGGAAGGCATAATTTTCCAGTACAACCTGGTGAATGATACCTGCACCTGGTTTCCAGAATCCGATTCCGTATTTATCACATACAGAACTTAAGAAGTTGAATACTTCGGAGTTTTTGTTGATTCCTTCCTGTAAATCTTTGTCAGCACCTACTTTCGCCTGGATCAGGTGATCCGCGTGTGCTGTTGATGGAACCGCTACTTTAGCTTTTCCTGCCTGCATGAACTGTAACAGAGCCATCTGTGCAGTGGCATCCTGCATAGCAACCCTGTCTGGTGCAAAGTCTACATAAGAGTTTCCTCTTTCATATGCCTGTGTGGCATTTCCTTCCCAAAGGTGGGTGTAAAGAATTTTTTCTGAAAGGGTAAGAGGTTTGCCCACGATTTGTCTTGCTGCTGCAATTCTTTCAGGGTAACGTTCATACACCTTTTTGATCATATCAATATCAAAAGTCATATCGTATTTTAGTTTTGTTCTTGTTCTGTTAATGCTTCTTTCTCTGTGTTGAAAAAGAAAAATCATTTATCCATGCATCAAAAAACGTTCCTGTAATCTATAAAAAGGAGTTTTTCAGGATTCAAAATCAATAGATTTTATAACTTTCAATTTAAGAAAAAATTGAATTTATTTTCCGGATTTTATCGAAAAAAAAACGTAACTATCTTAAAATAGAAACGTTCTAAACAAAAAACTGGAAGATTTTAAATCCTTAAGGACCAAAATCTTCCAGTTGTATAGTTTTTAATAGTCTTGCGACGTATTTATCAATATCTTTTAGTGAGCACTTGTACTTGTCAATTCTTTAATAGAAGGAACAAAAGTAGTAAGGTCAATTCCTTCTACTGCAGCTTTGTACTCATCAATGCTAGGAATTCTTCCGATAATTGCAGAAAGAACAACCACCGGAGTTGAAGCAAGCAGAGATTCTCCTTTTTTACGTTCAGAATCTTCCACTACTCTTCCCTGGAAAAGACGGGTAGATGTTGCTAAAACAGTATCTCCTTTAGCTGCTTTTTCCTGGTTACCCATACAAAGGTTACATCCGGGACGCTCAAGGTACATTACGTTTTTGTATTCAACACGAGCTTCTCCTTTTGGAGCGTTATCATCAAATTCAAAAGCTGAATATTTTTCTAATAATTCCCAGTCTCCTTCTGCCTTTAACTCATCAATGATGTTGTAAGTAGGGGCTGCTACTACAAGAGGAGCGCTGAATTCTACCTTGCCTTGTTGTTTTTCAATGTTTCTAAGCATCTGAGAAACAATCTTAAGGTCTCCTTTGTGGACCATACAGGATCCTACGAAACCAAGGTCTACTTTTTTCTCACCACCATAGTAAGAAAGATCTCTGATGGTATCGTGAGTATATCTCTTAGACACGTCGTCGTTGTTTACATCCGGGTCAGCAATCATAGGTTCTACAATTACATCGAGATCTACAACTACTTCAGCGTAATATTTAGCGTTTGAATCCGGAGTTAAAGCAGGTTTTTCCCCTGATCTGATTTCTTCAATTCTCTTATTGGCTTTGTCGATTAATCCCTGAAGAACTTTATTGTGGTTATCCATACCCTTGTCGATCATGATCTGAATTCTGCCTTTTGCAATTTCCAGTGATTCGATCAGTGTATTATCTTCAGAAATGTTGATAGAAGCTTTTGCTTTCATTTCGGCAGTCCAGTCTGTAAAGGTAAATGCCTGGTCAGCAGGAAGTGTTCCGATGTGAACCTCAATGATTCTACCCTGGAATACGTTTTCTCCTCCAAACTGCTTCAACATCTGAGCCTGTGTTGCATGAACCACATCACGGAAATCCATATGTTCTTTCATGTTTCCTTTGAAGGTTACTTTCACCGATTCCGGAATTGGCATTGAAGCTTCTCCAGTAGCTAATGCAAGTGCAACCGTTCCTGAGTCAGCTCCGAAAGCTACTCCTTTAGACATTCTTGTGTGAGAATCTCCACCAATAATAATAGCCCACTCGTCTACAGTGATGTCGTTAAGAACTTTGTGGATAACGTCAGTCATTGCGTGGTATTCACCTTTCGGGTCGCGGGCTGTAATCAGACCGAACTCGTTCATGAACTTCATTAGCTTAGGAATGTTAGCCTGAGCTTTTTTATCCCAAACTGAAGCCGTGTGACATCCTGACTGGTAAGCTCCGTCTACAGTAGGGGAGATTACAGTTGCAGCCATAGATTCAAGCTCCTGAGCAGTCATAAGACCTGTGGTATCCTGTGAACCTACGATATTAACTTTTACACGAACGTCTGATCCGGCGTGCAGAACTTTTCCTGGTGTAGTTCCTACAGCATTTCTGTTGAAAATCTTTTCTACAGCGGTAAGCCCCTGTCCTTCATGAGAAATTTCTTTTGAAGGAGCAAAAACTGCTGGCGTCTCAATTCCTAAAAGCTGAGCGGCAAATGTCTGCAGTTTCTTACCAAATACAATCGCGTAAGATCCTCCCGCTTTGATGAATTCCATCTTTTGCGGAGTGAAAGATTTGCTAAGGTCGATCAATTCTTGATCGCCGTTATATAATTTCTTTTCTTTTGTATTAATCGTTAAAACAGTTCCTGTTGCTACTGAATATGCTTCTTCAAGAACGATATCACCATTTTCATTACGAATTGGATTTCCGTTTTCGTCAACTTTCTTTACCCAGTTTTTAAGGTCGATACCAATACCTCCGGTAACGTCTACTGTAGTAAGGAAGATTGGAGAAATACCGTTTGTTCCTCCTACAATGGGAGCAATGTTTACGAATGGCACATATGGACTAGCCTGCTTTCCTGTCCAAAGTGCAACGTTGTTTACTCCGGACATTCTTGATGAGCCTACTCCCATTGTTCCTTTTTCTGCGATAAGCATAACGCTTGCATCAGGATGTTTTGCCTGTAAAGCTTTGATCTCTTCCTGAGCCTCAGGAGTGATCATACATTTACCGTGAAGTTCGCGGTCTGATCTTGAGTGAGCCTGGTTACCCGGAGAAAGTAAATCTGTAGAGATGTCTCCTTCACCAGCGATATAGGTAACTACTTTGATTTCTTCAGCCACTTCAGGAAGTTTAGTGAAGAATTCAGCTTTAGCGTAGCTTTCAATGATTTCTTTTGCAATTTCGTTACCGCTGTTGAATGCTTCTTTCAGACGGTTAGTATCTGCTTCATAAAGGAAAACCTGAGTTTTAAGAACATTGGCAGCTTCTTGAGCAATAGCTGCATCACTACCTAAAGCAAGGTCCAGCAGCACCTCAATGGAAGGTCCGCCTTTCATATGAGACAATAGTTCAAAGGCGAAAGCCGGGGGAATTTCTTCTACTACGGATTCACCCAGAATAATTTCTTTTAAAAATTTGGCTTTTACTCCCGCTGCACTTGTTGTTCCGGGTAGCGTGTTATAAATGAAAAATTGAAGAGAATCTGTCCGGTCAGCATTACCTGAATCTTTAATTTGCGTAATGATTTCGCTTAGTAATTCAGCACTATCAATTGGCTTTGGATGAAGCCCCTGGGTTTTTCTTTCTTCAATCTCTTTGATGTAATCCTTATAAATACTCATAATAGAAGGTCTTTCAAAATTAAAGGCAGGCCTGCTTTTTCTTTACCGGTGTGTATAAATACAATTAATGACATTTTGAGTTCTCGCATTTTGATGCAACATTAACCGAATAAAGTCAGCATAATCTACACTTTTTCAAAAGTTTTTTAAAATTATCAAACAATTCAAAATGTTTCCAAAATTACGAAATTTTACAATTTTATAAGAATTAAATTATTTAGATTGTTTATAAATATGATTTTTATAATATCTATTTTTGGTCGTATTTTTGTACCCAAATGGAGAATATGAAAAATATCCTGAATGTTTTATGTGTTTTCATTTCGATTTTCGTTTTCTCACAGACCCAATCTGTGAAGAAAGATCCCACGAAAAAAGGAACGAAAACTACCATTAAAAAAACACTTTCAGCCAGCAAACCTAATGCTGATCTTGTAGTGATTAATAAAGAACTTCCTGTTTTGATTCCCAAGAAGAAAGGAGATCAGTTCGGGTATGTCAATCAGAACGGGAAATTTATTATTCAGCCGGAATATCATATTGCCGTATTTTTTTATGAAGACTGCAATCTTCTGAATTCACCTAATGAAAAAGTGAGAAAATTTGGAACAAAAGACTATGCCACGGTAGAGAAAAATATGATTTCTTACCGTATAGATCAGTCTGGGAAGAGAGTATATCAGTTCAAAGAAACCGATTTTGGAAAATGTAAATTCGAAGAATATAAGCAACAGCTATTTCAGGCTTACATCCTCAATGGTTTTTACGGAATCATTGAAAAATCAAAATTTGTAAATGCAGCAGATTACAGACAATTTCAGATCTATCCTCAATATCAGTATCTGTTCATTCTTGAAGGTGATGATGTCGCTAATCCAATGATTGTAGCTTCCAATAATGATAAATTCGGAATCATTGATGTTAATAACAGGATTATCATTCCGTTTGAATATTCCAATATTAAACGAAATTTCAGCTGGAAACTCGGGAAGATGTTTGAAGTGACAAAAGACGGCTCGAATTACTACTATATCGACGCTAACAATAAAACTTACTAAATAATTATTAATGATGAATGATGAATGATGAATGATGAATGATGAATGATTCATTTGATAACTCCTATTTTCCATAGTGTCTTTCCTCCTGTAGCCATCCATGCCCTTCGTAACCTAAGACCCCGAATCTTGCATCTCGTAACCCAATATCCTGTACCTCGAAACCCGAATTCCAATTCATATATTTTTTGTAATTTTGCGGCTGAAATAAAGGGGTGCTTTAACAAGCTGAGATTATACCCAATGAACCTGGAACAGGTAATGCTGTTTAGGGAACCATTTAAATAATTGATAGATGATTAGCGATAAATGATCGATAAACATTCATTATCATTTGCTATTTATCAATTATCTCGTAATCACCCCTTTTATTCATTAAATGTTAAAGATTTATAGAATGAAAGGATTATTTTTTTTAGGGCTTACGGTAGGAGCTGCAGCTTTTATACAGGCTCAGAATAAAGATTCATTAAAGGTCAGGGAAATTGAAGCCGTCAGCTTTACCAAAAGGCTGCCGGTAGCAAAGGAAATCATTAATGTACAGAAAGATCTGGACAGTAAAAATCTGGGACAGGATCTTCCTATTCTTTTGAAAAACCAAACCTCCATTATTTCTACTTCTGATGCCGGAAATGGAGTAGGATATACCGGTTTCAGAATCCGTGGTGTTTCGGGAAGTGCCATCAATGTTATGATGAATGGTGTTCCATACAACGATTCTGAAAGCCAGGGAACCTTTTTTGTCAACGTTCCGGATTTAACAAGCTCTGCATCACAGATTGTTATCCAAAGAGGAGTAGGAACTTCCAATAACGGGGTTTCTGCCTTCGGAGCCAGTATTAATGTACTTTCTAAAGATCCGGAAGAGAAGTTTTATTTTAAAACAGACGACAGCTACGGATCATTTAATACCTATAAATATTCAGCTGAAATAGGCTCGGGGAAGTTCTGGAAAAACCGTCTTTCCGTAATGGGAAGATATACCCATATTCACTCTGATGGTTATATAGACAGGGCTTCATCCAATTTGCATTCTTATAATTTCACTGCTTTATTTGAAGAAGGAAATACGAAGCTGCGTTTAATGGCTTTTGGCGGAAAAGAGAAAACCTATCAGGCATGGAACGGTATTGACCGTAAAACCTGGGAAACCGATCCGAAATTCAATATTTCCGGAGCGATCTATGATGCCAATTGGGAGAATATTGTAAGTTTCTATGATAATGAAACGGATAACTACAGACAGAATCATTATCAGTTGCTTTGGGAACAGAAATTCAGTGACCGCTGGAATCTGGAAACCACGTTCCACTATACAAAAGGAAAAGGATATTATGAAAACTACAAGCAGGGAGATCCTTTTTCAAGATATAACCTTCCCAATATAACAGAAGGGGGACAAACCATAAAATATTCCGATTTTATCAGAAAAAAATGGCTGAATAACGATTTCTACGGAATGGTTTCTACATTGTACGGAAAATTTGAAAATCTGGATCTGAACTTTGGTGCTGTTGTGAATCAATATTACGGAAGACACTATGGAAATGTTACCGGTGTGTTTTTTCCACAGATTGCCGAAAGCGAATATTACAGAAACCGTTCAATAAAGAATGAAGTGTCGGGTTTTGCAAAAGCTTTATTAAGAGTGGATAATTTTGAATTCTTTGGTGATTTGCAGCTTAGAAAAATAAACTACAATACAAAAATTCTGATGGCTGGTGATGATGAAGGAGCAGATTTAAGTAAAAACTGGCTGTTCTTTAATCCAAAAGCCGGTATGAATTACAGAATTGACGGTGGTAAAATATTTCTTTCATACGCTCATGCTCACCGTGAACCTAACAGAGATGATCTGATGGCCAATAATGATGTGAAAGCTGAAAAACTTCATGACATTGAAGCCGGTTTTGAAAAACAGTTCGGAATTGTTTCGTTGACAGCGAATGTTTATTATATGTATTATGTGAATCAATTGGTTTTGAATGGAGAATTGAATAACGTAGGAGCATTTATCAGAACCAACTCAGGGAAGAGCTACAGAAGAGGGATTGAGATAGGGGCTTTGGCAAAACTATCCAAACAATGGGAAGTTTCCGGTAATGTGACATTAAGCCAGAACAGAAATCAGGATTTTAATATTCAGAATGGTGATGTGCCTAAAAGTCTTGGAAATACCCAGATTTCATTTTCTCCGAATGTAATTGCCAATCTAAGCCTGAGATTCAATCCTGCCAAAAATTTCCAGTTTGCTTTAATGAATCAGTATGTTGGAAAACAATATCTGGATAACACAGAGGATGCCAATCTGCAGCTTAAAGATTATTTCCTGACAGATTTCAATGCGCAGTACCAATTTAAAATTGCTAACAACGAAATTGCATTAAAGCTACTGGTGAATAACCTGTTCAACAAAAAATACGTCAACAATGGTTCTGTTTATGAAGGACAGCCTTACTATTTTTCGCAGGCAGGAACCAATTTTATGTTTGGTGTGAGCTGGAAAATTCAATAATTGACCAATATATCTTTTTTGCTTTTTAGCAGATTTGATCTTTTTAAGCTTAAAAAAAGCAGTTTGAACAACGGTATATCTGTTTTAATACAGAATAATTAAAAGACTGCTCCGGCAGTCTTTTTTATATCCGTTAAATATTACAAAAAGTCCCGAAAAAGTTATAAATTTGCTGCCAAATGAATATTTCAGCATATATTTTAGAATACTTAAAACAATTTGGAACTGCCACAGTTCCAGGCTTTGGGGTGTTTTCACTGAAAAATTCTAAGGCAATTATCAATTCTGAAAACGGAAGTATCTTACCTCCGGCCAGTCAGATTGAATTTGCAATAGATTATGAAGTAAGGACTGAAGACCTTACTGCTTTTATAGCAGAACAAAAACAGATGTCTCTGGAAGCTTCAAGAAGCGATCTTAAAATTCAGACTGATTTTTGGAAGAAAAGACTTCAGGCCGAACAGGTTCTTGAAATTCAAAACCTTGGAACCGTCTTTATTGAAGAAGGACACACTCATTTCAAGGGAAAAAGAATAGAATCCGGACGTCCGGACTTTTATGGATTGGAAGAAATCAGATTTTCAGATATCAATAACGGAGAAAAAGTGAAGACCCCGGTGAATCGTGAAAAAGATTTTAAATTCAAAAAAACAATTCTTTGGATTTTCCTTCTGATTATTCCTGTTCTTGGAATTGTATACCTGGCGTTTACCCAGCAGGAACTTCTCTTTGGTAAAAAATCTTTCAATAATGTTTCTGTACAGACTTCTACCCACAGAATTGTAAAAGATACTGTGAAAGTGATGGTACATACCCCGGAAACCCCCGTTTCAGATTCCTTGAAAAAAGATTCATTAGTAAAACCTGTCGGAAAAGAAATGAAACCCGCTCCGGCCGTTCCAAACAACACTAAGACTAGATGGCAAAAATAAAAAAAGCGTCAGAATCTCTGACTATTATGACCAATATCGTTCTTCCGAACGAAACCAACTCTTTAAGAAACCTTTTCGGTGGTGAACTTCTGGCAAAAATGGACCGTTGTGCGTCTATTTCTGCAGCAAGACACTGTGAGAGAAGAGTAGTAACAGCTTCTGTAAACCATGTATCTTTCAACCATCCGATTCCGGAAGGAGGAGTCGTGGTATTGGAATCCAAAGTTTCCAGAGCATTCTCTACTTCCATGGAAGTGTACGTAGATGTATGGTTGGATGACCCGATTAATCAGAAGAAGATTCATACGAATGCTGGGATTTATACTTTCGTTGCGGTGGATGAATTCAACCGTCCGATTCCTATTCCGGAAATGATTCCTGAAACAGAGGAAGAAAAAGAAAGATTTGCAGCAGCATTCCGTAGAAAAGAACTTTCATTAATCCTTTCCGGAAGAATGAAACCATTGGAATCTGTAGAGCTTAAAAAACTATTCCAGGAGCCACAGGAGTCTAAGAAAGACAAGAAATAAAACACAAAAAACACAAATGGTTGGCACAAATTTTCACAAATGGTTTGTGCTCAGTCAGATGAAAAAAATAACCAAAATGGATATTTCTGAAAATGATATATCAAAAATAGTCTACGAAGCTGGATATATAGTTCATAAAGCATTAGGGCCAGGGCTTTTGGAAAGTGCTTATGAAGAATGCTTGTTTTATGAATTGAATAAGCATGATATTCTTGTAGAAAGACAAAAACCGATGCCATTAATCTATGATGAGGTTAAAATGGATGTTGGCTATAGACTTGACTTTTTGATTGAGAAAAAATTTGTGCTGGAAATAAAATCCATAGAATCATTACAGGATATTCACTTAGCGCAAATACTTACCTACCTTCGCCTAAGTAATTGTAAACTTGGGATGTTGATCAACTTCAATACCATCCAGTTTAAAAACGGAGTAAAAAGAGTTATTAACGGTATCTTGTGATTTGTATTATTTGTGAAATAAATTAGTGTCATTTGTGTTTGAATAAAAATGAAAATACTTCTTTTAGATAAAAATCATCCTCTTATCACTGATCAGCTGCTTGCTAAGAACTTTATATTGGAAGAGGATTTCACGTCAGCTTATGATGAGGTTTGTGAGAAAATTGAAAATTATGATGGAATTATCATCAGAAGCCGTATTCCATTAGACCAGAATTTTCTCGAAAAAGGTAAAAACCTGAAGTTCATCGCAAGAGTAGGTGCCGGAATGGAAAATATTGACATTCCTGTTGCCGAAAAACTGGGAATTCAGCTGATCAATTCCCCGGAGGGAAACAGAGATTCTGTGGCAGAACACGTTGTGGGAATGCTGCTGGTGATCATGAACAGACTTTTTATTGCTTCTCAGGAAGTGAAAAACGGGATCTGGAAGCGTGAAGAAAACAGAGGAGATGAATTGTTGGGAAAAACAGTAGGGCTTATCGGATATGGAAATATGGGAAAAGCTACCGCGAAAAGACTTTCAGGATTCGGATGTAACGTGATTTTCCATGATATACTTCCTGGTCTTTCAGATGAATATGCAACACAGGTTTCATTGCAGGAATTAAAACAATCTGCTGAGGTTCTAAGCCTGCATATTCCTTTAACTTCAGAAACCCATTATCTTATTGATGAAACATTCATTGCGGAAATGAAAAATGATTTCTATTTTGTGAATACAGCGAGAGGTAAGAATGTTGAAACTAAAAGTTTAGTAGAAGGATTGAAATCAGGAAAGGTCAAAGGCGCTTGTCTGGATGTTTTGGAATATGAAAAGTCTTCTTTTGAGAACATTGAATCAGAAAATGAAGATTTAAAATATCTTCTGGAATCAGAAAAAGCGATTGTCACGCCCCATATTGCTGGTTGGACGCATCAGAGTAAAGAAAAATTGGCTCAGTTTATTGTAGATAAAATTGTAGCATCTTATTGCTAAGACTGGATTAAGAAGTTATAAAAGAGTGAAAAGAAGAATTACACAAGTGTGAATTTGCTTTTCATATTTTTGTTCTTTCCACTCATTTATGTTAAATTATTCATAATATCCACCTCATATTTATTATTTATTTTGAGTTTTATTAAATTGCCGCTCATTTTTGAATCTCATGACGACGCGTAATTTTGTACTTATCTTAACTGTTCTTTTATCGATATTTTCATGTAAAAAAAAGGCTGAAGCTAAAGAAGTTTCAACAGAAAATACAACCAACCTGCCCAACTATGGAAATGTAGATCTGGGTGATATTTTCACAAAAGGAGATGGGCAGCTCCTGAACAGACAAACTACCGTTAGCTATATAGATCAGTATTACAAAAAAATATGGGAAGCAGGAGATCTTAGCGGTGGAATTCTTGTTGCGAAGGGTGATGAAATCCTGTATGAAAATTACAGAGGTTTCGGAAGAGAAGGAAACCAGATGCCTATCGATAAAAATACACCTTTACATGTTGCTTCAGTTTCGAAGACCTTAACGGCAATGGCCATGATGAAGCTGATAGAAGCCGGGAAAATAAAACTGACTGATCACCTTACTCAGTTTTTTCCTGGGTTTCCCTATCCGAATGTTACCGTTCAGACTTTATTGGATCAAAGAAGCGGTCTTCCAAAATATGAATATTTTATTACCAGGATACAACCTGCTCCGGCAGAACTTTCCAAGCCATTTATTACGAATGAGGATGTATTGAATATGATCATCAAGTATAAACCAGATCTGGCAAGAGATACGGATACTGGATTTATGTATTGCAATACGAACTTTGCTTTATTGGCCTTATTAATTGAGAAAGTGACCAAAACTCCTTTTCCTCAGGCTATGAAAGAAATGGTTTTCACACCGTTGAAAATGAATAATACTTACATCTTCCAGGAAAAAGATATTCCTACAGCATCACAGTCTTTTTATTACGGAGGAAATAAGCTGTATCCTTTAGACAGACTTGATTTGATTTATGGAGATAAAAATGTGTACACCACGCCGAGAGATCTGTACAACTTCTCAAAAGCAATGTTTTCTAAAAATTTCCTGAAGCCGGAACTCATGCAGATGGTATTCACTCCTTATAGTAATGAAAAAGCCGGAATGAATAATTACGGATTGGGATTCAGAATGAAAATATTCGATAACGGTGAAAAGCTTACTTATCACAACGGATGGTGGCATGGTACCAACTCTGTATTTGCCCATCTTTTAAAATCTAAGGTTACCATTGTAGCTATTGGAAATAAATACTCAAACAAAGTATATACAGCGCTTGCATTATCCGGATTATTTGAGGATTTCCCTTTGCAGAAGGAGAAGCTTCACACCGTTATGCATGACAATAAAGATACTTTGAATTCCGGACAGGAAGTTTTTGGAGAATAATGTTTACTTTTGCCTAAACATTTTCATGAAAAGGTTTCTTTTATTATTCGTTATCTGTTTTCTTGTACATTCGTGTGCAAGAGTAGGATCGCCTGTTGGTGGGCCTAAGGATACCCTGGCACCGAAGTTTTTAAGCTCAAACATTGATACAACAAGAATTAATGTCAAAAGAGATATTCGTGAACTCCGTCTGGATTTTGATGAATATGTGACATTGAAGGATATCAATAAGAACCTGATTATTTCACCTCCTATCAAAGGGATAACTAGGATTCTTCCTTCCAATATTGCTAATAAATTTGTTCTGATTCAATGGTCAGATACCCTTCAGGCTAATACAACCTATAACTTCAATTTTGGAAACTCAATTGTTGATAATAATGAATCCAATATATTAAGGTATTTCAATTTTGCTTTTTCTACAGGAGATAAACTGGATGACCTTTATATCAGCGGTGAAATAAGGGATGCACTGGATACTAAAAAGAAAACAGGAAATACATCAACTGAAAATAAACTTGTGGTAGGATTGTATCAGGTAAAAGATACAATGGATTACAAGAAAAAGCCTTACTACATCACCAAGGTAGATGAAGATGGATATTACGAATTAAACTATCTGACTCCTGGAAAATATAAAATTATTGCTTTTGAAGACGAGAATGGAAACTCTATGTATGATCCGGGAAAAGAGAAAGTTGGATTCCAGAAAGATCCGATCAATTTTGAGAAATCTATTTCAGGACTGAATTTAAAGGTGTATCCTTCCAAAAAACCTGTGAAATATCAGGAAATGAAAGAAATTGCAGGAGGAGTTTTGATGACATTCGAAGGAAATCCTGATGATGTAAAAGTTCAGTCTTTGAATGAAAAACTGAAAGATGTAAAAATAACCCATAATCCGAAATCAGACTCTGTGAGAATCTGGTTTGATGCTGTAAAAGATAATGTAGGACAGGAAGCCAATGAAAAACTCATTTTCACACATAATAAAGGTCCGAAAAAAGACAGTGCTTACAGTGTATCTTTATTTTACAGATACAATAAAAAGAATGCAATGGACATCAACAGTGATAATGGGGGCGAATCATTAGCTCCGAAGTCAGATTTTAAAATATCTTCCAACTATATTGTTGATAAAATAGATCCTTCAAAATGGACACTGAAGATTAAAGGAGATAGTTTAACAACCTTACCATTTACTGCTAAAATTTCAGAAACAAATCCATACCAGATTCAGGTTCAGTCAGATTTTGAGATGGGTAAAAGTTACGAGCTTACTGTACCTAAAGAGACGATATCTTCTTTCTATGCAAAAAATGCACAATCTAAGCGTTTCGATTTTAATGTTGCCAAAATAGACCAGTTTGGAAGTGTTGAGTTCTCCATTTCAAATGCACCAGAGGCAAATTATTGGATTCAGCTGCTGGATTCTTCAGATAAGGTTGCATATCAGAGGTACATAAAAGGAGATAAAGTGAAATTTGATATCCTTAAACCGGGAGAATATATCGTGAGAATTCTGGTGGATAATAACGGGAATAAATACTGGGATGAAGCCGATTTTGCCAATGATATTTTTGCTGAAGATGCCTATATTTTCTATAAGAAAGTTATTGTCAGAGGTTTATGGGAAACAAGAGAGGATTGGGATCTGAAGGATACCAGAACTCTTGATAATCCTAAAGGAACTACGCCCGCTGTAGCAACTCCTGTAGTGGAAACACCACCAGCTCCGACTGAAGTGAAACAAGAAGCTAAAAAAGAATTAAAATCTCAAAATGCTGTTTTAACGCCCGTAAAGTAAGTTGATGAAGATCGCCAAGAAAATAGTATTCTGGACATTGGTGGCATTTGCCCTGATTCAGTTCTTTCCTATCGATAGGACCAATCAGCCTGTGGATACAAAGGTGAACTTTGTGGATACAAGGAAATCACCGGAAAAGATCAGAACACTGCTTAAAAACGCCTGTTATGACTGTCACTCCAATGAAACGGTTTATCCGAAATATGCATTTATAGCACCAATTTCATGGTCCGTAAAAAGCCATGTGAATGAAGGCAGAGAACATCTTAATTTTTCTACCTGGGGAAATTATAATAAGGATTTGAAGGAGAATATGCTGACTAAATCCATTCAGACCATTCAGACCAAAACAATGCCGATGCCCGGTTATATTGTTTATCATAAGGAAGCTCATCTTTCAGAAGCAGAAAGAGCATTGCTGATTCAGTATTTTGAAGAAATGCTGAAGACTAAAACGTATTAGTTTCTATCATAAAAAACTCCCACAGATTTTGAAAATCAGGCAGATAATTGTGTTATACAATCTGCTTAACATGCAAAATCTACGGGAGAATATTTTACAAAAATTATTTCTTTACATAGCTCTCGAAAAATATCTTCTGAGAATCGAAAGCGATATCTTCAAGATCCAGATCCCGTAAAGGAATCCAGACCGCTTCCGAGATCTCGGAGATTTCAAGACTTACCTCAAACTTTTCCGAAACATTGTATTCATAAAAGAGATCAATTGTATTGTAATCAATTTCTTTGTATTGATAGATGTTGGGAAGGCTCGTAAGGTATTTCAGATTAGAAATATCGATATCAAGCTGAAGTTCTTCAAAAAGTTCTCTTTTACAGGTTTCTTCCGCACTTTCTTTAGGGTCGACAAATCCTCCCGCAAGATCCAGCTTCCCTTTTTTAGGATCTCTGTTTCTTCTGGTAAGATAAATTTCGTCTCCACATCTGATGACAACCGCTACAGCGCCCGCCACATTATTGTACAGAGTAAACCCGCATTCCGGACAGCTCCATTTCTTTTCACCATCCCAGTGTAAGGACTCTTTGCCACAGCTTGGGCAATATTTCAATAGTTTCATTGAGTAATATTAATATTTCTCGGGTGATAACTCAAAATAACATCCCTTAATTCTTCTGTTTTCAGATGTGTGTAGATTTCCGTTGTTGTGATACTGGAATGTCCCAGCATCTCCTGAATATAACGTAAATCTGCTCCATTCTGTAATAAATGGGTCGCAAATGAATGTCTGAAGGTGTGTGGTGATATTTTTTTATTAACCCCTGCTTTATCTGTAAGTTCTTTAATAATAAGAAATACGATTACTCTGGACATAGATGTCCCACGGCTGTTCAAAAACAGAGTATCTTCATATTTTTTATTGATTTTGCCTTTAGAACGTACCTCTTTGATATAACTTTCAAGCAAATCTGCGGTATAATCAGCTAAAGGGACAAAACGGGTTTTGTTTCCTTTTCCGTGTACCTTGATGTATTGCTCTTTAAAGTTGATATTGGAGATCTTAAGATCTATCAGTTCGGAAACCCGAAGTCCGCACCCATATAGTACCTCTATAATGGAGTGGTTTCTTTTCCCGATATCTGTATTCACCTCAATAGCCGCAATAATTTTGTTAATATCAGTGAGGCTTAATGTATCAGGTAAATATAATCCCAGTTTAGGGCCTTCAAGTAACGCCGCAGGATTGTCTTCACGATATTCATCTTCAAGCAGAAATTTAAAGAAAGCTTTAATGGAAGATATCCACCTTGCCTGTGATCTCTCACTGAATTTCTGTTTGGAAAGATTGAAAATGTATTCCTGCAGGTTTTCGTAACCGATGGAGTCTGGACCGACGTTTTCCAGATCCTCTTCTGCGTAATCTTTTAGTTTCTTAATGTCCCGAACGTAGGCGTCGAGTGTGTTTTCTGAAAAATTTCTTTCGAAACGAAGAAATATTTCAAAATCTTTGATCTTTTCATCCCAAGTCATTTGTGCTTATTTTTTTAGTTCACAGTCCGATATTTGTTCTATTTCAATGTTATGGTTTCTCAGAAACGATATTCCATCGTCATCCGAATACTCATTAATATACACCAGTCTCGTAATCCCTGCCTGCAGAATCAGTTTGCTGCATTCTTTACAGGGAGAGAGCGTTAAATATAACGTTGCTCCTTTTGCAGATTGGGTAGAGCCAGCCAGCTTTAATATAGCGTTGGCCTCCGCATGCAATACGTACCAGTGTGTTTTTCCTTCTTCATCTTCACAGCAGTTTTCGAATCCCGAAGGAGTTCCGTTGTAACCATCTGAAATAATCATCCTATCTTTTACGATAAGAGCCCCCACCTGTTTTCTCTTACAGTAGGAGAGTTTTGCCCATTCCTGAGCCATTTTTAGATAAGCTTTATCAAACTTATTCATACCGCAGCATTGTTTTTTTTCGAAATAATTTGGATTAAAATCTTTTAGAAAGATTTAGAAGTTAGGCTTTCTCTTCTCTAGAAACGCGGTAACTCCTTCTTTCTTATCTTCCATTTCAAAAAGTTCTCCGAAATATTTGATTTCAGTTTCAAAACCTTTCTCCGTGTCAGATAAATTCACGGCGTTGATAGCCTTGGATATTGCCATCGGTGAGTTGTTGGCAATCGTATTTGCTAATTCTTTTGTTTTGGTTAATAATTCTTCTATAGGGTATACTTCATTTACCAGTCCGATCTCTTTTGCTTTTTGAGCAGGGATCATTTTGGCAGAGAAGATCATTTCATTGGCAATACCTTTTCCTACAAGCTTTGGAAGCCTCTGGGTTCCTCCATATCCCGGAATTAATCCAAGAGTTACTTCAGGAAGTCCTAATTTGGCATTCTCTGATGCATATCTGATGTGGCATGCCATGGCAAGCTCTAAACCTCCTCCTAATGCAAAACCATTTACGGCTGCTATGACAGGTTTAGACATGTTTTCAATTTTGTTGAACAATGTATTTTGTCCGTTTCTTGCAAGTTCTTCAGCTTTTTCCTGTCCGAAGTCACTGAATTCCTTGATATCAGCTCCCGCGACAAAAGATTTTTCGCCACTTCCGGTAAGAATAATTACTCTGCATGAAGTGTCAGCGTTAAGCTCATCAAGCGCGGTACTGATTTCCTGAATTGTTTTTGCATTCAAAGCATTTAAACTCTCAGGTCTATTTATGGTAATAATAGATAATTTATCTTCTTTTTTTAATAATATGTTCTCGTAACTCATTTTTCCACTTTAAAATATCATCCTTTGCAAATTATGAATTTTTTACAAAAAAAAGGAAAAAATATTATTTTTTTTTTCCTTTTTTTTAATTTATCATTCAAAATGATTATTTGGAATGATTCATCATATTTGCATCAATATTGACGTTTAGTTGAGAAGCCACTTTCATGCCAAGTTCAATGTTAGCACGGAAAAAGTGACATAGCTGCCGGTTGATAATCTCGTCTTTTTTCGGCCCGGTTATACCATTCATGCTGCCTACAATATTTTTGATTAAATGATCTCTTTCCTCTGCATTCATTGCTTTTGAATATAAAAGTCCCGGTTGAGTATAGTGATCACTGTCGTTGTCATTTCTGTTGTAACTGGCAACATGAGCACTGTCTAGCTCATATTCGTAGTTTTTATAAGATGAATCCGGCTTGATGTCATCAAAACTGTTCGGGTGGTAATTCGGTTTATCCTGATAGTGGCTTGAGTCTGCCATAAAACCATCTCTTTGGTAATTGTTCACCGCAAAAGGACATCTGTTTACTTCCAGCTGATGAGCATTGACACCTACTCTGTAACGGTGAGCGTCAGGATATGAGAATAATCTTCCCTGAAGCATTTTGTCCGGTGAGAAACTGATTCCGTTAATTAAGTTACTTGGTGAAAAGGTAGACTGTTCCACGTGGGCAAAATAATTTACGGGTATTTCATTCAGTTCCATTTCTCCTACCTCAATCAGAGGGAAGTTATCATGAAACCATACTTTGGTTACATCAAACGGATTCCATCTGAAGTCTTTTGCCTGTTCCTCCGTCATTATCTGTATATATAATGTCCATTTCGGGAAGTTACCGCTTTCAATAGCATTGCAAAGATCTTCCTGTGCAAAGTCCGGGTTTTCTCCTGCCATTTTTACCGCTTCTTCATCTGTAAAGTTTTTTACTCCCTGCTTGGTTTTAAAATGGAATTTCACCCATACTCTTTCATCTTTATCATTGATCATAGAGAAAGTGTGAGATCCGAAACCATGCATATGTCTGTAGCCATACGGAGTTCCTCTGTCTGACATTAATATAAGAACCTGATGAAGTGATTCAGGGTTTAGGCTCCAGAAATCCCACATCATTGTGGCGCTTTTTAAATTGGTTTTCGGAACTCTTTTCTGAGTATGAATAAAATCCGGAAATTTTTTTGCATCCTTAATAAAGAATACAGGAGTATTGTTTCCTACAAGATCCCAGTTCCCGTCTTCAGTGTAAAATTTTAAGGCAAATCCTCTTGGGTCTCTCGCAGTATCTGCACTTCCTTTTTCACCTCCCACTGTAGAAAATCTTGCAAACATTCTGCATGAGTTCCCTACTTTTGAAAACAGTTTTGCTTTCGTGTACTGGCTGATGTCATGTGTTACGGTGAAGGTTCCGTACGCTCCGCTTCCTTTGGCATGCACAATCCTTTCAGGAATTCTTTCCCTAACGAAATGCGCAAGATTTTCCTGAAGAATAAAGTCCTGCAGCAATACCGGTCCTCTTGGTCCTACCGTCTGTGAATCCTGATGTTCATAATAAGGTGATCCGTTACTTAACGTTAATTTTTTAGAATCCATATCTATTAATGATTTGTAAATGTTTTTCTTTTTTCTAAATCCAAATGTAAAGGTAGTGAATATCAAATTTACTTGAATTTTTAATTGCTAATAGCAAAAACGTTATATCTTTGTAATAGATAATATTAATCAAATGAACATTCAGCAACTGGAGTATCTTATCGCTGTTGATAAGTATAAACATTTTGGTAAGGCCGCTCAGGCGTGTTTTATTACCCAACCTACGTTAAGTGCCATGATACAGAAATTTGAAGATGAACTGGATGTAAAGGTTTTCGACAGAACTACTCACCCGATTCGTACCACGGATGTAGGGCTTCAGATTATTGATCAGGCAAAGGTAATTATCGAATCTGTCAATGAGCTGAAGAACAAAGCGAACCTTTTGAATAATATTTTAGGAGGTACCATCAATCTGGGAATCATTCCTACCGTTTCTTCTTTCATTCTGCCAACGGAGATTTTCAAATTTCTGGAGGATAATCCGAAGATTCAGATGAATGTAAAAGAAATGACAACTGATAATATTATTAAAGCTTTAAAAGCAGGAGAGTTGGATGCGGGAATTATTTCCACTCCTTACGATACTGCTGATGAGTTCTATCAGGATTTCCTTTTCAATGAAGAGCTGATGATTTACAGCTCCAATACTGAAGCTAATAAAAAGAATTCCTACATCATTCCGGAAGATCTGAATGTAGAGAAAGTATGGCTGCTTGAAGAAGGAAACTGTCTGAGAAATCAGTTTGAAAATATCTGCCACCTGAAAGAAAATACCCTGAAGCCTAAAAATCTGGATTTCTTAGCTTCCAATATCCAGACGTTGGTACACATGGTAGATAAAGTAGGAGGAATCAGTATTCTGCCGGAATTGGCGCTGAGCCAGCTTTCTGAAGAGCAGAAGAAAAATGTTTTCAGATTCAAAAAGCCTTTCCCTTATAGAGAAATCAGTATTATTTATTATAAACCCACTTTTAAACAAAAAATTATTGATGAATTATCACACTCTATCAAAACTTCTTTAGAACTTAAGCTGAATTATCACGAAAGTCCGAAAGAATTTGTAAGCATTAAGCCTCAGTAATGGAAATGCTTTAAAGTGATAGAAATCATCAATTTAAATAAAAGTATAATTAATAAACAAAATTTTTGAGTATTAGGAAAATAGTACTTAAATTTGCTGACGTTTATTACGAGGAAAAATTTGACCTGATTGCAACCTCTATAAAAAAATGCTAAAACAGTATTCTTTTTTCTGGGCAATTTCATTCATATTTTTCGCAAACACTATTTAAATCTTTAAAAACAAAAGAATTATATGTCTTATTTATTTACATCTGAATCAGTTTCAGAAGGACATCCGGATAAAATTGCCGATCAAATTTCCGATGCTTTAATCGACCATTTCTTAGCATATGATAAAGATTCAAAAGTAGCATGTGAAACTCTTGTAACGACCGGACAGGTGGTATTGGCAGGAGAAGTAAAATCAGATGCTTACCTTGCTGTACAGACTATTGCCAGAGAAGTAATCAACGGAATCGGATACACGAAAGGAGAGTATATGTTCAATGGAGATTCTTGCGGAGTTATTTCTGCGATCCATGAACAGTCGCCTGATATCAACCAGGGAGTTGACAGAGCGGTAAATGACGAGTCTTTCGAGGCTAAAGCAAATGCACAGGGAGCTGGAGACCAGGGAATGATGTTCGGGTATGCTACCAATGAGACGGCTAACTATATGCCTCTTGCATTGGATCTTGCCCACACGATTCTGAAAGAACTTTCTGCTATCAGAAGAGAAAATAAGGAGATTACTTATCTTCGTCCGGATGCAAAAAGCCAGGTAACCATTGAGTATTCTGATGATCACAAGCCTATCAGAATTGATTCTATTGTAGTTTCTACTCAACATGACGACTTTGGAAGCGAAGAAGAAATGCTGAATAAAATCCGTGAGGATATCAAAAATATTCTGGTTCCAAGAGTGGTTGCACAGCAAACTGAAGAAATCAAAGCCTTATTTAACGATCAGATCAAATATCACATCAATCCTACCGGGAAATTTGTAATCGGAGGACCTCACGGAGATACAGGTCTTACGGGTAGAAAAATCATCGTTGATACATACGGAGGTAAAGGAGCTCACGGTGGTGGTGCTTTCTCTGGAAAAGATCCTTCTAAAGTTGACAGAAGTGCTGCATATGCAACAAGACATATTGCTAAAAATTTAGTAGCTGCGGGAGTAGCGGATGAAGTTTTAGTGCAGGTTTCTTACGCCATTGGGGTAGCTGAACCTTGTGGTTTATATATCAATACTTACGGAACGGCAAAAGTGGATATTCATGATGGGGATATTGCTAAAAAAGTTTCTGCTATTTTTGATTTAAGACCTTATGCTATCGAACAGAACTTAAAATTAAGAAACCCTATTTATCAGGAAACAGCTTCTTACGGACACATGGGTAAAGAGCATTATATAGCTGATAAAACTTTCAATAAAGGACATAAAAACGAACTTACATTGAAAGGTCTTGAATTTTTTACCTGGGAAAAACTTGACAAAGTAGAGGAGATTAAAACCGCTTTTGGAATTTAATTTCTCTTTAAACCATAATAAATGAACTGCTTTATCTCTGGATAAGGCAGTTTTTTTTAATTTTACACTTTAATAATATAGAAAGATGATGAATTTTCGGACTGTAGCTGCCGCCCTGTCACTGTTTGTACTAAGTACAGTAGCAAAAGCTCAATATACCATGCATAAAATGATTAGTGTGGGATATACTTACCAGAACCAGAGTTTCGGAGAAGTAGGAGGTAAATTGCTTTTTCTTAAAAATGATGACGTAATTTACAGATTGGGAGGTTCTGCAATGATGGGTTCTGTAGATTCTAAATTTGCTATTATGCCTAAACTGCAGGCAGATGTACTTCTTAATTTTGAAAAGAACGTGGATTTCTATCACTCATATTACTTTTTAGCCGGAGTGGAAGGAACCAATAAATATGTTGCCCCTAAGATAGGAGTTACTTTATTCGGGATGCTGGATCTTACAGGTGGATATGCTTTTCCTATAGGAAACACCCGGCTGAACGGAAAAGAAATGAAAGGGCTTAATGTTAATTTTACATTAAATATTCCTACAGTCTTCATTCATGATATGTTTAAGTGATTTTTTTTAGATTTTTCTCTATAAAATTTAATAATAGGTTAACAGTTATTAAAAAATTATTATATTTACATCATAATAATTGTACTAACGCCTATAGAAGAGACTCTACTCTAGAACTGTTTTGTTTATACAGCAAAGGCCAGAAGAAATATCTGGTAGAATGTCTGTCTGCAAATATTTATATTGAGAAGAGTTATGAAATCAAAATCGGATAGTTTACTAATTTCCCTTTACCAAAAAGGAGACGAGGGTGCGTTGTCAACCCTTATTCATCGACATCAGAGAGAACTGTTTACATTCATTTTTTACAAAATTAATGATGAAGATTTGGCTAATGATATCTTTCAGGATACATTCATGAAGATTATTGTAATGCTAAAAGAAGGGCGCTATAACGAAGAAGGTAAATTTATTCTTTGGGCAAAAAGAATTTCTCACAATTTAATCATTGATCATTTCAGATCAAAAGCAAAGAATATCAAAGTTTCAGAAACTACTTTTGAAACAGATGAGTATTCTATTTTTGATTTGATCAGAGAGCCTTCAGAAAATATTGAAGATCAGCTGGTAACCAATCAGATCCAGGAAGATTTGCTGAGGATGTTACAGTTTTTACCACAAAACCAGCAGGAGGTAATTAAACTGAGATTTTTTGATGGTCTGAGTTTCAAAGAAATCGCAGATCATACAGAGATGAGCATTAATACAACTTTGGGCAGAGTAAGATATGCACTCATAAACCTGAGAAAAATCATGGATGACAACAACATAATATTAACCAGATAGATAATATTTACTGAAATTTCACGTTTTAAGGAAAACATACTTCGCTTATGAAAAAAAATGACTCCTTAAAAGTGAAAACTTTGAAACCTAAGAAACAAACCATTGATTTTTTGCTTAATTTTTCTAAAAGCCTTGAGGTTGTGAAAAGCAAGAGCAAAAATTATCCTATTACAAAAAATTAAAATTATTAACTTTGTGCTGTATGAAAATGCAGCACGTTTTTTTTGACCTGGATAATACACTCTGGGATCACCGCAGAAATGCCTATCTTACCATCAAAGATCTTTTTGAAAAACAGGAAATTACTTCAAAGTATCATATAGATTTTGAAGAGTTTCACTCTGTATATTACGATATCAACGAAGAGTTGTGGGAAAAGATCAGAGACGGTATTATCGGCAAAGAGTACCTGAGAGAACACCGTTTTTATGATTCATTTAAACATTTTGGAGTAGATGATAAAGAGCTTGCCCTTTATTTTGAAGAAAATTTCCTTGATAATATTGTGAGTTATAACGAATTGGTGGAAGGAGCTGAAGATGTTTTGGAATATCTGAAAGCTAAGAATTATACATTACATATTATTTCCAACGGATTTCAGGAAGTGACAGAAAGAAAATGTTCACTTTCCGGAATTGCCCCTTATTTTAAAACCATTACCAGTGCAGATGCTGTAGGAGTAAGAAAACCTAATCCTAGAATCTTTGAATACTCACTAAGCCTTTCCGATGCAAAAAAGGAAGAAAGTATCCTGATTGGTGACGACTGGATTGCAGACGCCATGGGAGCTACGGATTTCGGAATGGATGCAATTTTCTTTGATGTATATAAAGAAGATAAGCAGAAAGAAGGTTTAAAAGCCATTACCCATCTTCAGCAGATTAAAGAGTATTTATAATATCAGATCATTAAATTTGATAAAAAGCCACTAAGACCACCTTAGTGGCTTTTCTGTTTTCAATGCACTGCAGAAATCAATAAAAGCATCTGCGATCATCTGTGTCAATCTGTGGTTAAATTAAATATTTTCCACCAAAATCATTTTTCCCAATTCTTTCCCAAATTGATCATGAACTTTGCTCCATAATAATAACAGAAAAATGTAATAGTATGAAAAATGTAAAGAAAATCACAGGAGTATTAATCATTGTTTTTTTATTAATTGGGGGCTTAATTTCTGCACAGGACAGAGCAATCCATGCTAATCAGTTACCCAAAACAGCTAAAAACTTTCTTGCAGCTCATTTTAAAGGTATCCCTGTAAACTCAGCCATCGAAGACAGGGAAATCTATGGAGTAGATGAGTACAAAGCATACCTTACTAATGGAATGAAAATAGAGTTCGACAGCAACGGAAACTGGAAAGAAGTAGATGGAAAACATCAGAAAATTCCTTACGGCTTCATTCCTGCATCCATAAGAAATTACAGCACAAAGAATTTTCCTAATACTTATATCATCAAGATCGAAAAGAAAAGATGGTCTTATAAAGCGGAACTTTCCAATGGATTGGAGCTTGAATTCGACAGAAATGGGAACTTTAAAAGAATCGATGATTAACACGTAACCGAATACAAACACTAAATATTAATAATATCGTCAACAGGAATTTGATAAACAGTAACGGAAGAAAGATTTCTTCTGATAAGATTTGAAAAAATATGGTGTCATTTATGACAAAGTATCGCCCTGGTAGCGTAATTGATTCTATTGAGAAAAAATATAATGCCTATAAAATCAATCTGATGAATGGCTTATGCCTTGTTTTTGATGCGGATGGGCGTTTTGTTAAGCAAGGAAGCCGGAGGCTGGAAGAAGGAAGTGAATGAAACTGCATAGATTGATGTAGTGTGAAGAATTTCCAGCTTCCCTCTTCAATTCTTCCAGCTTTTAATTTCATATATTTGATATACATTAATGAAGTAGCAAAATATACAGATCCAGAATATGAAGATTTTAATAGTAGAAGATGAACCCGAACTGAAAGATACCGTACAGAAGTTCCTGGAAGCAGAACATTTCATTGTAGAATATGCGGAGAATTACAGTGGAGGGCTGGACAAAATTATTTCCTATGAATACGATTGTATTTTGCTGGATATTATGCTGCCTGACGGAAACGGAATAGATCTTCTGAGAGAGATCAAAAAAATGCATAAGAAAGACCCTGTAATCATTCTTTCAGCCAAAGACTCTGTGGACGATAAGGTGGCCGGACTGGAAATAGGAGCAGATGATTATCTTGCAAAACCTTTCCATCTTGCAGAGCTGATGGCAAGAATCAAATCTGTGATCAGAAGAAAAAATCAGGATGGCGAAAACATCATCCGTTACAAAAATATCAGCATTGATCCGGAAAACAGAACAGTGAAAGTGGGGAATGATGAGCTTGTTCTTAACCGAAAAGAATATGACCTTCTGTATTATTTTGTCATTCATCCGGAGAAAACCTTACAGAAAACAACTTTGGCAGAAGCAATCTGGGGAGATTATATCGATCAGGCAGACAGTCTGGATTTTATTTATTCCCAGATCAAAAATCTTCGTAAAAAACTGAAAACCCTCAATGCAGAAGCAGATTTCCAGGCCGTATACGGAATAGGATATAAATTCATCTGATGAAAACCTCATTAAAATATTACACGATAAAATATCTGATCATGATCCTGCTGTTTATTATAGCAGTGTGGGCAGGTCTTTTTTATGCCTATATCCTGGATGAAGTGCATGATAATGTGGATGACGGTTTAAGAGATAGAAAAATTCAGATTATTAAAGCGGTTTATCTTAATCCCCAGCTGTTGAAGAATAATGAGTTTGGATTCAATGAATTTAAAATCAATCCTATCAAAGCTGCAGATTATCAAAATAAAAGCAGGCTTTACAATAAGATGTACTATATGGAGTATGATGACAAAGATCAGCCTTACCGGGTTCTTGAGGCCGACTTTATTGATCAGTTCAAAGGTCATCAGCGGCTTGTTATCAGAACATCAACGGTAGAAGAGGATGAATTGATTTACGATCTCACAACAGCCCTGATTGTTCTTTATATCCTTTTGGTGATAAGTATTGTAGCTGTTAACGGATATCTGCTTAATAAGGCTATGAGACCATTCTATCTGATTTTGGATAAGCTTAAGAAATATCAGTTTGGAATTCCTTTTTCTCAGGAAAAGCAGAATTATAAGATCACCGAATTTGAAGAATTAAATGTGGAAATCAATGAAATGATTGAACGTAATGAATTGGTTTTCTATCAGCAAAAACAGTTTATTGAAAACGCTTCTCATGAGCTTCAGACTCCTTTGGCTATCGTGATTAATAAAATTGATCTGATGATCCAGAATCACGATCTTGATAAAAATAATCTTATCTTCCTTACTGAAGTGAAGAATGATCTGAGAAGAATGGTAGGCTTAAACAAATCTTTATTAATGCTTTCCAAAATTGAAAACAGCCAGTTTAATAAAACCTCTGATGTTGATTTTAACGGGATGGTCGCTCAATTGGTTCAGAATTATGAAGATTTTATTGCCTTTAAAAAAGTAGAGGTCAATCTTATTGAGAAAGGAAAATTTGTTGCAGATTTCAATCAGGATCTTGCCGATATTTTGTTGTCTAATCTTCTTAAAAATGCCGTAAAATACAACAACGAAGAAGGAACTCTGAACATTATCATTGAAAATAACAGAATCGCATTTCAAAACAGCGGAAATCCTGTGTCTTTAGATCAGTCAAGAATCTTTAACCGTTTTTATAAACAAGGATCAGATCATACCTCTACCGGATTGGGATTGTCTATCATTAAGACCATTATCAAACAATATCCTGGCTGGGATGTTAGTTATGAATATGGAGATCAGATGCATTACTTTATCCTGACAAAGAATAATACCCATTAAAAGTAACAATTTACATCAATAGAAAAGAGGCTGTCTCAAAAGTGTCATTCTGAACGAAATGAAATGTAGTGAAGAATCTCATATGTTTGGTTATCAATGAGATTCTTCCTTCGTCAGAATGACAAAAGCCAGATTGTTTGACTTTTGAGACAGCCTCTTCTTATGTTTAAAACTCAGAATTAAAATCCTAAGCTTGTTCTTACTCTTTTCAGCGTTTCCAGCGCGATAGTTCTTGTTTTTTCAGCTCCTTGCTGAAGTTTTGTCTCAAGTTCATCAAGATTGTTCATATAATAAGCAAACATTTCTCTTTCTTTCTCAAAACGTACCAGGATAAGATCTAAAAGTTCTTTTTTAGCATGCCCGTATCCGAAGTTTCCGGCAAGATATTTTGCTCTTAATTCTTCAGTCTGTTCAGGGGTAGCAATAAGCTGATAAATCTGGAACGTTTTATCCGTTTCAGGATCCTTGGGTTCCTCTAGGGATTTCGAATCAGACTCAATACTCATTACCTGTTTTTTCAGTTCCTTTTCAGGTAAGAAAATATTGATGATATTTCCTCTTGATTTAGACATTTTCTGCCCATCTGTTCCGGGAACATATTTCGTATCCTGCTGAAGTTCCGCTTGTGGTAATACAAGAACTTCTCCCATTTGGTTGTTAAACCTGGAAGCTACATCTCTTGCAATTTCCAGATGCTGAAGCTGATCCTTTCCTACAGGTACAATCTCTGCATCATACAGTAAAATATCTGCAGCCATCAGAATAGGGTAAGTAAACAAACCTGCATTCACATCCTGAAGTCTGTCTGCCTTATCTTTAAATGAATGAGCCAAGGTTAATCTTTGATAAGGAAAAAAACATGATAAATGCCAAGAAAGTTCACAGGTTTCAGCGATATCACTTTGTCTGTAGAAATATGTTTTTTCGGTATCTAATCCACAAGCAAGCCAAGCCGCAGCTATTTCGTAGGTATTTTGTCTTAAAGTCTGCGCGTCTTTAATCTGGGTAAGTGAATGAAGATTCGCAATAAATAAAAATGATTCGTTTCCTTCCTGCTTGGATAGTTCAATAGCAGGAATAATAGCTCCCAATAAGTTTCCAAGATGGGGTGTTCCGGTGGCTTGAATGCCGGTAAGAATTCTTGACATTGGTTTAAAATTTATATTTAAAAATTAATGAATAGCAAATTTACGAGGTTTGGCGGGAATAATGGATAAAAAAAGTAAAAAGTAAAAAGTAAAAAGTAAAAAGTAAAAAGTAAAAAGTAAAAAGTAAAAAGGTTATTATTAAAATTCAATAGGGGTGGGCTATAATTCTGAGCGGAGCCGAAGAAAACCCGGCCAGCTTAAAATTCAACATCCATTCATTGGCTTCAGCCAAAACCTATCAATCCAAAATAATCAATCTGTTTTTTCTCAATCATCTGTGAAAATCTGCGCAATCCGTGATTAAAAAACTAAGGAATTGCAATCTTCTCTCCTCCAAATTTCGGTTCCACACCAAAAAGAAGATCCCAGTAGGCTTTAGCTTTTGCAAGGTACTCTCTCAAATTCGTCTTTAAGCCTGCATACTTATTCACATCTGAAGCATTATATCCAAAGGCTTCCATACCATTTTTTCTGGCCAGGAAAACAGCCCTTTCATTGTGGAACTTCTGAGAGATAATAATCAGCTTTGTCTGGCTGAAAATATCTTTTGCCCTCACCACAGAATCCAGCGTTCTGAATCCGGCATGGTCTAAAATAATTCTATCCTGTGGAATTCCCTCCTGCATCAATGCCAGCTGCATATCTTCAGGTTCATTATAATCTTTGGTACTGTTATCACCACTAACGATGATGTATTGTATTTTCCCGCTTTTGTATAAATCACTTGCAGCCTTAATTCTGTTGTAGAAATAAGCATTCGGAGTTCCATTGCTCAGAAGTTTCCCTGTTCCCAGTAATAATGCAGTCTTTGATTCCGGTACATCAGCAATAGTGTAGGAAACAAATGGTGCGCTGTCTTTTTTGATGCTGTAATTTGCCCAGGCAATAAAAATAATTCCTGCAACCAGAAGAAGCAGGAAAAGTTTAAAAATATTTTTGATTATTTTTTTCATCCGAAAAATATATATTTAAAACTCCAGTCCGTTCGGGAATGCTTTTTTTCTGAATATTAATAAGAATGCCGCACCTACCGTGATGGCGGAATCGGCAACATTGAAAATATATTTGAAGAACTCAATATGTTTTCCTCCTATCAAAGGCCAGCTTTCAGGAACGTACCAGTCTACCACAGGAAAATGAAGCATATCTACTACACATCCTTTCATAAAGGTGGAATATCCGTGTCCAAAAGGAACAAGCTTGGAAATTCCGCCGTAGCCAATCCATCGGTCAGTGCTGGCGTCGTAAACAGTTCCGCTGTCGAAGATCATTCCATAGAACATGCCGTCAATAAGATTTCCGATAGCTCCGGCAAAAATGACAGCCATTGGAACTAAAAGATAATTAGAAGCTCCTTCTTTCAGCCATTTTTTGAACATATAGATCATCCCTCCGATCAGGAAAAGTCTCAGGATTACCAGAAAATATTTTCCGATAATTCCTCCAAAGTGAAATCCATAGGCCATTCCCGGGTTTTCAACAAAAGTTTTGTTAAAGAAACCGTTGATGACAGGAATACTCTCATTCAGTTCAAAATGAGTTTTGATATAAATTTTTGAAGCCTGGTCAATGAACAACACTAAAAATGTTATTGCTAAGATCTTTTTCATTACTGTCCTTTAGGTTTTGAGGGCTTTGATGCCGGCTTTATATTGTTGTTATCGCTTGCTTTCTTAACCACTTTCTGTCCATTGAATGAGCTTTTAACATGAGCTTTTTCAAATTTAATACCCATTTCCTTCAGAACAGTTTTCAGTGCACTCAGCTCCATAGAATTTTTAGGATGTACTATGATAGATTCCATTTCTTATATTTATTTTTTTACATTTTGGACAGTTCATCAAGTCTTTTCCTGTCTTTTTCAGACAGATCATTCACTCCGTTTTTGCCCATCTTACTCAAAAGTCTGTCGATTTCTTTCTCCCGTTCCCGTTTATCAGAATTGAATCGGTCATCAATAGTGTAATTCTTTTTCTGATCAGGGAAGAATCTGTTTTTGATCCATTCTTTGTTGAAAAATAATACAACTGCGGTGATGATGAGGCCCAAAATTAATAATTCGCTCATGGGTATACATTAAAAATTAGGTTTATAAAGTATCCGTAAATACGATATAAACCCAATGTTATTTTACAAACCTTACGGTTATTTTTGCATGTTTTTCGCTTCGATGCTCAGTGTAGCGTGAGGAACGGCCAAAAGTCTTTCCTTAGGAATCAGTTTTCCTGTTACTCTGCAAACACCATACGTTTTATTTTCAATTCTGATCAAAGCATTTTTAAGATCACGCACGAATTTTTCCTGTCTTCCTGCCAAAATAGAGTTCTGCTCTTTACTCAGCGTTTCAGCTCCTTCCTCAAAAGCTTTGAAAGTAGGAGAAGTATCATCTGTTCCGTTATTCTGGTCGTTGATAAAACTTTCTCTGATAAGCTGAAGATCTTTTTCTGCTTTTTCTATTTTTTCTTTAATGATCGCTTTAAATTCCTGTAAATCAGCATCGCTGTATCTTACTCTTTCGTCTGACATATTCTTTCTCTTTTTTAATAAAATTATGAAATGGAATTTGAAATATAATAACTATAGATTAATTTTTTTCAACATTTACCTTAAAATTAACCTCATCTATTTCGATTTCGTTAAAATTTGAAAGTGAAGATACAATTTCTATTTTATTTGACAAGACTTCGGAAGAAATATATTCCTCATTTTTCTTAATCTCATTCAGGAAAGGAGAACTTTCTTCCAATGTGATTGAAATTCTGTCTGTCAGTTCAAAGTCTTTATCTTTTCGCAGGTTTTGAATCCTGTTGATGAATTCTCTTGCGATACCTTCAGATTTTAATTCATCGGTTAACGTCAAATCTAATGCCACAGTTGTTTTTCCATCGGAAGTAACGGTCCATCCCGGGATATCTTTTGTAGAAATTTCCACATCATCAAGGGTAATTTCATATCCCTGAACATCCAGTTTTCCTTCTTTTTCAAGAGCGGTAATCTGTTCTGCAGTAAGATTTGCAATCTCGGCACCCACCACTTTCATGTCTTTTCCTAGTTTAGGACCAAGAGCTTTGAAGTTAGGTTTTATCTGTTTTACAATTAAGTGAGATGCTTCTTCCGCATTAATTAACTGTAATTCTTTCACGTTGACTTCCTGCTTGATTAAGTCTGCTACAGCAAGAATCTGTTCTTCTGCTTTAGCATCCAATACAGGAATCAATACTTTTTGTAACGGCTGGCGAACTTTTACATTTTCTTTCTTTCTCAACGAGAAAACCATACTTGTAATGTTCTGTGCCAAATGCGTTTTTTCCACCAGATCCTGATCAATTAAGCTTTCATCAGCTACCGGGAAGTCTGTAAGGTGTACAGATTCACAGTTTTCTTTTCCTGTTACTCTGTTCAAATCCTGATACAGCTGATCCATAAAGAACGGAGCAATAGGCGCAGATAATTTGGCTACTACTTCAAGACAAGTGTATAACGTCTGGTAAGCAGAGATCTTGTCATCAGAATAATCTCCTTTCCAGAAACGTCTTCTGCATAGTCTTACATACCAGTTACTCAGGTTGTCGTTTACAAATGTGCTGATTGCCCTTGCTACTCTTGTTGGCTCGTAATCCTCATAGAAAGCTTTTACTTCCTTGATCAGAAGATTAAGTTCAGAAAGGATCCATCTGTCGATTTCAGGACGGTTCTCCACTTCTTTTTCTGAATATTTGAAGCCATCCACATTCGCATATAGAGCAAAGAATGAATAGGTATTGTAAAGTGTTCCGAAGAACTTTCTTCTTACCTCGTCAATTCCTTCAATGTCAAACTTCAGGTTTTCCCATGGATTTGCGTTTGATATCATATACCAACGCGTTGCATCCGGTCCGTATACAGAAAGGGTTTCGAACGGATCGACAGCATTTCCTAAACGTTTTGACATCTTCTGTCCGTTCTTATCCAGAACAAGACCGTTACTCATTACATTTTTATAAGCAACAGAATCAAACACAGCCGTTCCGATAGCGTGAAGCGTATAGAACCATCCACGCGTCTGGTCTACACCCTCTGCGATGAAATCAGCAGGGAATGCTTTATTATTGTCGATTAATTCTTTGTTTTCGAAAGGATAATGCAACTGGGCATAAGGCATAGAACCTGAATCGAACCAAACGTCGATCAGGTCGCTTTCACGCTTCATTGCTTTTCCTGAATCAGAAACCAATACCACTTTGTCTACTACATTTTTGTGAAGATCCACAAGTTCGTAGTTAGACTCAGCCATATTTCCGATGATGAAACCTTTGAAAGGGTTTTCAGTCATCAATCCAGCAGCAATTGATTTTTCGATTTCGTTGTATAATTCTTCTACAGAACCGATAATTTTTTCTTCTTTCAGATCCTCTGTTCTCCAGATTGGCAACGGAATACCCCAATATCTTGAACGGGAAAGATTCCAGTCGTTCACATTTTCCAGCCAGTTGGCAAAACGTCCTTCTCCGGTAGCTTTTGGCTTCCAGTTGACTTCTTTGTTTAAATTAACCAGTCTGTCTTTTACAGCGGTCATTTTCACAAACCATGAATCAAGCGGATAGTACAATACCGGCTTATCTGTTCTCCAGCAGTGTGGATAAGAGTGGACATATTTTTCTACTTTGAAAGCCTTGTTCTCCGTTTTCAATAAGATGGCAAGTTCTACATCCCATGATTTCTCAGGAGCAGTTCCTTCATCATAGTATTCATTTTTGATATAAGTTCCGGAAAATACGGCAGGAACATTTTCTCCTTTGATGAATTTACCCTGTAAATCTACCAATGGTACAAGATTGTCATTTTCATCTTTTACTAACATTGGCGGGATCTCAGGCTGAGCCATTTTAGCTACTCTTGCATCATCAGCACCAAAAGTAGGAGCCGTGTGAACGATCCCTGTACCATCCTCAGTGGTTACGAAATCCCCTAAGATTACTCTGAATGCATTCTCAGGATTGTCGTTTGGCGTAAACCATGGAACTAATTGCTCATATCTTGTATCAACAAGCTTTTCTCCTGTGAATTCTTTGAGTATTCTGAAAGGAATTACTTTTGTTTCCGGAGTATAGTTGGCAAAATCTTTATCTGTACCTTCTGCATATTTTTTACCGAAAACCTTAGGTAAAAGAACGCTTGATAAAACTACTGTTACAGGTTCAAATGTATATTGATTGAAGGTTTTCACTACAACATATTCAATATCTCTGCCTACGGTAAGAGCCGTATTGGATGGAAGCGTCCATGGAGTTGTCGTCCATGCAAGGATATGAACATCCCCATCAACATCATTGAACAATGCTGAAGAGTCTTTCTTTACTTTAAACTGAGCTACAACCGTTGTGTCCGAAACATCACGATAAGTGCCGGGCTGATTCAGCTCGTGAGAAGAAAGTCCTGTTCCTGCTTTTGGTGAGTAAGGCTGGATCGTATACCCTTTGTACAACAGGTCTTTGCTGTGCAGCTGCTTCAATAACCACCAAACGGTTTCCATATATTTTGACTTGTACGTGATGTACGGATCATCAAGATCTACCCAATATCCGATTTTCTCCGTAAGGTTATTCCATACATCGGTATAACGCATTACCGCTTCACGGCAAGCTTTGTTATAGTCTTCAATAGAGATTTTTTTGCCAATATCTTCTTTCGTGATTCCTAACTCTTTTTCTACACCCAGTTCCACAGGAAGACCATGCGTATCCCAGCCTGCTTTACGGAAAACCTGCTTTCCGTTTTGCGTCTGGTAACGGCAGAAAATATCTTTCAATGCTCTTGCCATTACGTGGTGAATTCCAGGCATACCGTTTGCTGAAGGCGGACCTTCATAAAAAACAAACTCAGGATTTCCCTGACGAATCTCAACACTCTTATTGAAAGTTTTATTTTGTTTCCAAAATTCCGCTACATTCTCTGCTACGTCAATAAGGTTGAGGTTTTTGTATTCTTTAAATTGGCTCATTGTAAATATCTCAATATCGTTGATTAATTAAGTCTGCAAATTTACTAAAATTTGTCGGTTTATAATATATGTTTTATGTAGGTAATTTCTATTAAAAAGTTCAATTTCAGAAATATAAATGGGAAAGGTGAGAAAAAGTGAATGATGAATGGTCAATACGTGAATTTTTCTGGGTGTTTTTTATATAAAAATTTATGCAATTTATTCAATAGGAGTGGGCTATTATCCTGAGCATAGTTGAAGGAAGCCCATTTAAATAATAAAAATATATCCAATGGCTTTAGAGCCAAAACCTACAACATAATCATCTGTGAAAATCTGTGAAATCTGCGGTCAAAAAATAAGCATAACTTAAAAATTCGTATATTTAATTAGACGTATAAACCCAAATGCTGTATGAAAATCTTTTATCACCTGATGCTTTTTGTTTGTTTTATCAACACGGGCATTGTAGAAGCTCAAAATAATTATCCCCAGAATTATTTCAGGAATCCTCTCAATATTCCCATGCAGCTGGCAGCCAATTTTGGAGCTATCCGGACGAATCACTTTCATATGGGATTGGATCTGAGAACCAATAGCCAGGAGAATTTACCGGTTCTTGCAGCAGCAGACGGCTATGTAAGCAGAATAAAAGTAGAGCGCTACGGATTTGGAAATGCAGTGTACATTACTCATCCCAATGGCTATACAACGGTATATGCTCACCTGAACAAATATTTTAATGCACTTGATGAATATGTAAAGGAAAGACAATACAAAGACGAAAAATGGGAACAGGACATTACTTTTCAACCCGGACAGTTTCCGGTGGAAAAAGGACAGCAAATTGCGTTAAGTGGAAATACCGGAGGGTCTGCTGGGCCACATCTGCATTTCGAAATAAGAGATACCAAAACAGAGGAATGCCTTAATCCTTTACTTTTTGGCTTTGTTATTCCCGATAATATAGCGCCCATCATCAGCGGACTGTATTGGTATGACCGACGTTTCAGTACTTATGAACCAGGAGCGAATGGAATAGCAGTCAAAAAAGTAGGGAATGTTTATACTTCTAACCTCGTTCAGGTCAATTCTCCGGAAATAAGTTTGGGCATTAAAGCTGTAGATAAGGCCAATCAAAGGTTTAATCTGGGGATTTATAATGCAGAGTTATTAATGGATGGAAAGTTGATTTACAGTTTTAAAATTGATAAAGTACATTATGATGATACCCGTTACATCAACGGCTGTATAGACTATACTAAATTCATCAGGGATAAAACAGCAATTCAGCATCTTTCAGCTTTACCGGGAATGAAACTCAGGAATTACAGCCTTCCTGATTTAACAGGAATTATCCATCTTCAGGATGAAAATGTGCATACCATTGAAATTGTCCTGAAAGATGTCAAAGGAAACACAAGCCGGTTAACAACAAAACTTCAGTTAAGCAAGACCTCAGACAAAATATCTTCTACGCCAAAAACAATAATGGCTAGCGAAGCCAAAACCATTACCACAGAAAATACAGAGATTAATTTCAGCAAAAATGCAGTGTGTGATGCCATAAATTTCAATGCCTATGAAAGACCTGATATAGATCCGAATGCGGTTTCAAATACAATTGTTTTGCATAGTCCATACATTCCTGTTCAGGATGAATATACTTTGAAAATAAAGTCAAATAGAAAATTAACGAGCACGGAAAAAGATAAAGCCGTTATTCTTCTTGACTATGGCAGTGATAAGAATGTAGTCAAGGTGAAATGGAATGGTGATTGGGCAGAAGGGAAATTCAACAGATTGGGTATCGCAAAACTCTTAATAGACAATAACCTGCCATCTGTTTCATCAGCTTGGAAAGAAGGAGCATTGGTTAATAGCAGTTCATTGCTTTTAAAAGGAACAACGAAAGCAGGAGACATTATTTCATTCCGTGCCGAACTGGATGGGAAATGGCTGCGCTTTGCCCGTGTAAAAGATAATTTTGTCTACATTTTTGATGAAAAATGTCCTAAAGGAAGCGGTTCTCATACTTTAAAAGTAACCACAGTCAATACAGCAGGAAATACCAACACGCAAACCTTTACATTTCAGAGATAAATAATCTTTAATGTCTCAATCTTTTTAATCTTTTAATTTTAATTAGATAAATTTGCCTTTTAAAAATTAAAATCATTGGAATTTCATCCGTCAATCGAGAAAGCAGGGGCTCAGGAAATCAAATTGTTTCAGGAAGAAAAACTTCATGAACTATTGACCTACCTTAAAGCCCATTCCCCTTTTTATCAGAAACTGTTCAGAGAAAATAATATCAATATTGCTGACATTCGTACGTTGGAAGATCTTCAGAAGATTCCTACCACCACAAAGAATGATCTTCAGCAGTTTAATCATGATTTTTTCTGCATCCCGCCGGATAAAATTGTTGATTACAGCACCACTTCCGGAACATTGGGAGATCCGGTTACTTTTGGATTGTCTGACAGTGATCTTGAAAGACTGGCGTACAATGAAGCAATCTCTTTTGCCTGTGCAGGAATTCAGAAAGGTGATGTTGTGCAGATGATTACCACCATAGATAAAAGGTTTATGGCTGGGCTTGCTTATTTTCTTGGTTTAAGAAAAATGGGGGCAAGCGTGGTGAGAATGGGACCGGGAATTCCTGAACTGCAGTGGGATTCTATTTTCAGATACAAACCAAAATATCTGATTACCGTACCTTCTTTTCTGCTGAAAATGATTGATTTTGCCGAAAAACAGGGATTGGATTATAAAAACTCCAGCGTTTACGGGGCTGTGTGTATAGGAGAAAGTATCAAAAATCAGGATTTTACAGATAATATTCTTTCCCAGAAGATCAAGGAGAAGTGGGATATCCAACTCTTTTCTACCTATGCGTCTACCGAAATGAGTACCGCTTTTACAGAGTGTGAATTTCAAATCGGAGGACATCACCATCCGGAACTCATCATTACAGAAATTCTTGATGATGAAGGAAATCCGGTAAAAGAAGGAGAAAGTGGTGAACTGACGATTACAACATTGGGAGTAGAAGCTATTCCTTTGTTGAGGTTTAAAACAGGAGATCTTGTAAAAGCTCACTATGAGCCGTGCCAGTGTGGAAGAAATACGATGAGGTTAGGACCTGTAGTAGGAAGAAAACAACAGATGATCAAATACAAAGGAACAACGCTGTATCCACCTGCAATGAACGATATTCTGAATGATTTCAACAAAATATTATGTTATCAGATCATTATCCAGGCTAACGAAATCGGGCTTGACGAAATTATCATTAAACTGAGTACAGAAGAAGAGCACGACAGCTTTGTGAATGAAGTAAGAGATCATTTTCGTGCAAAATTAAGAGTAAGCCCGAAAATTGAAATCGTAGATTTTGATATTTTGTCTAAAACGGTTTTTAATCCCAACAGCAGAAAGCCAATAACTTTTATTGATTTAAGATAAAGTTAAATGTAAATGAGAGTAAAAATTCGCTTTTTATAATACCTTTAAAGACTTAATAAAAAAACTAATATCTTATGAAAAAACTATTGTTGCTATTCTTTGTAGCAATGGCAATTGCAACTTTTGCTCAAAATCAGATTAACTTTGAACAGGGAAATTTTGATTTTTTTAGACCGTTTTTTATAGTCAATTATTAATAAAAGTAAATATCTTTAAGTACTTAAATAGCAAAGCTAATATCTATGAAAAAAATATTATTACTGACATTTCTGATCATGATGACAATGGCTTTCGGACAGGGGAAAATGGAGCTTGTTTCAGGAGATTTCCAGGCTTTAAAAGATCAGAAAGAAGTGAATATTGAGTTTAGATTTGATAATGTATTGTTTATGAAAGAAAACTTTACAGAAGCTCAATATCTCGAAAACAGAAAAGAAGATGTTCTAGCTAATCCGAAAAGAGGAAAAGAAGGATGGAAACAATGGATCGGAGAATGGGAACGATATAAAAAAGAAGAGTATATCAACTATTTTGCAAAAGGTTTAGGTAAATACTACAAAGATGTTATATTCAAAAAGGATGGTTCTGCTCAATATACCTTAATTGTAGATACAAAATGGCTTTTCCCGGGATGGCATGGCGGAATGATCGTGATGGAAGCACAATTAAGTGGAAATATAAAACTGGTGGAAGCCAGTAATCCTTCGGTGGTTTTGGCTGAAGTACAGCTGAATAAATTTGATAAATTTATTCAAAGCAAGGAAGAAGTTATGGAATATGGAAGAATCGCCACAGTATATGAATCAGCGGGAAGATATCTGGGAAGAGAAATTAAAAAATCTATGAAATAACAAAAACGGTCTGAAAATTCAGACCGTTTTTCTATGCTTGATTTTGCTGTTCCTGTTTTTCTAGCTTGATCAGGTTCGCAAGATTTTTAATCACCGTATCATGCTTTTTAACAAAAGGATTGTCTTTATTCCAGACATATCCGGCTAAGACTGCACAGATCTTTTTCTTTACATCAGGATTTTCCGGTTGATGGAAAAATAACTCCTGAAGATTTCCGGTATACCATTCTTTTACATAGGTGGTGAAAACATCCACTCCATATAAGATATAATCTGAGTATTCCTTCTGCCAGTCAATTTTTTCTCCGTTTAGTTGTCTTAACGCCAATTTTGCGGCCAGCATTCCGGATTCTGTGGCAAAAGCCATTCCTGAAGAGAAAACCGGATCAAGGAATTCTGAAGCATTCCCTGTTAAAGCAAATCCGTCCCCGAATAAACTTTTCACCGAACATGAATAATCTTTCAGATGTTTAGGCTCAAAAAGGAAATCTACATCCCCAAAACGTTTTACATAATAATCAGAAAGAGAAATCGCCTTTCTTAAAGCTTCTGCAGCATCTCCGTTTTCAGATAATCTGTCGATATATTCAGTAGGACCTACAATTCCTACACTGGTATTTCCATTGGAAAAAGGAATTACCCAAAGCCATACTTCTGTTTCAATGATGTCAAAAGAAATTAAAGTCCCTTCTTCTCCCGGTGCTCTGTTGATATCGTTTACATGAGAGAAAATCGCAGAGTGAGGGGAAAGTTTTGAAGGTTTTTCAAGATCAAGCAGACGAGGTAATACTCTTCCGTAGCCGCTGGAATCAATCACAAACTTAGCATGGATCTCTTTCGTTTTCCCATCTTTATTTCTTACCTTAGTCACAGAATTTGTTCCGTCAAATTGAATGTCAATAACTTCGGTTTCAAATTCAAGATCAATCCCTTTATTAATGACCTCCTGAGCAAGAGTATTATCAAAATCAGCTCTCGGAACCTGCCAGGTCCAGTCCCAGCCCTCTCCGAATTTGTTGCTGAAATCAAAAATGCAGACTTCATCGCCGCGAAGGAAACGTGCTCCCAGCTTTTTTTCAAAGCCCATTTTGTCTAATGCAGGGAAAAGTCCTGCCTCATCAAAGTGGTCCATTACTCTGGGAATTAAGCTTTCTCCAACTACCAGTCTTGGGAATTGTGTCTTTTCGACTACTTTTACGCTGACGTTATTGTTCTTCAGGTACGAAGAAGACACGCATCCGGAAGGTCCGGCTCCGATTACAAGAACGTCAACAAATTCTTTGCTCATCTTTGATTTTTTATTTTAATAATAACTTTTATCTTTGCCGCAAAATTAGTGACAAATAATTATATTTTACAAAATTATCAACTATTACTTTTAATTGATGAAAATAAATAACTTTTTAGAACTGAAAGACTTTCAAAAAATTATCATTGAGAATGAAAAAATAGAACTGGATGAATCACTTTTGTCAAGAGTGGATAAAAGTTTTCAGTTTTTAAAAGAGTTTTCAAAAAATAAAGTAATATATGGTGTGAATACCGGTTTTGGGCCAATGGCTCAGTTTAAAATCAGTGATGAAGATACACACCAGCTTCAGTACAACCTTATCAGAAGCCATTCTTCAGGAATCGGAAACCCTTTACCTGCAGAAGAAGTAAAAGCATGTATGCTGGCAAGACTGAATACCTTGTCACTAGGGAATTCGGGAGTGCATCAATCTGTTATTTATCTGCTTCAGGAACTGATCAACAGAAATATTACTCCGTTGATCTTTGAGCATGGGGGAGTAGGAGCAAGCGGTGACCTTGTTCAGCTGGCTCATCTTGCTTTGGTATTGATTGGAGAAGGAGAAGTATTTTATAAAGGAGAAAGAAAATCTACCAAAGACGTTTTTGAAACAGAAGGATTAGAGCCGATAAAAGTAGAGATCCGTGAAGGTCTTGCTTTGATGAACGGAACTTCCGTGATGTCAGGAATCGGTATCGTGAATGCTTACAAAGCCAATCAGCTTACAGATATTTCCCTAAGACTTTCCTGTGCCATCAATGAAATTGTACAGGCTTATGATGACCATTTTTCTGCAGCATTGAACGGGACAAAAAAACATTACGGACAGCAGAAAGTAGCTGAAAGAATGCGTGCTCACCTGGCAGACAGTAAACTGATCAGAAAAAGAGAAGATCACCTTTATACCCATTTTGAAGAACAGGAAAAAGTATTCAAGGAAAAAGTGCAGGAATATTATTCATTAAGATGTGTTCCTCAGATTCTAGGTCCGGTACTGGATACGTTGGAATACACAGAAAAAGTTCTTGAGAATGAGATTAATTCAGCGAATGATAACCCGATTATCAATGTTGAAGACCAACATGTTTATCACGGAGGAAACTTTCATGGCGATTATATCTCTCTGGAAATGGACAAGCTTAAGATTGTAGTAACCAAACTGACCATGCTTGCAGAAAGACAGCTTAATTATCTTTTGAATTCGAAAATCAATGAAATTTTGCCTCCTTTTGTGAATTTAGGTAAATTAGGTTTCAATTTCGGGATGCAGGGTGTACAGTTTACAGCAACTTCTACCACTGCGGAAAGCCAGATGTTGTCAAACCCTATGTATGTTCACAGTATTCCCAACAATAACGATAACCAGGATATCGTTAGTATGGGAACAAACGCTGCGGTGATCTGCAGAAAAGTAATTGAAAATGCCTTTGAGGTATTGTCCATTGAAGCTATTACGATCATCCAGGCTGTTGAATATCTTGGATTTCAGGATAAGGTTTCATCATCTACGAAAGAACTGTATGATGAAATCAGAAAAATTATTCCTGCATTCTCAGACGATATGGTCATGTATCCGTATCTGGAGGAAGTAAAGAAATACCTGAAAGGAATGTAACTATTGCCTGCTATGGATTGTCTTCTAAGAAAGGGATAGCATAAAATTAAAAAACTAAAACGATATAAACACTAACGCATGAAATGTGCAATTGTAACAGGTGGCTCCAGAGGGATCGGGAGAGCAATCTGTATAAAACTGGCTGAAGAGAAAAACTATCACATCCTTATCAACTACGCTTCAAACGAAATCGCAGCCAACGAAACATTGGCTAAAGTGGAAGAACTTGGAGCAACGGGAGAAATTCTTAAATTTGATGTAGGAAACACCGAAGAAACACAATCTGTTTTAACGGAATGGCAGGAGAAAAATCCAGATGCGGTGGTAGAAGTGATCGTCAATAATGCCGGAATCACAAGAGATGGTCTTTTTATGTGGATGCAGAAAGAAGACTGGAACAGTGTGATCAATACAAGTCTGGACGGATTTTTTAACGTAACCAATTTCTTTATTCAAAAGCTGCTTCGTAACAAATACGGAAGAATCATCAATATGGTTTCCGTATCGGGAGTAAAAGGAACAGCCGGACAGACGAATTATTCTGCGGCAAAAGGTGCTTTGGTGGGAGCTACAAAGGCTCTTGCTCAGGAAGTTGCGAAGAGAAATGTTACCGTAAATGCTGTAGCGCCTGGTTTCATCAAAACAGATATGACTCAGGAGTTCAATGAAGAAGAACTGAAAGCAATGATTCCGGCCAACAGATTCGGAGAAGCAGAAGAAGTAGCAGATCTTGTCGCATTTTTAGCATCTAAAAAATCTTCATACATAACAGGAGAAGTGATTAATATTAACGGAGGAATTTATTCATAACATGGAAAATAGGGTTGTAATTACCGGAATGGGAATTTATTCCTGCATCGGGACGTCTTTAGAAGAGGTCAGGGAATCCCTATATCAAGGAAAATCCGGTATTGTTTTAGATCAGGACAGAAAAGAATTTGGTTTCAGGTCTGGTCTTACAGGAGTTGTTCCGAAGCCCGATCTGAAAAACCTTCTGAACAGACGCCAGCGTGTCAGCATGGGAGAGGAAAGTGAGTACGCTTATCTGGCTACCCTTGATGCATTGAAACAGGCGAATCTGGATGAAGAATTCTTAGATTCTCATGAAGTGGGAATCTTATACGGAAATGACAGCGTTTCCCAGGCAGTCGTAGAATCTATCGATATTGCAAGGGAAAAGAAAGATACAACATTGATGGGATCGGGAGCGATCTTCAAATCAATGAACTCAACGGTAACGATGAACCTTTCTACGATTTTTAAACTGAAAGGGATCAATCTCACCATCAGTGCAGCATGCGCAAGCGGTTCACACTCATTGGGGCTGGCTTATATGATGATCAAAAATGGTTTCCAGGACATGATTATCTGCGGCGGAGCTCAGGAAACCAACAAATATTCCATGGCGAGCTTTGACGGATTGGGAGTGTTCTCAGCCAGAGAAGATGAGCCTGCAAAAGCATCCAGACCTTTCGATGTAGAAAGAGACGGATTGATTCCGAGTGGAGGTGCAGCCACTCTGATTGTTGAAAGCTTAGAATCTGCCCAAAGAAGAGGCGCTCCGATTATTGCCGAAATTATTGGGTATGGTTTCTCTTCAAACGGAGGCCATATTTCAACCCCTAATGTGGACGGACCTGCTCTGGCAATGGACAGAGCCTTAAAACAGTCAGGATTAAAAGCTTCAGACATCGATTATATCAATGCTCACGCAACTTCTACTCCGATTGGTGATGCCAACGAAGCAAAAGCCATTTATGAGATCTTCGGGAGTGAAGTTCCGGTAAGTTCTACCAAATCTATGACCGGACACGAATGCTGGATGGCAGGTGCAAGTGAAGTTATCTACTCCATTCTGATGATGCAGAACGATTTTGTTGCTCCCAATATCAATCTGGAAAACCCTGATAATGAAGCAAAAAAGATAAATTTAGTCGCAAAAACAATAAATCAAAAAATTGATGTATTTTTGTCGAATTCTTTTGGGTTTGGGGGAACCAATTCTGCACTAATAGTTAAAAAATTTGATTAAAAACATGGAAAGGGAAAAAATTGTTGCTATTGTTAATGATTTTCTTGTCAACGAATTCGAGGTAGACGGAGACGAAATCAGTAACGATGCCAACCTTAAAAATACACTGGGCTTAGACAGCCTGGATTATATCGACATGGTAGTCGTGATCGAATCCAATTTCGGGGTGAAATTAGGAGAAGCAGATTTCAAAAAAATGGTAACATTTGATGATTTCTATACAACGATTGAACATAAGATTGCTGAAAAAAACGCTTAGTTATTGAGTAATTCTTTATTCTATACAATGGGCCAATGTAATAATATCACCGTGATCTGCCCGCAGACACTTTAAAGGTATTGTTACATTGGTTCTCTCTTATATTAAATTCTATCTATGAACAAGTGGAAAGGTAAATCTAAAGGAACAGTACTCGGATACAGAATATTCGTCTGGTGTATTAGAAATATCGGGATCAGAAGTTCATATGGGGTGCTGTATTTTGTGGCCGCCTATTATTCGCTGTTTCAGAAGAAAAGTAACCAATACATTCTTTATTATTTTCAGAAAAGACTGAATTACGGATACTGGAAATCCAAAGCTTCCATCTTTAAAAGCTATTTTACTTTCGGAAAAGTTCTGATTGATAAAACCGCTATTTCTGCAGGACTCAGAGAAAAATATACCTATGAATTTGATGGTATTGAAAACCTCAGAAATCTTTTAGCTGCTAAAAAAGGAGGAGTGCTCATCAGTGCGCATATTGGTAATTTTGAGATTGCTGAACATTTTTTTGCAGATATTGATTTTGACTGTCAGATCAATCTGGTCACTACAGATCAGGAAGTTACCGTCATTAAGGAATATCTGGAAAGTGTTGCGGTAAAAAAGAGTAACATCAAGTTCATCTATGTAAAAGAAGATATGTCTCATATCTTTGACATCAATCAGGCTTTATCCAATAATGAGCTTATCTGCTTTACCGGAGACCGTTATTTCGAAGGATCCAAATATCTGGAGGCAGAACTGCTTGGGAAAAGTGCAAAATTTCCGGCTGGTCCGTTTTTGATTGCCTCAAGATTAGGTGTTCCGGTAGTATATGTTTATGTAATGAAAGAGGATAATCTTCATTACCATCTGTATGCAAGAGTGGCACAGAATATCAAAAACCGCGATTCACAAGGGCTTTTACAATCTTACGTCCGGAATCTTGAAACCATGGTTAAAAAATACCCGCTCCAATGGTTTAATTATTTTGATTTTTGGGACGATGTTGATTAATTTTTCTATTTTTATCCCATAAAAAACGAATAAAAACTAAAAACCATTAAGATATACCGAGATTTAAGAGAACCCATGAAATTTCTATGCTTACTTTACTCAAATAAGCTTTAAATATCTTAAATTCCCTGTTTCTTAATTATTTAAAACACATTCTCTTTTGAAGAAAGCATACGACATACTTGTAATCGGCAGTGGATTGGGAGGTCTTGTTTCAGCTCTTATTTTGGCGAAAGAAGGTCTTAAAGTATGCGTTCTGGAGAAGAATAACCAATATGGAGGAAATCTGCAGACCTTTTCAAGAGATAAACTTATCTTCGATACAGGAGTTCATTATCTGGGAGGTTTATCCAAAGGGCAGAATTTAAATCAGTTCTTTTCCTATCTGGAAATCATGAATGATCTTGAACTTCAGCTGATGGATGAAGACGGCTATGACAAAATCAGTTTTGGGGATGATGAAATAGAATATCCTCACGCTCAAGGCTATCAGAATTTTGTTGAGCAGCTATCCAAATATTTTCCCGAAGAAAAAGAAAACCTTGAAAACTACTGTGAAGAAATTCAATACGTATGCAGCCAGTTTCCAAGGTATCATGTGGTGGGAAAAGACAGTTACAACGAGGAAATACTGCACCTCAATACCAAAAGATTTATCGAATCCGTTACCCAGAACAAAAAGCTTCAGGCTGTTTTACTGGGTTCGAATTTTTTATATGCCGGAGACTCGGAGAATGTTCCCTTTTATGTGCATGCTTTGACGGTAAATTCTTATATCCAAAGTGCTCACAAATGCGTGAGAGGAGGAAGCCAGATCTCTAAACTTTTAATCAGAAAACTTCGGGAATATGGAGCTGAAGTACACAAGCATTCAGAAGTTTCAGAATTCATTTTTAATGAAAATAATACACTAACTTCTGTAAAAACAAAGACAGGAAAAGAATACGCCGCAAAACAGTTCATTTCAAATATTGAGATTCGTTCCACTATTAAACTTATTGGTGAAGAAAGACTTAAAAAATCTTTTCTGAACAGGGTGTTAAGCTGGAAACCGGTTTCATCATGCTTTAGTATTTATATTGTTTTAAAACCTCATTACCTTCCGAATTTTAATTATAACAGATACCACTATTCATCAGAAGACCTGGTATGGAATGCCTTCCGGTACCGAAAAGAAGTGTGGCCGGAGACTTACATGCTTTCGTCTACTCCTTCTAAGCATCATCCTGAATTTGCAGAAAGCCTTACCGCGATTTCTTATATGGATTTTGATGAGGTAAAAGAATGGGAGAATACGTTCAATACTGTTGCCGATGAACATGAGAGAGGAACAGCCTATGCAAGATTTAAGCTGGAAAAAACAGAAAAAATGCTTGATGCCCTGGAACATAAAATCCCTAACATAAGGCATGCCATCAAAACAATATATACTTCTTCTCCCTTATCATACAGAGACTATATCGGGAATTTTGAAGGAAATATGTACGGATACATGAAAAGCTCGGAAAATCCTCTTAAAACGATGGTTTCTCCCCGTACCAAAATTGACAATCTTTTTCTGACGGGACAATCTGTGAATATGCATGGGATCTTAGGGGTTACGATCGGAGCCTTTAATACCTGTGCTGAAATGATTGGAAAAGAAACCATAGATATGCGGCTGACCCAAATGATTAATAAAAAATAAAGTGAAAAAAACTAAAATCATTTATACAGCCTTTCAAAGAACTTTTCTTTATCTCACGCTCTGTTTTTTCCTCGCATCCTGTGGAATATCAAAATCTGTCCGGCATATTCCTGAGGTAAAACAATATATTCTGGAGGTTCCAAAAATTACCAGAGTCAACGACAGCACTTTCAGCTATAATCAGAATTACCTTACCAAAAATAAACAGCAGCTCTGGGAGCTTTACATTCAGGGAAATCCTTTACAATTAGGATATAATAACGGAGCACTGACACAAAGCCTGATGCAGAAACAGGAAAGCATTTTCTTTTCAAAAGTGGAAAGTTTTGTTCCTTCAAAATTCAAGCAGCGGCTGTTAAGAGGTTTTTTGAAATGGTACAACAGAAAAATGTATCTCAATGTAAGAGAAGACTATCAGGCAGAATTATATGGCTTGTCACAATATTCATCTGATCAGTATGACTTTATTGCTCCTAAATATTTAAGAAACCTTTACCTGCACGGAGCTCATGATATCGGACATGCCATGCAGGATCTTGCTATGGTAGGCTGTACATCTCTTGCTGTATGGAATGAAAATACTGAAGACGGAGACTTGTTGATTGGAAGAAATTTCGACTTTTATGTGGGAGACGATTTTGCTAAAAATAAATTAGTGGAATTTGTTCAGCCGGAAGAAGGAATTCCCTACATGTCAGTAAGCTGGCCGGGAATGATTGGTGTAGTGTCCGGAATGAATAAAGAAGGAATTACGGTGACTATTAACGCCGGAAAATCAAAAATCCCTCTGACTGCAAAAACGCCTATCTCCCTTGTTACAAGAGAAATTTTGCAGTATGCCAAAAATATAGATGAAGCCATTGCTATTGCTAAAAAAAGAAAAGTTTTCGTTTCAGAATCTATTCTTGTTGGCAGTGCAGCAGATAAAAATGCAGTCATTATTGAAGTTTCACCTAAAAATTTCGGAGTGTACAGAGTGCAGAATACCAGCCAGATTCTTTGCACCAATCATTTCCAGTCTGAAACTTACAAGGACGACAAAAGAAATCAGAAACAGATTGAAGAAAGCCACTCAGAATACCGTTATGAAAAACTTCAGGAGCTTTTGCAGGAAGAAAAAAAGATCACTCCCCAAAAGATGGCTTCTATTTTAAGAAATAAATCCGGCTTAAAAGATGAAAGTATCGGTTATGGAAATGAAAAAGCGCTTAATCAGCTGCTCGCTCACCATGCTGTTATATTTTCCCCTCAGAAAAAACTGGTTTGGGTTTCTTCCAATCCTTATCAGCTGGGAGAATTTGTTTGTTATGACCTGAATGAGGTTTTTTCCGGTAAGCCACTATCACAAAGTCTGCTGGCGAAAACAGATTTGAATATCGCAAGAGATCCATTTGCCGATTCTGAAGAATTTCAAAATTATGAACTGTCTAAAATATTGGGTAAAGAAATCAATAAGGCAGCGGAAAATAAAGATATATTGTTGACAGATGATTTCATACCTTATTATGAATCTATGAACCCAGATTTTTGGCTGGTCTATTATCAGTCAGGAAAATATTATTTTAGCAAAAAAGAATATTCAAACGCAAAAATGGAGTTTGAGAAAGCTCTGACGAAAGAAATTACAACGATTCCCGACAGAAAAAATGTTGAAAAATCCCTGAAGAAAACCTTAAAGAAACTGAAATGATCCCCAAATATATAAAACTGCTTTTCTGCATTCCTTTCCTCATTATCATCTGCCATTCAGTATACCTGTGTACGGTTTACAGCTCTATACCTGACATTATCCCGATTCACGGGTACGGAAATATGAAAGATAATGATGGAAGCAAAATATTTGTGGTGTTTCCTGTACTGATGAATCTGGCTGTTCTTATTTTTATCTGGCTGATCATCAGAAGACCGGATAAAATAAAGTTTACTTTTGAAATCAACGAGGACGAAAAAGAAAAAACATACCATATCACCCAGTTAGCTCTGGTAATTATTGCGATATTTGTTACCATCATGATGACACCGCTATCATTTTACGATGTGGTTTATAAATAATAGATTATGAAAAAACTCTTAACCTTATTCTTTACAGCATATGCTCTGTTATCATTTTCTCAGGACAGAAAAGAGATAGGAAATACTTTCATCAAAGCTTTATTAGTGGATAAGAATATAGAAAAAGCACATTCTTATTTCGATCCTTCCGTAGCAGGACAAATTCCGGTAGATCAGCTTAAAGCTGTTACGGAACAGCTACAGGGACAGATTGGAGGTTTGAAAAATATCCTTGAAGTAAATAATGAAGGAAACACCTATTATTACTATTCCGAATTTGAAAAAACAAAACTGGATGTTCAGCTTACTTTTGGAGAAAATAATAAACTACTGGGCTTCTTCCTGGTTCCTCATAAATCATTTGAAAAGCCTGATGAGAAAACCACACTAAAAATTAAAAGCGATGGCATTGAACTGAACGGAACTCTGTTGATTCCTCCCTCCAACAATAAAAATAAGCTGGTTATTTTCGTTCACGGTTCCGGAGCGCATGACAGAGACGAAACCATTGGAGAAAACAAACCGTTTAAAGACATTGCAGAATATCTTTTAGCCAACGGAATTGCTTCCTACCGATATGATAAAAGAACCTATTCCTATCCTGAGACATTTAATGAAAAATCTACTGTGGAAGAGGAAACCATCAATGATGCGGTAAATACTGCTCTTTATTTTAAAAAGAATGCTTATTACAAAGACTACCAGATTATTATTCTGGGACATAGCCAGGGAGCTTATATGATGCCAAAAATTGCAGAAAAATCGCAGGTTTCAAAATATGTTTTTATGGCTGGGAATGCGAGACCATTACAGGATTTATTAGTAGAACAGTATGAGTATCTTCATGCTATAGATCCAACTCAAGTACCTGCTGAGGCGGTGCAGGAAGTAAAAACTAAGGTAGCCTTTTTAAATTCATCTCAATTTAGTATAAGTTCACCATCATCAGAACTTCCTTTGGGACAATCTGCTGCTTATTGGAAATATATAAAAGATTACAATCAGCTTAATGAGGTTAAAAAAGTAAAAGCTCCCATGTTTTTTGCACAAGGGGGAAGAGATTATCAGGTGACAGGGAAAGACTTTAATCTTTGGAAAGAAACATTGAAAAATGATAAAACAGCGGTGTTTAAGTTTTATCCTGCATTAAGCCACTTGTTTATTGCCGGAAGCGGAAAACCATCTCCAAAAGATTATGAAACAAAAGGGAAGGTGGATGAACACTTTTTAAAAGACCTTGCAGATTTTATTCTGAAATAATTGCAATGAGATTATTGCTCTCATAAGCCTGGAACATTGTCCCGGGCTTTTTTAATTGTTTTCCGGACTTACTTTATTCAAAAACAGAAAAGAGGCTATCCCTGTAAGCGCAGAAAGTGTAGTGCTTAAGATAAAACTCCCGATAATATATTGCAGAAGATTGTTCTTAATCAGTTCAAAATTCAAATCCTGACTTAAAATATCACTGTCACCACTTACAAACGGTGCTCCCAGAAAAAGAGAAGCAGCAATGATAAAGGGAATAAAAGGCGGAAGACTTACATTGGATGCTACAAAGGCAAGTACTTTATTAAGTTTGAAAAGTACAGACAGACTGATAACCAGAAGGGTCTGAAATCCCCAGAAAGGAGATAAACCTATAAATACTCCCAAAGCTATGGAAAATGCTTTTGTACGGTTACTACCGTCACTTTCTAAGACATCTTCCTGAATGAATCTTTTAAAGCTTTTTTTTTTGAAATTATTCACAAAGTTTCTCGGAATAATATAAAGTAAGGTAATCGTCACGAGAATTGTATTCAGAATACTGATCCTTGTAAAATCTTTGAAAGGTCTGAAATGTGAAACCCGTTCCTTCGGATCGTATAACACTTTAATAGGAACATTTTTTACGGGAACATACCTCCACGCAGTTCTTACAATGATTTCAATTTCAAATTCAAACTTAGGCGTGAAATATTTCTTGGGAATTTTATGCAAAGGATAAAGCCTGTAGCCCGATTGGGTATCTTCCAGTCTGATGCCGGTTTCAAACCAGAACCAGAAATTGGAAAAACGGTTTCCGAAACTGCTTTTCTTAGGAATACCATCCTGAGACATATTTCTGTTCCCAATCAGAAGAACATCCTCTTTTTCCTGAAGAAGAGCCTCTACAAATACCGGAATATCATCCGGATAATGCTGTCCATCCGAATCAATCGTGATAGCGTAGTCATATCCTGAATTCTTTGCTGCCCTGAAACCTGTTTTAAGGCCATTTCCTTTCCCTTTGTTCTCCGGCAGGGAAATGACAGTAATCTGAGGATATTGAGTAAGAATCTGAGGGGTGGAATCTGTAGAACCATCATTAACCACAATAATACTTTCGGTGTACTCGAGAACACCGTCAATCACCCTTTTCAGAGTTTTTTCATTATTGTAGGTAGGTATTAAAACGCATATCTTCTTTTCAGAAATAGCATTCTGTACTTCAGCAAGGAACATTTTTTTATTTTAAAGTGGCTCTTTCCGTCTCTGTCATGGTTTTAGATTGCATTGCAAACCTTTTGATATAGCCTTTTAATGCTGTATTCTGTTTGCTGTAATTGTTCAACAGGAAAGCTTTATCATCCTTCAGACTTCCACGGTATCCTACAATCTTTGGAATATTTTCCTGAACGCTCATTCTGATCAGACGAAGTTCTGCATTATTAGGATTACTTTTGATAACGCTTTCAAGGCTTGTAGCTCCCGTTTTTACCAGAGATTTTCTGTTGCTTTTGGCAATTTTGGCTTCCATAATCTTCGCCGCTGCTTTATACCCAACCGTTACAGCGTCAGAACCGGATTGTTTTTCCGCAGTTTCAATAAAGCTAGCTGTATTGGTATTGGATTCGTTCGCTTTTGCATAGCTGTTTCTCAGCGTTTCAAGATCAGATTGAAAGAAAAAAACAAATGCTGCGATGAATGAAAAGATTAGTTTCATGATGCTTATTTTTTATAGCTTACAGACATTTTCAATGCAATAGTCTCGCCAAAAGAAGTTGTGTTTTTTACTTTGACATCTTCTTCATTTTCAGTAATATCAAGCTGAAGAACCAGATCAGGGGTTTCAAAAGGATTGATAATCGCCATGAATTTTACATTGGAAGCTGTTTTCAGGAATAATTTCGAACCTGTAAATTCTTCAGTGAGTTCTTTAATGATCTGCATCATACAAACACCGGGAGTTACGGGATTTCCAGGAAAATGTCCTTTGAAAATATCGTGGTCTTTATTAAGATGAATATGAGCAGTAAATTTTCCGTCTTCTGCCTTATCGTATGATGTTAAAGTATAAAAGTCTGTAAGAATGGTTTGCATGATCTTATTTTTTAAGATTAAAGTATAATCAATTTCTTTTCAAAAAAACAGGTATATCCATAGATTTGAGAGCAGAAATTATTCCGTTTCGGTTATTTGAAATAGTTTTATGTTGATCTTAAAATCCTTATGCTGCAGGTTCAAGCTGTCTGCGAAGATAGGTTTTTTTGCATCAAAAGTAAAATCGATTTTCTCCTTGTTATTTTTCGTGTAAACAATCTCTTTCAGTAAGCCATTTTCTTTGCTGAAGAAAAGATAATAGCTCATGTTGCCAATTTTTGAAAGGTAGATTCTAGCATTCTCATTTTCAAAACTTTCATTGACCGGATATCTTCTTTTCAGAAGCTGACGGAAATCGTTTTTCAGGAAATTGATGACTATTTTTTTATCCAGATCAGGAAGTACATAATTCAGTTTGAAATCGTTCTCAGAAACTTCAAAATCAATAAGTTTGTTCCCAAAATCTGAAGTTAACGCAACACGGTGCGTTGTTTCATTCAGTTTTTTGATGATCAGAATTCCGCTCACATGGTTTTTATAGATATCCATCTGGCATTTGTAGACATAATCTTCACCGGAAGAAAAGTATAAATTTTCAACCGTTTTTTCAGAGGTTGAGGCAGGCTTTACATCAGTAAGCTTATAAGTTTTACAGGAAAGAGCCAGGATCAGAATCAGGCTATAAAGAAAACTCTGACGCAGGAATGGTAGCATTGATCTTGGTATTTTTGAAAACAATATTGGTAGTGTCTCCGGAAGCCTCAGTCATATTCACCTGTGAAACGGCCGACTGGTTCTTTGGGAAATACAGCTCAATCTGTTTGATATATTTCAACAGCTGGGATGTTTTAGGAATAAACTTCGCTATATTGTAATTCCCATTCTTAAAATACGTTACTGTGAACTCAGGATCATTGAACATTGTTCCGTTTGAGCTTCCTACAATCAGTTTATTGATTTTTTCAAATGTTTTGCTCTTCGCATCCACAGACGATTTTTTCCCCTGATCATTGATGAAGATTTTATTGCTTTTAAAAACAATGCTGTACTGATAAGGCTTAGTATATTTCCAGCTCAGCATATTGGGGGTCTGCAAAGACATTTTCCCATAAGTAACAATACTTTTATCCAGAAAATCCATTTTTTTGGTCTGGGTAAAATCACTCTGCAAAGTTTTAATCTCTTTCGTCTCAGAAGATACCTTCGATATAAATGCTTTAGCTTCAGCTCCTGACATGGCCGTGTTTTGGGCAAAAAAGAAACCGGAAACCAGTAAGAATGCTCCGAAAGCAATATTTTTAATCATTTCTATTTGAATTTATCACTGTATCCACAGTAAAGGTTGAATATTTTTTATCCTTCAAAAATACTAATAAATTGGTCAGCACACGATAAGTCTTTTCCGAAGTGTCGTGAAGGAGGATAATACTTCCTTTTTTCAGGCCTTTGGTCACTCTGCTGTATATTTTCTTTTCATTATCAGTAATGGTATCCAGAGAGCGGACATTCCATCCGATACTTATTTTATTTGTTTTTTTGATTGCCTTTGCAATATTAGGATTCGTCACGCCGAAAGGCGGCCTGTAAAGACTGGTCTTGATATTCCCCACATTCTTCATGATTTCATCACATCTTTCAATCTCCTCAATCATTTTTGAGGTTGATAAGAAACCTGTGGAACTGGAATGCGATAACGTATGGTTACCAATCGTATGACCTTCTGCAATCATCCTCTGAAAAGTTTCAGGATATTTTTCAATCTGTTTTCCGATACAGAAAAAAGTGGCTTTTATCTGATGTTCTTTAAGCAGATCTAAAAACTTTGGAGTAAATTCAGTAGGGCCGTCATCAAAAGTAAGCGCTGCTTCTTTAATTTTGGTTCGCCTATGAGTGATGCTGTTGACGAAATATCCCAGTTCAATATCAAATGAACCCCATACTACTACGGCAGAAAAAGCAAAAAAACAAAACAGATATACCCAGAAACTTCCGTGGAACGCATAAATAAAAGCGTTACAGAAAATATAAAACAGAATAAACGGATAATGCTTCACCTTATTTTCTTTGAATATGAGGGTTCAAATGTAACTAAAAGTTCAATAAAATCCTAAATGATCAAATCTTTAAAATTGCTTATCCAGAATGTGATACTCTGTTTTTTGCATGAAAGGATAGTAAGGCAATATTGCTATACGTTCTTTTGCGTCCAGCTCATCAATATTTCTGAAAATAAGAACTGCATCTTTTTTTGAAACGGAGATAAAGAAATTTTCCAGAACTCCTTCTTTCTTCCAGGTGTGGATAAATTCCATTTCTTTTTTCGGAAGCTCAGGGTTTGCTTTTATCTGTTGAATTCCCTCATCGGAGAGGGTAATTAAAATCAATATGTTATTCATTTTCTGTGCTATTAAAAAAGTTATTAATATTCATCATCAGATCCTGAGATGAGTGGCTGAAAATATTCATCTGCGTTAGGACATGTCCTTCTGCTCCATAAATTTTAAGCTGGGATTTTGGCTGGATCTTATATACCATTTCAAAAAATTGAATGGAGTCATCAAACAAAATTTCGTGAGTTCCCACCGCTATAAATACAGGAGGAAAGCTCTCAAAGTGAACTTTACTGGGGTCCGCTGGTCCAAAATCGTTGCCTGCATAGGCGTAGGCGAAGTTTTTTACCATCTCTTTATTTAAAATCTGATCCAAATGCTGACGGTTTTCTGAAGATGGATTATTGGTTTCAAGATTATACCATGGTGAAATAAGGGCAACTGCTTTTGGAGATTTTATTTCTCTGCGGCTGATTTCATACACTGATTTTATAATTAAGCCACCTCCTGCGCTGTCTCCGAATAAATAAAAATGATGATCAGGATATTGGTGAAATGCCCATTCATAAATATTTAATACATCGTTTAACCCATTCGGGAATGGTTTTTCAGGAGCCAGAGAATACTCTATGAAAAGAACTGACCGGTTTAATTCTTTAGCAAAATGCGAAACCATTGCTTTATGAGACCGGATGGAGCCAACGGCATAGCCGCCTCCATGTATATAAATGATAAGCTCATTGGGATGAGGGTTTTCAGGCTGAAACCAATAGCATTTGATTCCTTTTATTATTTCTTCTGAAATGGCAATACTTTCTTCTGGAGGGTAAATAGTACCGACACTGTCATATAAAGCTCTGTTTTCTTCAATTAATTGATTATTAATGCTCATTGTGTAATTTATTTAATAATTAAACTTAAGCAAATTTAATTGAAGATTTATTCTAAAAATTGTATCAGATCACTTTTCTTTCTAAGTTTTAAGGGAGATATACCAAACATCTGATACATGTATTTATTCATTTGAGAAGAATCGTAAAATCCGCACTCGTGGGCAATTGAGGTTAATGAAATATCTTTTTTGGACAGAATAAGAAAGATAGCACTCCTGATTCTGGTCCATAGTAAAAACTTCATAATACTGCTTCCGGTCTGCTGCTTAAATAAAAAAGCAAGACGGGATGAAGAGAGTGAGACGGTCTTCGATATTTGATCAAGAGTTAATCTGGTAGACCGGTATTCATTATTGATGATAGCAATGGCACTGTTTACTCTATTGTCTGTGATCTGGACGTTTTCATCAGCATTCATTGATCTGATGAGATCCCGGATGTTGATTTCGATTCCTGTGATCCCGAAAAAATTCATAAAGCTTTCCTCGGTGAAAAATATTTCAGTGTTTTTGCTTCCTAATTTTTCAGATATATTTTTTCCTGCAATGGAGTATGCTTCTACATTCATTACAATCAAATTACTATTTGTACAAATACAGGAATGAGAAACCTGAGGTCTTATGATAAAGCCAAAGATATTCTCACAGTATTGATCTCCAGATATGGTATGAAAAGGATTGTCCGAAGTATATACAATCTGATAGGCAGAATGTCTGTGTACATCAACATTTGATTTATGGGCTTTTAACGCTAATATTAAATTATTCATAAACTGGCTGTTGAAATAACTGCAATTTTTTAAATATAGATTTAAACCCTTTCCAGCAGAACCAGGCTGTGATCATTTCCTCCCAGATGATTATAAAGAAGAACATTATTCAGATTGTCTTTTTTCTGAGAATTGATCATCATAATTTCCGGGATCTGCTGTTCCTTAAGTATATGACAGGCTATAAACGTAGAAAACCCACTTGCCGTATTAAATTCTCCACTCAGATGTTTATAATACAGCTGTGCGGAATCCGGAAAGATATCCATTGCTTTTGTATAGTAGATATCTGAATCTGCATCTCCACTGAATCCTAAGATAACAGCATCAACATCACCAGTTGAAAGACTATTCTGAGCTAAGAAATTCCGGATAAAATCCTGTACTTCATTCAATTCAACCTTATTATTAATTTGGATATTCTTAAGCTTGGCGTAAGAGTTTTCAGTCTTATCTTTTCCTACAACAAAAAAACTGGCACCTTCACCCCAGATCACTCCATTAGTCGTAGAGTTTAAATAATCTGCAGGAAGATCAGTTTCTTTTTTGATGGTATTATTCAGAAGGTAAAGCTCCATTATTCTGTCCGTCTGTTCATCTGTAGAACCTGCCAGAACATTTTCTGCTTCTCCGTCATTGATCTGAAGCTGAGCGTCCAGTAATGAAAACTCAAGGGAAGAAGATGTATTTACATACGTGAAGTTATACGCATGACACTGTAATCCCAGAGCAATCTGTCCAGCTACCGTGTTATGGGTAGACTGGATAAAAAAGGTAGGCGTAAGGAACTCTTCATGGTTATCAATTACGTTTTTCAGGAATTTTTCAGAATCCTGCGAGCAGCCCATTCCGGTTCCTACGATAATGGCATCCGGCTGTTCAATTCCAGCTTCCTTCAGAGCGTAATGCGATGCTACAGAACTCATTTTTACCGTTTTAGACATTCTCCTGATCATCGCAGGCGGAATGAACTCTTTGTAAATAGGTTCTATGGCCTTAAGGATGTTTGAAGAATTTTCAGGATGAAGGTTCTGAAGAATATTTTCATTTAAAGTGTCCTGAACCGAGATACAGGACGCACTGTTGATGTATACTGCACTCATGATTTTGAGAAAATTAAGGTAGAACAGTTTCCTCCGAATCCAAATGAATTGGAAAGAACATGATGAATGTTTTTTTCTTTCAGTTCGGTAACAGGAGTAAGGTCAAACTCTTCCATTTTTGTTTTGAAATTCAGATTCGGGAAGATCACGCTGTTTTGCATGGCTAAAATTGAAAATACGGCTTCAATTCCTGCCGCAGCGGCCAGCGTATGGCCTGTAAATGCTTTTGTAGAACTAAATTCAGGGACCTGGTTTTCCCCGAAGATTCTGATCATGGCAATTCCTTCCGATAAATCGTTGTTGGGCGTTGCCGTTCCGTGAACGTTGATATAATCTATATTTTCTTTTTCCAATCCTGAGATTTTAAGGGCTTGCTGCATGGCTAAAAATGCACCCTGTCCGTTTTCTGAAGAGGCTGTCTGATGATGGGCATCATTGGCATTTCCATAGCCGGAAAGATAGGCCAGAACTTTTTTATTTTCTTTTTTGACTATTTCTTCAGACTCAAGCACTAAGAAAGCCGCAGCTTCCCCAAGATTCAGTCCTTTTCTGTTGTTGTCAAAAGGAGTGTTGTAAGAATCGGTAAGGATCATCAGGGTATTGAATCCGTTCAAAGTAAATTTTGAAAGAGAATCTGTTCCCCCCACAATAACGCGGTCCAAAACTCCGTTTTTAATCAGTTTAGCGCCCATCATAATGGCATTAGCAGCTGATGAACAGGCTGTACTGATGGTAGAAACCATTCCTTTTAATCCCAGGTAACCGGCAATCGCCAATGAAGAATTTCCGGCATCGTGTGCGTCAATATATTTTTGCTTTTCGGGAAAGTCTTCGTAAGAGTAGAAATATTTTTCGGTGATATCCATCCCCGCTACACTGGTAGAGGAGATCAGCCCTGTTCTGCAACTGTTAATATCTGATATTCCGGCACTTTCTACAGCTTCTTTTGCAGCAACCATTCCTAATAAAGACGTTCTTGTTATATTGTTGTCTTCATCAAGCTGAAGCTGCTGTACAAGGTCTTCATTGGATAATTTTATTTCACCCGTTTTAATGCTTCCGGCGTGGCGGGTCTCAAACATTTCAATATCTGAAATCCCGTGTTTTCCGGATTGTAATGAAATAAAATTTTCCTCCACATTGTTTCCGATGGAGGAAATGATGCCCATTCCTGTTATGGCAATTTTTTGACTCATGACATTAAATAATGTAACAATTCGGCAATCTAACAATTGACCAATAATTTCTGCATTGATATACTGTTAGATTGTTATAGTAATTTATTTCGTTCTGTTATCCTCGATGAATTTTGCCATCGTATCGATAGACTGGAAAATCTCTTTTCCTTTTTTAGGATCGGCTAATTTTATTCCGTAGTCTTTATCAAGAAGAACGATCAATTCCAAAGCATCAATAGAATCTAATCCTAAACCTCCTCCAAATAACGGATCAGTATCTTTGATTTCTTCCACAGATACATCTTCAAGGTTAAGAACTTCAATAATTTTGTGCTTCAATTCTGTTTTTAAGTTTTCCATAAATAGTATTTTAATGTAACAATATATCAATGTACCAGTTTACCAATGGTTGTTATTGCCTTTAGCATTGGTACATTGTTAAATTATAATGTGAGCAAATATACAAAAGCTTTATAATTTTCCTGATACAATTCCACCCAGCCGCACAATACTTTGTCAGCTTTTCCGGAGTGCAGAATCTGTTCAGAATAGTCGTTTAAAAAATTTTCATCCAATTCGTCCAAAACGAAAAAAGCATTTTCAGTCTGCATTTTGTGCTTAATGCTGATTTCGCCTACACAGATATTGGGCAAAGTGTAGACAAAAACTGCAGGACTCGGGTAGAAGTTATCCTGATCGTTGATACTTTCCTGATATTTGAAATCCGTATCCAGACTGGATGACCTGTTGGCAAAAACGATGGCCGTTCTGCTGTGATCCTCATCTTTCAAAATAGTTTCAGCGGAAAGAAAGGCCAGCTTGCTCAGATTATCCATTTTATGAAATTTAGGATAGCTTAGATCTAAGCTTTTATACGCTTCTTTGGCAAATTCCTGAAAGGTTTCGCTCTGGCTTTCAAAAACAAGATTTCCGTCAACGGTTATTTTTGAATGTTCTAGGGTACTGCTGTTGAGTTTCTTCATTACGTTCATTTTAACATTTTTCCAGTACAACAGCCGCGTTGCAACCGCCAAAACCGGAAGCGGTCTTTAGAATATATTTAATCTCTGCAGTCTGGCTTTCTCTGATGATATTCAAAGGCTGGGTTACTCCCGTTTCTTCAAAATTCTTTGAAGGAAGCAGCGTGTTGTGAAGAGCACTTTCCATAGAAATAATACTTTCCAGAAGTCCGGAAGCACCCAGGCAGTGTCCGTAATAGCCTTTCATACTGTTGAGCGGAATATTCTGGAGATTCATTCTGTTGAAGGCAATGGCTTCCATTTCGTCGTTATATAGAGTAGCCGTTCCATGGGCAGAAATAAAATCGATCTGTTCCGGAGAAACATTCGCTTCATCCATTGCATTTTTAATACTGGCATATAAACCGTCTCCCGTTCTGGAAGGTCCGGAAATATGATTGGCATCATTAACGGAAGAGTCTCCCAAAACTTTAAAACTAAATTTTTCGTTTTTTGGGATTCTCCCTTCGTCAGAATGACAACCAGTTACATAAGCTGCAGCAGCTGCTTCCCCGATGTTGATTCCGTCCCTGTTTCTATCATAAGGCTGGCAAGGTCCGGAGCCAATCGCCTGAAATGAATTGAATCCTGAAATAACAAATTCAGAAAGTTCATCACCTGCCACTACAAAGGCATCTTTATATCTTCCTGCCTGAATCATATTCTTAGCAACAGCAATAGCCATTACTCCTGAAACACAGGCATTGGAAATAACAATAGGTTTTGTTTTGAATCCAAAAAAATCTGCTATTCTCTGTGCTAATTTTGATAAATAAACGCATTCTGGCAGCTCAGACTGATTTTTTAACAGGCTGATATTTCCTTTCGTGGTGGAAAGGATGAAAGCGGTGTCTTCCGAAACGGGATGTTTTTCAACAAGTGGCTGTAAGCTTACAAGAAGCATTTTTTCCAGTCTTGTGAAATTGGGAATGTCATTCTGAGCGTAGTCGAAGAATCTGCTAAATTCTTCATTCAGTTTGTCAGAATCAATCATAGAAGCATAAAAAGCATCCTGATTGTCTATAATTTTATGTAAAGCAACCCCTGATTGTCCTGCTGAAAGTGCCTTCCAGTTGGAATCAACATTGAAGCCCAACGGAGTCACACAATTGTAGTCTGTGATATAAATTTCTTTCCTCATGATAATCCCATTTTATCTTTCCAGTTTTGAAAAAACTCCGGATTGTACAGGCATAAGCTTCCGTTGCTATCAAGAAACACCTGAATGGTTTCACCACTGCAAACCAATTGGTCTTCCTGATTGAAAAGCTCATATCTGTAAATAAGCTTGGCAGAAGCGGAATTGATAAACGTAGTTACAATTCTGAATGTTTCTCCATATTTTAACGGAAGAAAATGTTCACAGGTACTTTTTACGATAGGCGTTACAAATCCTGCATCCTGAATGTCAAGATAGGTAAGACCGTGCAGACGTCCGAAAGCTTCTCTTCCGTCTTCAAAATACACGATATAATGCCCATGCCAGACAATTCCCAGCGGATCTGTCTCATTGAATCTTACTCTGACTTCTTCAGTACAGGTTAATATATTTTCTTTAGACTGCATTTTGTTTTTTTTCGTAAAAAAGGGAAATAGTAACGGTGGCGATATAGAACAGGAAAAGAAAAATCAGTTCTTTAGCAATTCCACCAATTCCGCTGTTTCTCAAAATAATATCATAATAGGCATTCAGTCCCCAGTTCATAGGAGAGAATTTTGCAATGGTCTGCATGAATTCCGGCATTAAAAATACAGGAACCCAGATTCCGCCAATGGCTGCCAGAACCACTACGGAAGTGGCGCCAAATGGGGCAGACTGTTCCTGGGTATCGGCAATCGTTCCTAATAAAACACCAAATCCAATTGCTGCCAGCCCTGCAAAAAATGTTACTGTCACAAGCTGGAACATTTTTCCGGATACATCAAAAGCCGGAAGATCCATATAAGGGAAAAGATAAATACCTACCGCAACCATCAGTAAAAACTGAATAAGGCAGATGATAAGATAGGTAAATGTTTTTCCTAAAATATGTACAAAATAAGGGGTAGGGCTTATTCTTGCTCTTACACTTGTTCCCTGGCTTTTTTCTTTTACCAGATTGATGGATAAAGGGACTACAATAAAGAATATGGCAAAAAGAGTCCATGCAGGAACGTTGTGCTGAACAGAATTCGGCATTACATCCATTTCTCCTTTCCTGGGCGTGATTTCTTTAAAGCTGATCAGGTTTTTATTTTCGTCAAGATTTTCCGTTGTTCCCAGCTGATCCTGGAATGCTTTGTAAATCTTTTTATTTTCAATCTCAAAAACCATTTTGTTGACAGAATTCATCACTGAATTTTTGAAGCCCACATTAGTTGCAGGATCAAAGTACAAATGAATTTCTTTCGCCTTAGGTGCAGCAGTTTTTACCTTTGCAGAATCTCCTTCCAGTCCGAATGAACTTACAATGGTCTGAACTTTAGAATCAATATTGGAATTTAAATCTTTCGTTAAATTTTCAGGAATGACAATCGCCATCTGATAATCTCCGGAAAAGACAGCATCCTGAGCTGATTTTTCATTAAAATTGGTCAGAAGCTGGAATGTTTTGCTGTTTTCCAGTTCTGCTTTTATGTTTTTTGAAACTTCAGATTTGTCCTGATCAATAAAAATAATAGGAATCTTTGATCCTTCAAGGTTTTTAAAGGTAGAATCCTGAATAAGGGTAATGGTGACAATCAAAAGCAGCGGCATCACAAAGATGATGACAATTCCTCCGATATCCCTTTTCAGCAGAAGGATTTCCTTAATAAAACTTCTCCACAGTTTATACAACAACATCTCTTAATTCTTTTCCGGTTAATGAAATGAAAACATCCTCAAGGTTTTCAGCACTTGCTACTCTGTTCACCAGTTCTTCAGGAGTTCCTACAGCATGAATCTTTCCATGATCGATGATGGCAATTTTAGTACAAAACTCTTCTGCTTCTGAAAGGTGATGGGAAGTATAAATGATACAGGTTCCCTGTTTGTTTAAATCCAGAAGATAGTCGATAATTGCTTTTTTAGACTGAACATCCACACCAACGGTTGGCTCGTCCAGAAAGAGAACTTTAGGGTTATGAAGTGTTCCTGCGATGAGGTTGCAGCGGCGTTTCATTCCTCCTGAGAATTGTCCCACCTGTTTGTTGGCAAATTTTGAAAGTCCCATGATTTCCAGTGATTCATCAATGGCTTTTTTAAGCGGGTTATGCTTTAAGCCATACAAACTTCCAAAAAACATCAGATTTTCTTTTGCTGTAAGCGTTGGATATAAAGCGTATTCCTGTGGAACGATACCGATAATCTGTCTTATTTTGAAACCATCCTTCTGAGGAGATAAGCCATTAATGGTAAACTGTCCTGAAGTAGGTTTTATCAATCCTGAAAGCATCGAAATCAATGTTGTTTTTCCGGCTCCGTTGGGTCCGAGAATTCCGTAGATTTCGTTTTTGCTGATGTTCAAAGAGATATCATTTACAGAAAACTCATCAGAATTTTTGTATTTTTTGTACAGGTTTTTAATCTCAATCATATTTTCTGCCATATCAGATCGCTTTTCTCAGTTTTTTATAAAAAGCTTCTTCCAGATCAGCAATGTGCAGCATCGTTTTTGAAAGTTCATGATAGATATTGCTTTTAGAGTTTCTGTTTTTATACACCCGGGCAATATCCACAGCAAAATCTCTCCAAAGATCACCAATAGAAGTTATTTCTTTTGATAATTCCTTAAGCTCTTCATTTTTAAGAATGACCGCCGCTTCCTGAAGAAACGCTCCGTAAATAAACCTGAATCCTCCACCTCCGGTTCCGATTTCCTCCTGCATTCTGATCAACTGTCCCAAATAATGATTGGTCACTTTTGTTCCTTTCTTCTCAGCCCATTTGGGGATGCTTTTCGCTACCCATCTCATGGCTTTTACCCCAATAAGCGGTACGGGTGCGAGCATATTTTTACAGGTATCTTTAATTCCTTTTTTGATGGCTTCTTCAAGATTTACATTTTCCGGCACATAAACAGGGTAGTACATATGCCCTTTCGGAGGAAGTGCTCCTTTTGCATATCTTACTTTTTCCAGTTCGGCTTCGGAAAGGGATGTTGTATAATCCATCACGGGATCACTGATCAGGAATTTTCCGTCTTCTTTTCCGTACACCACAAGGTTGTGGGCATTGAAGTGGAATTTATATTCTTCAGGAAAATAAGTAAGGTTGAAAACGCCCACCTGAAGTCCTGTAGGAATGTTTTGTTCCAGATTTCTTTCAAGAGCTTTTTGGGCATCTTTAGGATTTGAGAATTTTTCTCTTTTGATTTTAATTCCTAATCTTTTGGCTGCTTTGCTGAAAATAGCACCCGGCATCGGACGATAGCTGAAGCCCGGAGCAAAATTCACCTTTAAAAAAGGAAGATAGACAAAAAACAGTCCTGAACCAATCCCGAAGATCATAGGCTCACTTAGTTTCAGGCCTTTATTAAGCAGTAGATTAGAAGCAACACCGTTTTCGCAATGCGCAGTCTGATGGTGTTCAAAGTTTAATTTCATTTGCTGATTGTATCTTTTCATGGGCCAAATGGAACAGGCTTTATTGAAGCCTTATCTCATTTTATTTCCCGTTGAAGTTCTTTAATTCATCCACCGAAATACCGAAAGCATCGGCATATTTTCTCAGTGCATTTTCGCTTAGTGTTTTAAATACTTTTGGTTTAAAATGTCTTTTTACCCTCCATTGCCACATCCCTACATATGAAGCAAGAACGCCAATATCCATTTTGTTCAGTTCCATAAAATAAACAATGGGGCTTGCTGTATTATTGGCAACGCTTTGTTTTGCTTCCTCAATTCTTTCATAAATAAGTTCCATCGATTCATCCAGAGCAGCTTTTTTGGCATCCCAGCCTGTACTGTTTGCTGTCGTGTAGTTGTCATTCTCATCCGTTACATACAGAACTTCAGTCATGTTGGCGGATTTCAGGTTACTTTCGTCTTGAGGCAGGTCTTGTTTTTTCATCTAAATAATGTTCATTTTTTTAGATTACAGATGGGAAATAGTCACCTGTTTTTTGATTCTTTTAATCAGGTGGCTAAAATAGTGAAAATACATTATATCGTTATCGTAATTACAAAAATCCACTATTATAACATTACTGAATGTTATGGTCTATTGAATCAATACCTGATTAAATTGAATTATGTTAAATTATAAATTTTGTTAAAAATGCTGATGATTAATAGTGTTTTGTTGGGTTTCTGGTTGTTTTATTTATATTTGTTTGTCTCAATAATTAAAAAACTAATAAAACAAAAACCATGAAAAACTTAAGACAGCTTACAAAAAATCAGTTAAAAAAAGTAAAAGGAGGTTTAACTGCTTATATTTCGTGTGCTAACGGAACTAATGGGCAAATACGAAATGTAGGGGTTAACACCGATATCGCAACTGCTGCTGAGCAGATTTGCGGAGGCAATGATTATGAAGTTATTATCTAAAAATACTAAAGCTTCAATTAAGAAATATGCTGTTTAGATCCTAAGTAGCATATTTTTTTGTGTTTCTCCCTGACCATCAGAGTTTCACGGATTTCTCCAATGTTTCACGTGAAATAATTTATCTTATGATGAGGTTTTGTAAGTGTAATTTGTTGGTTATCAGTTGTCTTTCGAAAATATTATAAGAGAGGGAATGAAGAAAAAATGTATGTTTTTATTGTAAAGCTTTTGTAATCAATTCAATAGGAGTGGGCTTTAGCCCACTTGCAAAAAATGAAAAAATTCAACTGGCTTTAGCCAAAATATATATTTTAAACACAATGGGACAAATGAGTTGCACGAATTTTCACAAATCCATTTAAGATTAATATTTAGAACAAAAAAAACTGTACGTTTTGTACAGCTTTTCTATATCTATGTTCAATTGATCTTTACGATTTTACTTCCTGAATAAACAGGTTGATTTCTGCTCTGATCAATAATTCATCATGAGTAAAAGTTTCACAGAAAATGTGGCAGATATTCTCAAATTGTGAGATAAGTGATGCTTTGGAAATGATTTTATCATTTACTTTCGGAAGGGCGAATATCTCAATCTTCTTGATATTGGTAATGAACCCGATTACTTTTGTATCGGCTTCAGGATTTTCAAAGAAGCTTTGTCCAAGAATAGATGAGCAGGTTTGGGCCATATTTTCGATTAAGCCGGCTTCTGCAAGCTCATTGTTGTGAACAAATATATTATCTTCTTTTATTTCAAAGGAAGTCACCACTTTTTCTTTGGTCAGTTCAAGGATATAATCTGCCATCAGCATCGGTTCACGATGTGGTAAAAAGTTGTGTATATTGATGATATTTTCTTCCTTTATTTCCATTTTCAGTTTATTTTACAGCGGTTTTCATTTGAGATTTTGCAATCACTTCACCGTTCAGTTTCGTAACGATATCTACCAGGGTTACTCCCATTACTTCGTTAAGGATGGTTACCTCAGATTTCAGATGATCTCCTACTTTAGGCAGTATTTCAGCCTCAAAAGATTTAATGGCTCCGATATACCCGGTGGGAGCATCTTTTCCCAGCAGATAATATTTGTATCCGGTATGCAGGGCAACACTCTGTGCCTGATGCTCAATCAGTCCCGAAGCCTGGAATTGTCCGTCCTGGATAAAAAGGTTGTCTTCCTTTATCTCAAAACCGGATAAAAGGTGGCTTTCAGAATATTCTGACAATTCATGAACCATTACAAAAGGAAACCTTTGAGGAATAAGGCTTTCTACAAAATCTTTATCGGATGTGGGCAGTTTGTTCTCCATTAGCAAACGGTTAATAAAGCACAAGAATAAGCGAATCTTCCACTTTCAGGAACACAAAGAAGTACTTTTTCTCCTTTTTTTAGTTTTCCTGAATTCATCAGCTCCTCAAGGGCAATAAATATAGATCCTGCGCCGATGTTTCCAACCTCAGAAAGGTTATAGAACCATTTCTCTGCAGGGAAGTCCATTCCTTTTTTCGCAAACTCTTCTTTCAGTCCGTCTTTAAAGTATCCGGAAGAAATATGAGCGAGTACGTGGTCTATTTTTTCAGGATCCAGATTATGTTTATCGAAAGATGATCTTAAACTTTCAGCTCCTTTTACCAGAATGTATTTATCAAGGATTTTGGTATCCTGTTTAATGGCAAAAATAGATTGCTTCAGCCATTCATCAGAAGGGTAGTCTGCCCATGATTTCAGGCTTCCGTCTTCCAGTTTGTCGCATCCGGCATACATACATGCTTCAATTTCGTGTGCATAAGAATAGAAATCAATGAATTCTACTTTTAAAGAAGTGCTGTTTTCTCTCGGTTTATTTTCTAATAAGAAAGCTCCTGCTCCATCAGAAAGCATCCATCTCAGGAATTCTCTTTTGAAAGCAATAATAGGTCTTTCCTCCAGTAATTTTAAATTTTCAGCTTCATGGTTGAACTTGTCAGCAGTCATCCACGCAGACATTCTTTCTGAGCCTGCGCATACTGCATTTTCCTGTACACCGGCTTTTACGGAAAGGAATCCATAGTTCAGGGCATTCATCCCTGAGTTGCAAAGACCTGTTGAAGTATTAATTTCAATAGATTTTCCGATGTTCAGTTCACCGTGTACCATAGAAGCGTGGGAAGGCTGGATCTGGTCCGGTGAAGTAGTTCCTACAGATAATAATTTCATATCTTCCTTTTTGAAATTTTCATCAAAAAGGCCTTCGATTGCTTTTGCAGTAAGCTGCGCATTAGAGTGTGTAGGGTTTCCTTCTTTATCTAAAGCGTAGTATCTTGTGGTAATTTTATTATTTCTCAGGATAAGTGATTTTGCTTTAGATGGCGCATCATTGATAAGCCCAAGATAAGTCTCCATTTCATCATTCGCTACCGGCTCATTGGGTAAGTATTTTGATGCTTTTGTTATAAATACGTCGTACATTCTATTTTAAATTAATTCCTTGTAAATATCTTTTTTGTTTTTGTCTTTTAAACCAAAATATAGGGGTTGTAAGCAGGTGTAAAACCAAAACGACAGGTGAAATAATCCATATCGCTGCCATCAAATATACCTTAAAGAATTTTATCAGCAATGGGCGTTTCTCTTTTTTCTTGATAATGAGATTAGACCACACTGTAAAAATTTTGTTTCCTACCTTCTCTACACGTACCAAAAAAGGGCGTATTTCAATGGCTCCGTTTTTCACAAGATCAGGCTGAAGATTATTAAGGTCGTTATTCTTAAAATGTCTTTCAATAATCTCGCCATACTTTACAGAACCTGTGATTTCTTCATCGGAAACTCCTGCAGCAGGAAGTATTCCTGATTTTTCTTTCTGACCTGTGGTGAGCCATCGGAGAATGGTTAATACACTGGTATAATTGTCGTGTCTGTCTACCAAAGCAATATTTCCTACCAGCTTAGCCTGTAAATCTCTTAAGTAAACCTTTAATTTTTCCTGGGAAAGCATCCACATATTTCTGGTTCCTGAGATGGTGATTACCGGAGTATCTTTAAGAATGCGGCTTGCATATTCGCTTTTTAAGAAAGAAATAATAGGAATAGATGGTGTGAGATACCATACCTGATAACCAAACAGGATAAGGTCATACTTTTTGTTCAGAATTTTTTCCGAAGGAGGCAGGATTTCTTTTGGAATCTGTAAATAAGATTCAGGAAAAGTGTTGAAAAAGACATCGCCTGGCCAGGGAAAAGGAAAATCTTCCTTGAGCTGAATGTTGTAATACGTAATATCATAAGCCTCTTTTTTAGCTTCAAAAGGTTTGGCTATATTTTTCACGATATCTTCGAGTTGCCCGGTTTGTGAATAATATATGACAAGTATATTTTTCTTCATTAGTTTTCTTTAGCGTTTACAAAAATATGTTTTTCATATTTATTATTTAGTTTTAAACACTTTTAATGATTCAGAACTAAATTTTAGTGCATAATTATCATTTACAAATGAAGTGTTTTTTGTATTTACAAAAATGATCGTCTCTGGCAGATTCTGATTTTCATTCAGGGTAAAGTGTTTATCCGAAATCAAAAGAACATCAATCTTTTTGGTCACCTCAGAAACATCTTTTATATACTGTATCTTTCTTCTTTTTACCAGATAGCTGTGCGAAGCTATTGCTCTTTTTTCATCACTTTTTATCAGAGAAAAAATTTTTCGGCTGGCCTGATATAAAGTTAACAGAGCATCTTTTTGTCCAAAATCATCAGCCATATGAAGGATATTGGCTTCATTGGAAATATGTTTGTTCAGCTCGAAATATACGGATTTGTTGGCATTAAAGTCTTCTTTTACTTCTTTTACCACTTCGCTGTCTTTATACAGATAGCTCAGGAATAATTTCTTTTTAAAATAATTTTCATCCTCAATCTCTTCACGCAGTTTGGTAAATTCTTTTCTGAAATAGGCGTTGATCTTCTTTGTTCTCTCAGAATAATTTTGTCCAAAACTCATGTCGTCTTTGCTGACTCTGTTGCCTACTTTTACGGTAATACTTCCGTCATAGATAATGAAATCTCCTTTCGGTAGCACCTCAGAATTTCCGTGGATGTAGAGCGGAAGAATATCCAGCCCGAACTGCTCGGCAAGATAAAATGCTCCCTTATGGAATCTTTTCACATCATTGGTGTAGGAACGTTCTGCTTCCGGGAAAACAACCAGAGAATATCCCTGTTCTACTTTTTCTTTCAGTTTGTCCATTCCATTTTCGATTCCCTGCGAAACAGGGTAAAAGCCCAGCGCTCTTACCAGTTTCCCAAAAACAGGAGACTGATACACCCAGTCATTCACCAGGTAAATGATTTTATGAGTCGCCATTGCAATAGCTAACGTATCCAGAAAGGAGGTATGATTGGCAATGATGACAGCGGGTTTACTGAAATCCTCAGCTGTATTTTTAATGACCTTCTTCTTTACAAATGGATTAGAATAAAGGACAGAAGTTAAAAATCTGGCTAAAATAAGCTTGATAATATTCAATGTCGGTCCTTTGGAGTTCTTAACAAAGAAGCTGCCAAATGCTGAAAATATGATTCCCCCAAGTCCGTAATATAAAAATGATAAGACTGAATTTAGGAACAATCTCAAAGTAATTGGAGAAAGACCTTTTTTGGCCCGGTTGGTAATGAATAATCTGAACCAGAAAGGATATAGGGTAGAAGTAATGATAATAACGGAGAACATTCCTATGAGAGCAACTAATGCTAAAGAATGCAGTGCCGGATGTTTGGCAAAAATCAGGGAACCAATTGAAAGGATGGTTGTGAAAACAGCCAGAATAATAGAAGTTCTATACGTAGGTAATTCATTTTTTCCTGTAGTATGTTCTTTTTGCATAGCTTGGGTAAGGAAAATACTGAAGTCGTCTCCCACTCCAAATACCAGTGTACATACTACGGTGCTGAAAATATTTAATTCTAATCCTAAGAAATAAAGAATTCCGGCCGTTACAACTCCTGTTAGAACAATCGGGAACATGGTAAGAACCGTTAATTCAAAATTTCTGAAGAAAACGATGATGGTTAAAATGATCGCAAGAAGAGAATAATTGATCAGGGTATTGAAATCCCTTTTCAGCAGGCCAAGAAAATTTTCGTTCATCTGTTGGCGGTCAATGGCTATGGCATCATGCTTCTTTTCAATGTCTTTAATGAAAGTGTCTCGTTTTTTTTCGTCTACTTTTACCACATTGGAAACCGTATAGAAACCATTTTCGTTTCTTATGAATTCTGAGACCTGAAGCGCTTTCACTTGTTGATAATCTTTCAGACTTAATGCGGTGTAGCTTTTATGCAAAGTTTCATTGAAATTATCAAAAGCAGAACTGTTGAAACCCAATTTATTTCCATTGCTCACCAGTTCGGAAATGGTCTGCTTTTTCTTCTGATCATTCCAGAAACGGTTCCATTTCTCAATCTTTTTTTGCTGGTCTTTTTCTGAAAGAACAATGCTTCCGATAGAATTGTAGCTTAATATTTTACCTTCTTTCTTCTCTTTTTCAAGGAAGCCGCTCAATTCAGAATTTCTGGTTAATGCTTCTTCTGCTGAGTTTCCATAAGAAATAGTATAAATAGATTTGGAAGTAATATCAGAAAGTTTCTGAAGTTTTGCTTCGCTGATTTTTAACTCTTTTGGGATATAATTCAGGTCACCAATATCTTCATTAAAACCTACATGCCTGAAACCGAAAAGGCAGGCAAGAATAATAATAGAGCATCCTATAATCAGAGGCTTGTTTTTCTCATAGGGATAAGACCCGATCCTGTCAATAAAGTTTGTATTGAGATGTTCTCCTTTTTCTTTTGGCTTGTAAAGCTGGGGAACAATAATTAATGCTGTGATTGAAGAAAGAATCACTGTAATGGCAGCAAACATACCTAAGTCCTTCAATGCTTCCGAGCGAACAAAGATCAGGCATAGGAATGAAACAGCTGTAGTTGCACTACTCAATATAATGGGCTGGGTGATCTCTTTGTAAAGCTCCTCAATATTATTGTTGTGCTTATAATGGGTAAGAATATGCAGGGCATAATCAATGGTAATTCCAATCAGAATGGCTCCCACACTTAATGAAATTGCCGAAATCTTATCTTTAATAAAATAAAGGACTAAGAGAGCAAGCAGTACTGAAAATACGGTGGGGAGAAATACGATGATTGGAGTGAAAATATTTCTGAAATAATAGATCAGAAGGATTAAAAGGACCGTCATGGAAATGACTACCGTGTTCTGAATGTCTTTTTTGATCTGCTTCGCATTGGCCACTGCAATCACCGGAGAACCGAAATAGCTGATCTCTGTTTTTCCTTTGAATTGTTTGTTGATTCCGTCTTTGATGGAATTAAGCTGATCTATAAAGGCTTCATTAGCCTTCGTATCATTACTTTTGTTTTTAGGATCAATGAAAAGCAGGAGGTTCTTGCCATCTTTCGTTACAATATAGCTGTCTTCAAGTTTGAAATCTTTGTTGATGTTTAGAGCATTTAATTTTTTGATTCCCAGAAAAGTCAGTCCCAGAGGGTCTTTTTTAATAAATTCTTTGGTAACAAGACTTGTAGGAGAAACCAATGATATATAATTATCCTCTACCTGTCTGGCAATGCTGTCCTTCTGAAGTTTCTTGTCAATTTCATTATAATCACTATCATTAAGGAATAAAGGTAAATTTTGATTAACAAAATCAAAGGTTTCGGAGATTTCGTTATCATTCACTTTGCCCTGAACAGAGCCGATGTATTTTTGTAACGGATCTATTTTTTTCAGGAAAGTATCTGCCGTTTCAGAAAGTTGGAAGCTGTCTTCCCTGGATTTGTTTTCAATAATAACAATAATCTTATCCGAAAAATTAAGCTGTTTCAAAACCTTTGCAGTGAGACCTGACTTTTCATTTTTAGGAATAATCTGATTGATGTCTTCCTCAAAATTGATCTTTGACGCAAAGAAAATGCATAAAACGGCAATTCCAAGAGCTGTCAGTACAGATAGAATTTTATTTTTGGAAATCAGATAATATAAAAATATAAAAAAGCGATGCATTGCATTTAAATCAAGTCTGCAAATTTAATTTTTTAAGCATTAGTTCAAAATAGTTAGCGATAAGTTTTAACTGAAAATCAATAAAATATTCTAGGAAGAATGAAAAAATATTCTACTTTTGCAAAAGTTCCCTTTTGAAAAATGTATTTTAAACCACCATTATTATTAAAAAATAAGAATCTGTTTTAGATATGTTGAAAAGAAATGATGAAAAAATAAACGGATTTCTATTTGTAATAGTACTTCCGATTCTGTTGTTTGCCATGTCTTATTACGGATTTGAATCTTCCTACACAAGACTGAAAACATCAGAGACAACCCCTGATTTTTTATTCTCCTCGGTATATGCTTACAGAGTGATTCCTAATTATCTGAGTGTACAGATGACAGATTTGATGTACAATCTGATCAACGGCCCACTTTCTTTCTTCAAAGATTTCTTATCAAAAAACGGAACCCCTTTTTATCATGGGCTTTTCCTGATGAACAGTGTGTTCTTTATTTTGTGTTCTTTGACTTTGAATGCTATCTTCCGGATGAAATCAACAGGGCTTTTGCTGAACCTTAATGCAAGGAGAATTATTCATCTTCTATCTGTGTTTTTTATTGTGATAACACAGTATGCACCTACAAACTGTGATACCATTGCACTCTTCTGTTATCTGGCGGGCGTGTTTTTGACTCTTAAATATGTAGACACAAGAAAAAAAGTTTTCTATTTTATTCTCATTGGTCTTATCGGAATCTCTACTTTGGTAAGAGAAACAGCCTGCCTGAATATTGCTTTTTTTGCTGCAGTTTTTTTCAATATAGATGAGTTGAAAAAAGGAAATTATCAGGTTGTCTGGAAGATTATACCACTGGTTGTTGCTTTTCTGATTCCTTATCTGGGGTTGAGAGCCCTGCTTGTTCAGGATGAAACTACTTTTGTGGAAGGGTTTTATATTAACAGAAATTTTTCCAGTCCTTTTAACCTTGCAGGATTAGCCTTTGCATTAATAGTGATTTATTTTATATATGGTCTTTGTACTGAAGAAGAAAACAGAAGTGTTTTTGGAAAGTATTTTTTCTTTTCCATTCCTTATCTTCTTATGATTACTTTAGTAGGGCTTTTCTGGGAAGTAAGGCTTTTCCTGCCACTAATTCTGACCGGGATAATTACAGCATATCATCAGTTTAAAAAAACATCAGAGATTTAGCATGAGTTTACTACATCCATATTATATAATTGCAATCGTCTATATGCTGTTCTTCAGTGTTCAGGAAGTGTATGGCAGGAAGGTTGATAAAAAGTGGTTCTGGTTTCTTGCTGTTTATTTTATTATTATTGTCGGTCTTAGAGACAGTGTAGGCCCGGATTACGGAAGTTACAAAGGAATTTATATTTACTCTGACACCAAAAGTTATTACAGTATCTTTATGAAGATGCTCCATATGGAAGGAACAGAAACTTTGGATGTGGAATGGTTATATACTTTGATTAATAAAGTACTTCTCAACTTTTTTGATGCACCTTTTTATATGTTAACACTGGTTATTGCTATTTTTGCGATGATCTTTAAAGTAGAATATACAGAAGATAATACTTTTTATCCCTTTACTTTTACCCTTTTCATGTTTATTCCCAACTTCTTTATCGGGGAAAGTGGGCAGATCAGACAAAACCTGGGTACCTTTATCGTTTATTTTGCAATACGGTATATTAAAGAACGAAAACTCTGGCATTATCTGTTTTTTATTTTTATAGGATCGGGTATACATAGTGTTTGTTATTTATTTCTGCCGATGTACTGGCTGGCTCGCGTTCCGTTAAATAGAACAGTGATGTTGATTATGATTGTAGGTTCTGTCTTTTTATCTCCATTTGAAATATACAGAAGCTTTGGTGGTTTATTAGATGGTATGGCCTCTAACAGTACGCTTGTAGAAGGATTCAACGGGTATATGGATGAAACGGTACAACGACTTAACGGAGGAATTGGAATCCCGGAGGTCATGATGGCTATCCTTACTTTCTTCCTTTTTGTTTTTGATACCAAGATGAAAGAGCTGTATCCCTACTATGAATACCATAGGAACTATGCCGTAGTTGGTATTTGTCTTTATTTTATTTTCAGAAATAACCCCATCTTCTCATCCAGACTTGCAGGAGCATTTATTGGGTTTTCGTATATCATTATTCCGAATGCAATGTATGTTGTTTCCGGAAGGGTTAAAAATATGATATATGCATTTATTATTGCACTTGTTGTCTTTAATTTTGTTATCTTCTCTATATTTAATAATATTATAGGCGGACGATTTTCTATTGACCTTTATCAAAATCATATTCTTCCATAGAATTTTGTAGATTAAAATATAAAGACAGCTTAAGGCTGTCTTTTTTGTTTAAAGACTTCTTGTTATTTACTTTGTTTACTGGGTTTGTTTTGTATTATTAATAACATAATTTAAATATGATGTTTTTATTTATATAATAAATCACTTTTTATTGAATCAGGCTTAAAAATTGCATTCATTAAAGACACTAAAACCCTAAGGTATGAAAAGGTTAGCTGGAAAATTAGCGGCAGTCATCTGCCTGATATTATTTGGAATCAGTTCCAAAGGTAATATCAAAGAAGATCTTCACTCAGTAAGACATATAAGAACAATATGGCTTACTGGGAATAAGGACTCATTGAATAAGCCACTGTATGAACTAATCCCATTATTTCTTCCGGATTGGAAAAAAGCACCTAACAGTTATATCTTTGATCCCAGTCAGAACAATGAAGGATTATTGATTCCTGTAAAAAAAGCCTATGCTATGTGGGAAGGAGGCGGATATCTTAACGGGACCGGTATTCCGGCTGGGACGGTAACTGCAGATGTTTTGTGGGAAGATGTTCATGGACTTATAAAATCCGGGGTAAATTACACTCTTGAAATAACAGGAGCAGGGCAGGATGCCAAGATAAAAGTGCCTGTCAATAAGGCAAAAAAAGGAAATGCGGTGGTAGCTCTCAAGGTAAACGGAGAGATTTACTGGAGCTGGCATATCTGGGTAACGGATGATCCTACCAATGGAGTTACCTATAGAAGTTTCAATAATATTAAAAGAATGAAGTCGGATGGCACAACAGAAGTTATCCCGGACTTCGACTGGAAATGGATGGATAGAAATCTGGGTGCCGTCACAAGTTCTATCACATCATCAGACTGGAATAGGAGCATTGGACTTCTTTACCAGTGGGGAAGAAAAGATCCCATTCCACCCTTGGTAACAAGAGGGAATGATTTCTATGAAGCTTCAGGATCCATAGGCAGAGTAAGGCATAGGGGAGCAAAAAATATGACCAATGCTGTAAGTATTGATGATCTGAGGAAATTTGTTCTGCTTTCCGCCGCAGAGATAACCAATAATATAAGACTTTCTGTAAAAAATCCATTGAGTCTTATTTATGTTAATAAAGATGATAACTCAGGTCAGGCTTACTACAATAATAACCTCAATCTTCCTGTTAATTGGTTTGGTAAATCAACAACTTTACCCAGTAACAGGCTTTCAGAGCTCAATCTTTGGTCTGATAATGCACAGGGGAAAATTGAAACCGTTTACAATACCGATAATAAAACAAAGCCTTACAGAGATAAATCCCCTTATGATCCCTGTCCCAATGGATGGCGTATACCTTCTATGCTGGTTGCAAATCTGGCTTCTCCCTCTTATGTGGATGATATCAGAATAGACTTTTCGCCTTTCGGAGTGAAAACCAATATGGCGAAAAATGTTTTTGAAACCAATAAATATCATATCATAAAGCCTACTGATACGGGAGTTCCGTCTTTCATGGCTGGATTTAGAATTTATCCTAATCTTGGCTTTGATCTTTCAGCGGTCGGTGGATATAATATGGGGGTCTTTCCCGGAAACGGACAGCTTATCAGAGGTGCTCATTTAGGACAATATAGTGATCAGCATCATATTGCATTGTGGACAGCTACTTTGGCCCGATTGTTCGATGCTTCTCCTGCTGTTACCGTAAGAGGACTTTCCATGATTCCGGATAAAGGACAGCCTGATATTCCGGATCCTAACTATCCTGATATTAAAGGACGTTATTATTACTTTCCTATGTCCGGAATGTATACTTCAGATGCAAATGGCTGCAGATGTATAAAAGATCCGCTATACACTATTAATGATTATGATTTTCCAACAGAATATCTCCCAGCAGCTACAGAATACAAAGAAGGTTTCAATAACCCGAATACTTACCAGGTTGTTAAAAGCGAAACAGGTACTACTATTGAAATTCCGGTCAGTAAAGCGTTCTCCGTACAAAGCCAGTTGCTGGATAATATTGAAATATTAAATCCCTCCAATTTTAATAATTTAAAAACCAATGTGCTATGGACTACCAATACCGCCCTTATCAGTAGAATTTCAATGATCAATCCCTCACCTTCATCACTACAGGATATTGGTAATTCTAAAATATCTGTAGAAATTGCTCCCGATCAAAGCGGAAATGCTGTTGTAACATTGCATAATGGCAGTATATCTTCACCGGTCTATTGGAGCTGGCATATCTGGGTGACGGATTCTCCGGTAGAATCTTCTACTTATACTACAGAAACTCCTGCGGCAGTTACAAATTATGTAAACTATGTTAACAAAGCTGATGTTGCATTACAGACTGTTTTTATGGATCGTAATCTAGGGGCAACAGATGTTTTTCCAAACGTAGCTAATCCTCAGGCACCCACTGCTGATGAACTGTTAAAAATACGTGCCTCTACAGGGTTGCATTATCAATGGGGAAGGAAAGACCCTATTCCTCCATTCCAGTATGCGGATAACAGAAGTTTTTATAATGTGTTTCTTGGAACTCCTGCTCCCAAAGGAGCTGTTTCGTATAGTACACTTGATCAGTCTGACTATAATGATCTTTCAGGAAATTATATAGTACCTTATAACACTTATGCGTCAGCATCAAATGTACAGGTAACCGATAAGCCGGCAGAAAGAATCTCCAAGATCCTGTCCTACTCTGTGAAGAATCCTCTGGTATACATGATCCCAAGTACTTTTGCCCCTTACAACAGTACAACACCTAATTACACCAACGGTACAGACTGGCTGGCACAAGAACCTAATTTAGCTCCTGACAGATGGGGAAGAGGAGGTAAGAAATCTCCTTTTGATCCTTGTCCTGAAGGATGGAGAGTCCCGGATCTGACGAGTGTTGCTCTGGTTTCAGGAGCTGATTTCGGACAGACACCATGGTATAAAAAAGATAAAAATGTAGCAACATCATACAGTATTGCCACTGATTATTCAGGAATAAGGGTGAGAAATTCAGCCAATGCTACAGTAGGGTATATCTTTAATAACTCGGTATATCCCATAGGAAGCTATCCGGATTCCGGATCAAGAGGATTCAGAAGTGTGATGGCCAATCAGACTGCACAGGGAACATTTAATGTGCTCAACTTTCAGTATCCGGCTGTATGGACTGCCGCTTTAAATTCAAATTACATTGGAAGATCTATTAATGTGCTGTTTGATGCAGCCTCTACAACCAATAGGATGATAGTATTTCATGATAATAATGATCCGTACTTCGGAACGGGATGCCGATGTGTGAAAATAGAATATGATGCCAATGGTAATGAAGAAGGTCCCGCATCAGGAATTAAGGTTATATCTAATAGTTCTAAGAGTGCTAAATTGATGAAAGTAAATGAGAAACCTAAGGTAGTTCAAAACAAAATTTCTCTATATCCTAGCCCTTTTTCCAATATTCTTTACATCAGGGCTGCGGAAGATAAAGAATACAGTTTTGAGATTTTTAATGCCTTGGGACAATTTGTACAATCGGGACATTTTATTAACAACCAGACAGACCTTTCCTATTTAACTGCCGGAGTTTATTTAATAAGAATAAATAATTCAGAAGCAATTGTGAAAATTATAAAACAATAAATCTTACAAATAAAGTATGAAAAGCAGAATAAGGTTTCTTTTTCTGCTTTTTTTATAGAGCAGGATATTTCTTACATCTATTATGCCTGATGAAAAATTCTATACCAATCAATGTTGGTCATTGTATAACAGTCTAAAACCTATGCTGTAAAGGATTTGTTTCTTTAAAGAACTTGTGATGAAAGAGAGTATAAACTACCCTGATTGATAAATTAAACCTGTTTAACAAAAAGTATATAATAAAAAAGCTTTACTTTTGCAAAAATTTTTAGTTAGAATGTCGAAAAATTTAGTAATCGTAGAGTCCCCGGCAAAAGCAAAAACTATTCAAAAATATCTAGGAAAGGATTTTGAAGTGAAATCCAGTTTCGGACACATCCGTGATCTTCCTAAAAAAGGAATGGGGATAGACCTTGCCACATTCAGTCCTGATTACGAAGTTTCAGCAGACAAAAAGAAATTAGTAACCGAATTGAAGGCCGCCGTAAAGAAAGCCGATATGGTATGGCTTGCTTCCGATGAGGACCGCGAAGGAGAAGCTATTGCATGGCATCTTGCGGATGAATTGAAACTGAAGCCTGAAAACAGAAAAAGAATTGTTTTCCACGAGATTACCAAAAACGCCATTCTAAAAGCAATCGACAATCCAAGAGATATTGATCAGAATTTAGTGAATGCACAGCAGGCGAGAAGAGTGCTGGACAGAATCGTAGGTTTTGAAATGTCACCCGTTTTATGGAAAAAAGTAAAACCGGGGCTGTCTGCAGGTAGAGTTCAGTCTGTAGCAGTTAGGTTAATTGTTGAAAGAGAAAAAGAAATCCGTGAGTTTACGCCAAAAGCAAGCTTTAAGCTTGATGGGATCTTTTTAAATAAAACAGAGCAGGAAATTGCTGCCAAACTGAAAAAAGATTTCGAAAAAGAAGAAGAAGCAGAAAAATTCCTGGAGCAGGCAAAAACTACAGAATTTAAAGTTCTGAATGTGGAAACAAAGCCAGGTACACGTTCAGCTTCGGCTCCGTTTACAACCTCTACATTACAGCAGGAAGCTTCATCAAGGCTTGGATATAATGTAACCAATACCATGCGTCTGGCACAGAGACTGTACGAAGAAGGGTTTATTACCTATATGAGAACAGACTCTGTAAACCTTTCCCAGGAAGCTATTGAAGGAGCTAAAAAACAAATCATATCAGAATACGGAGCAGAATATTCTTCTCCAAGAAACTATACTACAAAATCAGCTTCAGCACAGGAGGCTCACGAAGCCATCCGTCCTACAGATTTTGGAGTAAAAACCGTAGCTGATGCACAATTAAACAGATTGTATCAATTAATTTACAGAAGAACACTGGCTTCTCAGATGGCTAATGCCAAAATTGAAAAGACAGTGATTGAAATAGGAAATGCATCATTGCCGCATCACTTTGAAGCACAGGGAGAAGTGATCATATTCGACGGTTTCCTGAAAGCTTACGGAATTGTGAAGACTGAAGAGGAGGATGAGGAAAACAATGATAAGTTGTTGCCGAAAGTAAGTGTGGGAGAAGTCTTAAACTATAAAACCATTACGGCTACTGAAAAGTTTACAAGACCAAGTGCAAGATATACTGAAGCCGGATTGGTGAGAAAACTTGAAGAATTGGGGATTGGTAGACCCTCTACTTACGCTCCCACAATTCAGACGATTCAGAACAGAGAGTACGTAGATAAAAGAGAAATCGAGCCGCAGACCCGTGAAGTGATCAAAATGTCTTTAGCAAAAGATAAGATCAAAAAAGTAGTTCTTGAAGAGAAATTCGGTGGGGATAAAAATAAATTCGTTCCTACAGACATCGGTGAAGTGGTAAATGATTTCTTAACAGATAATTTCAGAGAAATCCTTGACTACGGCTTCACAGCAAGAGTAGAAGAAAGCTTTGACGAAATTGCAAGCGGTGATCAGAAATGGAAAGAAATGATGACCAATTTCTATTCAAAATTCCATCCAAGAATTGAAGATGTTGAAGAAAATGCAGACCGTGCAACCGGAGACAGATTGCTAGGTGTAGATCCAAAGACCGGTAAAAATGTTCATGCAAGAATCGGAAGATTTGGAGCAATGATCCAGATTGGGGAAACTGATGATGAAGAAAAACCAATCTTTGCTTCATTAATGACAGGGCAGAATATTGCAACGATTACTTTTGAAGAAGCACTGGAGTTGTTCAAGTTGCCTTTCGATTTAAATGAAGTTGACGGACAGCCTGTTTCTGTAGGTGTTGGTAGATTTGGACCTTATGTAAAATGGGGCGAAACATATATCAGTATTCCGAAAGGTGAAGATCCGCTTTCTGTAGATCAGAAACGTGCCGAGGAAATCATCAATGAAAAGAAGATTGCTGATGCTCCGATTGCTACGTATAAAGGAGAACCGGTAACAAAAGGATCTGGAAGATTCGGACCGTTTATCAAGTACAAAGATATTTTCGTGAATGTGCCTAAAAGATATGATTTTGAAAATCTTTCACAAAGTGATATCAATGAACTGATTGATGCTAAATTGGAGAAAGAAGCCAACCGATATATCCAGCAATGGGAAAAAGAAAAGATTTCCATTGAAAACGGAAGATGGGGGCCTTTCATCAAGTTCGGAAAAGCTATGTTCAAAATTCCGAAGAAAGCAGACGATACAAAATATGATGCAGAAGAATTAAAAGAACTTTCTTTAGATGAGGTTAAAAAATGGATTACAGATCAGGATCCTAAAGCTTTTGCAGAAAAGAAAAAACCTGCAGCTAAAAAATCCACTACAGCAAAGAAAACAACAGCTGTAAAAAGACCGGCGACTAAGAAGAAATAAACAAGCTCTAATAAAATAGAAAAGCACAGATTTTTGTCTGTGCTTTTCTATTTTTAGAATATCAGATATTATGTAAAGTTATGTGTTCTTAACTTTTTTATTGAGAATCACTTCAGAAAAATATAAAAATTAATAACGGTAATAGATGGAAAATTCCTATTATAGAGAATTATTATTCATAAATAGTTATTTTTACTTATTTTCGAATATATGCCTGTAAATGAAAGATATACTTGTAAACCCTTTTTTTTAGTGCCTCAACCATTTATTTCTAGATGGTGGTATTACAGAAAGTACAGTTCATAAACTCTTTAAATGGGAGGCGTATTTTGAAAAACCACACGAGTAAGAAAAACAAAACTATAAAATCATGTCAGAATTTAATTTTAGCGAAGAGGTTATCTCACAAACATTAGAAGAGACAAAAGGGTCACGCGAAGACAGTCAGGCAGATTGTTGTTTATCAATTGTGGAGTTAGATGTTAGCCCTGTCAACAGCACAGCTGGTTATCTTATTGTAACAGCACAATGTATATCAATTACTGTTCCGGAAATCTTTCTTGATTTAATTATTAAACGTGTTTTCAATTTAGGTAATAAACTTATCGGAACAGGTGTTTTTCTAGAATACATTTTGGGAGATTTGATTATATTTACAATAATTAAAGGATGAATTTAGGTGGTTTTTATTAATATTGTTATTAAACTTTAAATTATAATTAAATATGCTTAATGGTAGTCTTTCATATGCTAATATGGATAAAGAAGTGGAAGATGAAAAGAATTTTCTTTTTAATATCTATACGTTTGTTCTTATCATAATTTTCATTTCCAATTGTATTCTGAATTATTTCTTTCTTAAAGATTACACGTATGTAATAGTCTTTCTAATACTCATATTTATAATGTTCCTAACATTATTTTTGCCAAACAGTATTAGATTTAATAAAATATTAGTATTCCTAACATTTTATATTTTAGGTTTATTGACATTTTACTGTGACATAATTGCAGGAAAAGATGCTATGAACTACTTGTCGTATATTTCTTTGACTACAGCCATGAGCTTTTTTTTTAATTATAGGAAAGACAAGATTGCCATAATAACATTAATAGTTTCTTTTATAGTATTTTTCTTAATAAATTACTATACCAACTATTCTTTACTTCCAAATTTGCATCAAAATTTATCATTTACTGAACAGCATTATATAAGGTTTTATAAAACATTGGAAGTTGTTTTCTGTACTCTTGTTGCTGTTTATTTTATACATCGAAAAGAAAAAATCATTATAAGATATATTGTAGAAACAGAAGGTCTAAATAAACGCCTTAAAGAAAATAAGCAAATATTATCTAGGGATTTGTATGATATGGCAGTAAATAATAATCCATTATTTATCAGTTCGTTCAGCTCTTCATTTCCCAATTTCTTCAATAGTATTTTAAAAATTAACCCTCAGATTATTGCTCCCGAATTAGAAATTTGTGCTTTAATAAAGCTGGGATTAAGGACCAAAGAAATTGCCCAGGTAACAAAGTCGACGGTTAGGTCTGTTGAGAATAAAAAATATAGAATACGAAAGAAACTTAATATCCCTTCTGATGTAGATACAAATTTATTTATTATAAATACTTTCAATATTGATGATTAAAGCTTTAAAGTAGATATGAGTAGTAAATTAAGTATTAATAAGTATGTTTTTTTGCACTGCATTTTTTCGGTTTTTTTGAAATTTGCTGAAAATTATGTTATGAAAAAAATAATATTACCTATCACTTTACTCTTTCTTTTTGGTAAAGCGCATGCTCAGGTTGGGATTAATACAGTTAATCCACAAGGTGTTTTCAATGTCGATGGTGCAAAAGATAATCCATCAGCTGGAGTTCCATCTGCTGTACAACAAGCTAATGATTTTGTAGTAACTTCCTCAGGAAGTGTTGGGATAGGAACTATTGCTCCGGACAGCAGTGCAAAAATAGATATAAGTGCTTCTAATAAAGGAGCTCTGTTACCTCGTGTTGCTTTAAATTCAAACACAGATCAAACAACAATACTTTCTCCTGCTGTTGGCTTAATAGTGTATAATACAGGTGCTGGAGGACTTACAGCGGTTGGATATTTGTATTGGAATGGAAGCGAATGGAGACAAATAAGTAACTCATCTACAGCTATTGGTACACTTGGCTCTATAAGTTGTTCTGATGTTAGTTTAACACCTAGTACATATACTTCTGGAACAGCTTATACAGGAATCTTATCTATTCCTTATACAGGGGCAAACGGAGGTAATTATCCAGCCCAAAACATTGGTCCGGTGAATGGTTTAACAGCAACATTGTCTGCTGGTAGTTTTAACGTCGGAGCAGGTACTTTGAATTATACTGTTTCAGGAACACCAACTGTTAGTAGCCCTATCACAACTACTTTTCCAATCAATATCGGAGGTAAATCCTGTAATGCTACTGTTGGCCAGGGAACTACTCTTACCATTGGAGGGATTTCTGCAAATACTTATTATGCTAATTCTACAACAATGAATAATAGTGGAGCATATTTCTCTGCTAATGTTAAATATGGAGCCACGATGCCTATAATTGATGGTCTTCAGTTTGATGTAATATCGGTGGGATCTACTTACTATAAACCTATTCTTAAAAACATATCGGGTAATACTATTGTAGTTCATATTAATACAGCTGCTCATTCAGTAAATGAAGGTCGTCAGCTTATTGGTTTAAGTATTGCAAATGGCGTAGAGCAAGGTATAGATGCCAATGATATTGTATTTTGGACAGGTCCTTCATCCGGAACTTCAACAGCTCCTGTTAGTGGAACTAATTTTAATGCGGAGGTAACAGAATTATTTTTATCTGTAAGAGTTGCGACCGGAAATGGAACAACAATACCTGATACGTACAGATTCTATCGTTTTTTATACCAGATAGTGCAATTTAACGGGGAAAAAGTGTTGTTTACAACATTACAAAGGGTACTTTAACTGTTGTTGAATAATCCAAAAACATAAATTATACCTATTATAAGTAAGTTATCCCATTCCCATGATAGCTTACTTATAATTTATTGCCTTTATATAAATTTATAAAAATGACTATAATATCTAACTTTAAAGAAATTCATATAGGTTCGTATATTAAAATGAGAGTTATAGAATTGGAAATGGATATAGTGCGTATTTGTAATTTTTTTCATTGTTCAGAAACTGAAATAAAAGAAATGTATGAAAGAGAAAGTCTAGAATGTAACGTTCTTTTAAAATGGAGTAAACTATTGAAATATGATTTTTTCAGGTTGTATTCTCAGCATATAATATTGTATTCTCCTCCAGTAAATAAGATTTCTTCTTCAAAAGAAACATTTCTTCCAAGATTTAGAAAAAATATCTATACTAGAAATCTCATAGATTATATTTTAGGACTTATTAAATCAGGAGAAAAAAGTGTAGATTCTATTATAAATGATTATGGTATACCTAAAACGACATTATATAAATGGAAAACTAAATATGATGCGAAACAGCCCTAATTATAAGAAGATTTATCATGATATTATTTTAAAAATATGCCCAGAGCGGGAAACAGAATTTAATTTTTTTTAGAAAAGGAAAATCTTTTCTCTTGGGACATTGTTCGATTAGATAACTTAATCTTTCATAGCAAAGATTCGGATTCTATAATATTTGATCAAAGACATAGATCTTATGATGATGAAACAATTATTTATATAATCAATTATCAAGAAGAAAATAAACTCAATAATAGTCTTACTTCAAAATACTTTAGAATTAGCAAAAATACATTAACTAAATGGAAAAAGAGATATAAATCTTAAATGTATTTATTGGAATTCTGTTAAAAATTATTGAATGAGTGATATTTATACATATTTTAAAATGATGAATTTATATGTATACAAGATATAATTCTTATTAAACAATATATAGTATATAACCATCAACAATTTGTTGATGGTTTTTTGTGAACAAAAACATACACGTCTTACTCAGTTCCTGTGTTTTTTGTATGTTTGTTACATCAAGCAATTAATCAATTATTACAATTTAAAATAAAATATGGATTTCGAAGACTTTATCATTTCACCAAGAAATTTCAAAGCAGAAAGCTGGCAGATAGGAAATCGGATTACAAAAGATATCAGGGAAGACAGTATTGTTCTTTTATTTGTGTCAGATTATAGAGGCGTAGGCGGAGATGCTGAAGTACAGGACTTTACAGCAGTAAGAAAAGAATTTTATAAGCTTTCGCAGATGGACTTCGAAATTCCTGTTGTAGATCTGGGGGATCTGGTGTCTGGGAAATCCGTTCAGGATACTCATTATATTTTGCAGGAAGTGCTGTCGGCATGTCATTATAAAAGAGCCATTCCAGTAATTATTGGTGGTTCCAATGATTTTGCTTTCTCATTATTTTCAGCATTGAATTTTCACAAGAAAAGCATCAATTATACCCAGATCAGTAATATTATTTCTCTTCAGCAAGGAGAAACCATTAATGAACATACTTTTTTAAGTAAGATTTTTGGGGCGAAGAATTTTTCCATTAAAAATTATCATCATCTGGGGTATCAGAAACATTTGAATGAGATGGATTCTGTAAGACTCATCAAAGAAGTAGAGTTTGATATTATCAGATTGGCTGAAATGATGAATTCTACGGAAAAAACAGAACCTTTCTTCAGAAAAGCAGATCTGGTGACCGTAAATTGTGATGCTGTTGAAAGCTTTAGCGAACCTTTTTCCATGAATCCACAGGTAAATGGTTTGAACAGAAGAGAAATTTGCGCCTATATGAAAGAAATCGGGTTAAGTGAAAATCTTAAATCTGTAGGGATTTTTAATTATAATATTTATTCTGAAAACCAGCTGAACCATCAGCTTTTAGCCCAGATGTTGTGGTATCTGATTGAAGGGATCAATATCCAGCATTCCCATCCTAAAGAAAGGCATTATGAGATGTTTTATGTTTTGATAGATGACAGACAATATGCATTCAGGCGTGATACTTTCAGTAATTTGTGGTATTTTGGTGATGATGAAAATATAGAAAACTGTATTCCCTGCTCCAGAAAGGATTTTGATGAAGCTAAAAAAGGCTGGCTGAATGCAAGACTGACGAAAATTTAACATATGACACATGTTCCCTCAAAAGTATCTATTATTGTTCCTGTTTATAATGTCGAAAATTATTTGACAAAATGTCTTGACTCTCTGGTGAATCAGAGCCTTCAAAATATTGAAATTGTTGTTGTGAACGATGGAAGCAAGGATAACTCTAAACAAATAATTAAAGAATTTGCACAAAAATATCCGGAAAAAATAAGAGCTTTTACTAAAGAAAACGGAGGCTTGAGTGATGCCCGAAACTTTGGTATTGATAAATCTACTGGTGACTATATTGGTTTTGTAGACAGTGATGACTATGTTACTGAGACCATGTTTGAGGAAATGCTTCTCTTAGCAGAAAAACATCAGACAAAAATGGTGATCTGCAATATCCAGAAAGTGGATGAGAACGGAAAGGTTATCCAAAAACTGACACAGCTGCCTGATATGCCTGAGAAAATACTCCTTGAAAAAAAATTCTCAGTATTTTCTGATATCAGCTACTTTGCATGTAATAAGTTGTTCAAAAAAGAGCTTTTTAATCAAAAAAGATTTAAAAAAGGAGTTCATTTTGAAGATATTCAGCTTATTCCACAGCTTTTGCTGGAATGTGAAACCATTGCGCAGACTCAGAATTTCCACTATCAGTACCTTGAACGTACTGATTCTATTACAAAATCCCACACAGAAAAAGGGCTTGATATATTAAAAGCAGTGTGTGATGTGGAACAAATATTTAGTAAATCTCCCTATTCCCATAAAAAAGAAGAGTTGAAAAATTTTCAGATTTTTGAAGGGGTTTACTCATTTTTGGCCTATCTGGCCTTTGTGAAAAAAGAAGAAATATTTTATAGTATGTCGGATCAATTAGTTCTTTTTATGAAGGAAAGACAAATAAAAATTCAAGATATATTGAAGTATAGTCGTTTTGGTAAGAATTATCTTTTATCTTTGCCTTTGAAGAAAAAGATTTTTTATCTGTTGTTTTTTGCAGGACAGAAAAGGTTGATAAGAAAATTGATTTAGTAAACACAAATGTAAGTACTATTGTTTCGGTCAATAGAAGATGATAATGAAGTTAAGTCTGCATTGTGATTTTTTATTTAGGAGATACAAGTGCTGAATAAAAAAAGAATGAAAAATTTTGAATTGTTCTTAAGCGGATCGGGAATACCTATTTTCTATATAAAAATAGGGCTAGGTTTCGTGTTCTCGTTTTTAATTACATTTTTCTCTATTCCTACCATCGTCAAGATTTCACGAAGAAAGAATCTTATGGATGAGCCTGGAATAAGAAGCTCGCACCTTAGAGAAATTCCCAATCTTGGTGGAATTGCCATCTTTTATTCAATAGGAATATGTGCCTCTATTTTTGCCTATGAATTATTTGATCTTTACAAATTTTTATTTGCCTCATTAATTATCCTTCTCTATGTAGGCGTAATGGATGATATTGTAGTAATGAGGGCTTACAAAAAACTCGTTGCACAAATTGTTGTTTCTTCCCTGATTGTTATTGGCTCTGATATCAGAATCAGAAGCTTATTCGGAATCTTTGGAGTATACGAGCTGGAGTACTTTGTAAGTGTGATATTCAGTATCGTAACATTTATTATTCTGATTAATGCATTCAATCTGATTGACGGGATAGATGGGCTGGCAGGCGGTTATTCTGTGATCTGTAGCGCTCTGTTTGGAATAAGCTATTACCGTTTGGGAGAGTATAACTATCCGCTGGTGATATTATCCGTTGTTATTATCGGAACTGTACTGGCATTTTTGTATTATAATTTATCAAACTACCGTACCCGCAAAATATTTATGGGAGATACAGGCTCTATGCTCCTTGGTTTTTTATTAGCTTTTACATCTATTTGTTTTATAGATATTTTTATAGATAAAAATCTGATAGATGTACCTAGATATCACCTTCAGTCTGCTCCTGTAGTAGCGGTAGCCATTCTGATTCTTCCGATTGTAGATACTTTAAATGTAATTATGATCAGGCTTTATAATAAAAAATCTCCATTTGATGCCGATAAAAACCATATTCATCATAAATTGCTGAAATTGAACCTTACCCATAGGAGATCTACTTTCTATATTATCCTTTACTATCTGATGATTGTAGGAGTAGCTTATTATTTAAGACATATTAATGTCAATCTCTTATTATTGGTGATTATTTCAATAGGTTTTTTTGGCGCTTATTTGCCAGATTTGCTATATCGTTTAAGAAATAACAAAAATTAACAATTAAATATTACTTTTGTAAACAATATTATATATGATGAAAAACTTTAAATATTTATTTTTAATATTCCCTCTTTTAGTTACCTCATGTATTACGACAAAGGATGTAAGATATTTACAGCCAAGTGAGAGTCTCGTAATTAATGAGGAAGGTCTTGTTCCCTACAATATTCCCGTATATAGGATTACTAAAAATGATATCCTTAATCTTAACATTGTTACAACTCCCAAGGGAGATGCTGCACAGTTTTACTCTTCTTACAATTCCTCCGGGGGAATTGGAACCGGAAGTGTATCAAATTCTGGTCTATCAGGCGGAGGTATAGCAGGCGGAGGTGGAGTTGGAGGCAATTCCGGGGTAAGCAGAGGAGGAAATATGAATTTTTATTTTAACGGACTCAAAGTAGACTCCAATGGTGATATCAATGTTTTTGGAATTGGCTATGTAAAAGCGGAAGGGAGAACATTAGAAGATATTAGAAAAGAAATTCAGGAAAAAGTAAATGAAAATTTTCAGGAAGGTAAGTCTGAAGTACGTTTGAATACAGACGGTATCACCTATTATATTCTTGGCGATGTAGAAACTACAGGGCTTTCAGGAGAGAAAGTAGTTCATAAAAACACTCTTACCATTACTGAAGCTTTAGCTATTAATGGTGGGCTGAACAGAACGATCGATAAGAAAGAGATCGTTATCCACAGAAAACTTCCGGAAGGAATCAAAATTGCCAAAATAGACCTTACCCGGGAAGATCTTATGAACTCTCCTTTTTATTATGTTCAGAATGGTGATGAAATCTATCTGAATACAAGAGCAAAAAGCTTGAATGGATTCGGAAAAGATCCTATTCAGACTTTAACAACTGGAGTTTCGGTAATTACTACAGCATTGTCTATTTATTTACTTCTTAAAAATCTTTAGTCATGATTCCAGAAAGAGTAAACGCTGCAGAGAAAAATAATTCTCAGAAAGAAAAGTATGGATCATTTGCATTGTTTGATTTAGAGCACTTTTTAAGAAGGGTTCTTAAGAACTGGTATTGGTTTGTATTCATGTTTTTTATCGGCTATGCGATTGCATGGGTATACACTCATTACTATGCACAAAATATTTATGCATCAGACTTGTCATTAAGTACTTCCAGTAAAGGGTCTGAGTTTTTACCCACACAGGCTAATCAATCTATCAACTTCATTTGGGGAGATACCGGAAATCAGGATGGGCTTTATCTGAAGAAAATGCTTTTATCCAGATCACATAACGAATTTTTGGTAAAAGAACTGGATCTTTATGTCAATTATTCTACCAAAGGACTGATAAAATCTACTTACCTGGATAAAGATGATTCACCCGTTTTTCTTCAGATTGATAAAAACCATCTTCAACAGATTAATTATCCTATTACTCTGATACCCAAAGGAGATGGAGCGTATCAGGTGGTTTTACCCGAGGAAGGAGAATCTACAAACTTATATAATTATGAAGTTGAAGGTTTCCAGAATATCAGCGCATATAGCAGACCTGCTGATAAAATCATTAAAATCAATGAGTGGTACAATTCACCTAACCTGAGATTCAGACTGGTTAGAAATCCTGTTCCTTCTAAAATCAAGCTGGATAATATCATTGTAAATCTGAAGTCCATAAATGAGAGTGTGAATGAGATTGTTTCTACCACAGGTGTAGACTTTGATAAAGAAATAAGATCAATCATGATTATTACCAAAACAGGATATAATCTTAATAGTACAGTTAATTTCCTTAATAAATCTGTTGCAGAACTACAAAAAAAGAGATTGGCTGATAAAAATATAGTTAATAAGAACACAGACATTTTTTTAAAAGAAAATCTGGATAATATCCGTAAAAAGCTTGATTCAAGTGCTAATGTGCTGAATTATTTAAAAACCTCAGAAAAACTTTATAATATTAAAGACAGAGATGAAAAATCTCTTGAAAAAATAAAAGAACTGGAGGCTAAAAAAGCAGATATCATAAGCAAAATCAACTCACTTAACAATATAAAAAACACCCTGCAGTCTCAGAATTTTGATAAAATGATTGGAACCAATGCTGCAGGTTTTGAAGATGGAGTATTCTCAGCAACGGTTTCTGAACTGAAAGCTTTATATACTAAAAAAGCAGAAATGGCTACTATTTACAAGCCGTCATCAGAGCCAATGAGAGAAATCAACAGGCTTATTGATGAAGCAAGGATGGGATCATCAAACAGTTTAAGAGGATACTATAACAGATATTATGATGAGATCAGTAAAATTGATAGTGATATTTCAGGAGCCAACTCAGATTTAGCTTCTTACCCTGAAAAAGAAAGGAGATATTTAGATGCAGAGAGAGGATATAATATGATTGAGGCCACTTATAATAGTCTTTTGGGAAGACAAAGTGATACAAAGATGAGAATGGCTACCAATCAATCTGATATTACCGTGATTGACCCTGCTAAAAATCTGGGACAAAGACCTATAGGGCCGAATGTGAAGTTAGCGAAAATAGCTATTATCTCTGGATTGCTGCTGCTTCCTTTACTGTTCATCTTTGTGGGTGAAGTATTAGATAGTAAAATCAGAAATATTAAAGAGCTGTTAGGCGCTACGAAAATTCCACTTCTTGGAGTAATAGGAAATAACAGCAATGAAAATATGCTTACTGTTCTGGAGCAGCCAAAGTCATCTGTATCTGAGGCCTTCAGGGGAATAAGAGCCAATATGAGATTCTTAATGGATAATGAAAGTGAGAAAGGAAAAGTTATTTTGATTACATCCTCCATTGGAGGAGAAGGAAAAACTTATATTTCTATCAATTTGGCATCTGTAATAGGATTAAGTGACAAAAAAACAATATTATTAGGAATGGATCTTAGAAAGCCGAAAATATTTGGAGACTTTAAGATTGATAATAAATATGGTATATCAAATTATCTTACAGGAGAAGTAGGTATTGACCAGATTATTAACAAAACTAAGATCTCTAATCTTGATGTTGCTACTTCAGGTCCTATTCCGCCAAACCCGTCTGAACTTTTAATGAGCCAGAGAAATATCAGATTTATAGAAGAGCTTAAAGAAAAATATGATTTCATTATTATAGATTCACCACCTGTAGGTCTTGTGGCCGACTCATATGAGCTCATGAAGCATTCTGATGCTAATATTTATGTTGTAAGACATGAATATACAGAAAAGTATATGCTGAAAATGATTACTGAAAAGTATCACAATGACGAAGTTAATAATCTGGGACTTGTTTATAATGATTATAATACCAAACAGGGCTACGGATATGGCTACGGTTACGGATATGGTTATGGTTACGGATATTTTGATGAAGATAAAAACTATAAAGAGCCATTACTAATAAGGATCAGAAATAAAGTACAGGTATTATTCAATAAAAAATAAAGCATTAAACCCTCATTTAATGGGGGTTTTTCATGTGTAAAATATTTTCATTCTATGAAAAAAAGAATATTTTTGCCACTTTGCCGTTTACTTTATAACAAATTATGTTTTTTTGTTTATTTTTAACTAAACATTAAGATTATCATTAATATAAAAATGTTTTATATTTGCAAAAATTAAATTTTAAAATAACCATAAATCCATATTCTTTTATGAATAAAAAATTATTGTTTAGCTTCCTTGCCTTCCTTGGAGTGGTAAGTGTTAAAGCACAAAGAAACGAATTGGGAGTTCGTCTAGGTATGAGTAACCTAGTGGGAGATGTAGGAAGGACAAATTATATTTTACAGAAGCCGTTGGATTTAAGCAGAGTGTCAGATTGGGGCATCCCATTTTATGGTGGTTTATTATACAGATTTAATTTTAACCCGCATCAGACCGTTAGATTGGATTTAGGATATAACCAGATTCAGTTTAGTGATAAGGCGGCAAAAGAAGATTATAGAAGAAATAGAAACTCATACGGAAAAAATAATGTGTATGAGGCGAGTTTAATGTTTGAATATAACTTTTTTCCAGTAAATAACGAGCAGATCAGCATGCTGAGCCCTTACATCTTCGGAGGTATTGGTGCTTTGATGTTTGATGCTCCTAAAGCGACTCTTGTGAATGATTTCAGAAGGGATGCTGACGGTGTGGCGCAGGCTCCGGTCAATGAATTGGATTTTACAACCACCACAGATTATTCATTAGGAAAAAAAGTAACAATGCATATCCCTTTTGGGGTGGGTTTGAAGTATAAATTCAACCATACCTGGGCTATATTTGCAGAAGCTACGTTCAGATATACATTAACGGACCAGCTGGATCATAGTAAGATCCTTTCCAAAGATGTAAAAACTTCTTTCAATGCTGATATTTTGGACCCTGCTACAGGTGGTTCATTATTACAGTCAGGAAATTATTATGCGGTTTCTAAAGAAAGAGAAGCAGAGTTTATTAAAAAGAGAAATATTGGAGATGGAAGATCCAACGACTGGATAAATACATTCAGTTTAGGACTTACATATTCGTTCGGAAGACCTCCGTGTTATTGTGAATAATATGTCGTTGATTAAAGAAAAAATAAATTCTGAGAATTTACCAAAACACGTAGCCATCATTATGGATGGCAATGGAAGATGGGCAAAATCTCGTGGCGAAGAAAGAACTTTCGGTCACAAAAATGCCATTAATGCAGTAAGAAATGCCATTAATGCATGTAATGAGATTAATATCCCCTATTTAACACTGTATACATTCTCTTCGGAAAACTGGAACCGTCCAAGTGAAGAAGTGAATACCCTTATGAATCTGTTGGTAGAGACCTTGCTGCTGGAAGCAGAAGAAATCTTCAGCAAAGGATTGAGAATGCATGTTATAGGGAATCTTGAGAAACTGCCTGTATTAGTAAAAGAACAGTTGGAACGTGTGGTAGAGCTTACAAAAGAAAACACAAAAGGAAACCTTGTATTGGCTATTAGCTATGGCTCGCAAAATGAAATACTGGAAGCCGTAAAAAATATAAGTTCTGATGTAAAAGAAGGAAAAGTAGAGATAGAAAATATAAACGAAAGTTTATTCGAAAACTATCTTTATACAAAAGATTTTCCTCCTGTAGATTTACTGATCAGAACCAGCGGCGAAATAAGGATAAGCAACTTCCTGCTTTGGCAGATTGCTTATGCAGAATTACAGTTTTTAAATGTTCTGTGGCCGGATTTCACCAAAGATATTTTTTTCCAATGTATTGTTGATTATCAAAACAAGGAAAGAAGATATGGTTTAACCGGTGAACAGGTAAATGGCCAATAAAATTTTAAGAAAAGAAAGACTCGATAAAATGAAGTTTAGACTATTACCCATCATTATGTTTGCTGCTTCTGCACATTTTTATGGACAAGTAACTCCACAAGACAGCACAAAAGTAAATAATGCTGTACACGCAGAAAATGAGGCAGGAACTTATACACTTAAAGACATTGTTGTAGATGGGGTAAAAAAATATACACCAGCTCAGATCTTAAGATTTACCGGCCTTACAAAAGGAGAAAGTGTAGACATTCCGGGACAGAAAATCAGCAATGCTGTAAAAAAACTTTGGGATACCCAATCTTTTTCTGAAGTGGAAGTTTATGTTCAAAGCATTGAAGGACAGACGATCGTTCTGAAATTTTACCTGCAGGATCTGAAAGAACTTGGAGAAGTTAAATTTTCAGGAAAAGGAATCGGTAAATCTAAAAGTGAAAAACTGGCAAAGGATAACAACCTTAAACCAGGAACTAAGATTACTCAGAACTTAGTTTCAAGCCTTAAAACCAATGTCCCTAAAGACTACATCAAAAAAGGTTTTGCTGATGCAAAGATCACGATTCAGGATAAAGTGAATGCAGGAGATCCTGCGTTAGTAGACTGGACCATCAATGTCGATAAAGGTAAAAGAATTAAAATAGACCATATTGAATTTGAAGGGAATGAAAATGTAACCGACAGAAAACTTAGAAATAAAGCTTTCAAAGAAACTAAACAAAAACGTTTCGGTATCGGTGGAATATTGAAGTCCTCAAAATTCATTGAAGATAAATATCAGGAAGATAAGCAGAGTCTTATCAGTTATTACAACTCCCTTGGATACAGAGACGCTAAAATTGTTTCAGATTCTGTATGGAGAAACAAAAGAAATAACTACGAAATCAATGTAAAACTTAATGAAGGTAAAAAATATTATATCGGGGATGTTACGTTCACGGGGAATACAGTTTACTCTACAGAATATTTACAAAGATTATTAGGATATAAGAAAGGTGATATTTACGATGCTGTAGGTTTCAACAAAAAAGTTGGTGAAGACGGAGGTAAAGAAGATGATTCAGATATCAAATCTGTTTATATGAACAATGGATATCTTTTCTCTAATGTAACACCTGTTGAAAAATCAGTGTCTGGTGATGCCGTAAACCTTGAAATAAGAATTAATGAAGGAGAACAGGCTACCTGGAATAAAGTAACATGGCAGGGAAATACGACAACCCATGACCACGTGATTCTTAGAGCTCTAAGAACAAAGCCGGGAGAGCTATTCAAGAAAACAGAAATTAAGAGAACCTATTTCGATTTGGCAGGGATGTCATTCTTTGACCCTCAGCAAATCGGGCAGGATATTCAGCCAAATCAGGTGGATAATACCGTAGATATCAACTGGAAGCTTGTAGAAAAAGGATCTTCACAGGTTCAGTTACAGGCAGGTTACGGTGGGAACAGCTTTATCGGTACTTTAGGATTAACATTTAATAACTTTTCGTTAAAGAATTTCCTTAAGTTTAAAGATTTCAAACCGGTACCTCAGGGAGACGGACAAACGTTTTCTATTCAGGTACAGGCCGGACAATACTTCCAGAATTACGGAGTGTCATTCTCAGAACCTTGGCTATTTGGTACAAGACCAACAGCCCTTTCTGTAAGTTTGAATAACTCAAGAGTAAGATATACAGATCAGTACGGAGCCGCTCAGAAGTTAAATATCTTCTCCGCTTCAGTAGGATTAAACAGACTCTTAAACTGGCCTGATGATTATTTCTCACTTTACACTGGTTTACAGTTCCAGAAGTATGACTTCAATAACTATCCGTTTCAGTTTGGAGATACCACAGAAAATAATGGGACTGCCAATAACTTCAGTATCAACCTGGGACTGAGCAGAAACTCAGCAGGTATTGACCCTATTTTCCCAACAATGGGATCCAATATTGAACTTTCAGCAAAACTGACTCCTCCATACTCATTGTTTAAGAAGAAAGATTACTCCACAATGTCACCAATTGACAAATATAAGTGGATGGAATTCTATAAGATTAAATTCAAAGCAGATGTGTACAATGAGATCATAGGAAAACTTGTCTTGAGATCTTCTGCAGAAATGGGATTCATGGATGGATATAACAACCAGTTGGGTGCTCCGCCATTTGAAAGATTCTATATGGGAGGTACAGGTCTTTTCGGAGGTCGATATGACGGTAGAGAATTGATTCCTTTAAGAGGATATGAAAATGCCAGTACAGAAGGAGGTCAGGCTGATGATATTACTCAAAGAGGAGGAGGTACTATCTATAACAGATTTACTTTAGAACTAAGATACCCGATCTCAATGAGCCAGACGGCAAAAATCTACGCTTTGACATTCGCTGAAGGTGGTAACGTATGGAATTCATGGAGTTCTTACAGCCCATTCCAGTTGAAAAGATCAGTCGGAATTGGTGTAAGAGTTTATATGGGGGCATTTGGATTGATCGGATTCGACTTTGCACTAGGTCTTGATAAGACAATTTCAGGTGATAAGTCCGGATGGAGAAACCACTTCTTGATGAACCAAACATTATAATTACAAAGATGAAGCACTTTAAAATAATTTTCACATTCGCATTACTCTTACTTTTCGGCTTGAACAATGCCCAGAAAATCGGAGTAGTGGATACTAATGAAATTTTAAATAAATTACCTCAGTACAAAGAAGCTGAAGCAAGATTAAATTCTCAGATCGATACCTGGGAATCTGAACTTCAAAGCCTTCAATCTGAATATGAAAGAAAAAAGGCTGCTTTTGAAAGTGAAAAAGTTTTATTAATAGGCGACCAGCTTAAGCTTAGAGAAAAAGAAGTTGCCGATCTTGATAAAAATATCAAAACAACAACAAGTTTGCGCTTTGGAGCTAACGGTGAAATTACAAAACTGAGAACAAACCTGGTTCAGCCTTTTCAGGATCAGATCTGGGGTGCCATCAAAACAATGTCCGAAAAAAATGGCTTGGGCATAGTTCTTGATAAAAGCAATAACATTAGTGTTATTTTCCTTCAGTCAAAATATGATTACACCGAAAAAGTATTGTCTATTTTATTAAAAGGAACAGACAAGAAGGAAAAAACAAATAGTAAAGGCAAAAAATAATAAGGGAATTAACTTTTGCTATATTTTAAAATCTAAAAACAAATTAAATTATTTATTTACCAGTTATGAAAAAATTAAGTGTATTATTTGCAGCAGTAATGATGGTTGTATCTGTAGGTATGGCAAAAGCTCAAAAAATTGCTACTTTAGATGTAATGGGAGTTCTTAACGCAATGCCGGAGAAAAAGAAAGCAGATGCTGATCTTAAAACATTCTTAGATACTAAACAAGCTGAGATTAAGAAAAAAGCGGACGCAGCTCAAACTAAATATCAGCAATACCAAACTGAAGCTCCTAAGAAAACAGCTGATGAAAACAACGCTAGAGAAGCAGAAATGAAAAAATTAGCTGAAGAAATCCAGCAAATGCAGGAAAAAGCTCAAAAAGATCTACAGGCTAAGCAAGATGTAGCTTTCGGTCCTATTGAGAAAAAGCTAAATGAAGCAGTAGAAAAAGTTGCTAAAGCTAGCGGATATGATTATATTATGGATGCAAACTCAACAGCATTCCTTTATAAAGCAGGACCAGACGCAACAGCAGCTGTGAAGAAAGAATTGGGAATTCAATAATTTCAGCAAATTAACAAAGATTTATAAAACTAACCACCTCTTTTAGAGGTGGTTTTTTTATTTTTGCGGAATGGAAAAAGAAGTATCAACTACCGTCAAAGTTAGGTTTAGTGATTGTGATCCGATCGGACACTTGAATAATGTAAAATATCTTGAGTATATGTTCAATGCCAGAGAAGATCATGTAGAGACGTTTTATGGGTTTACCTATGAAGAATATACCAAGAAAACCGGCTGTACCTGGATTGCCATTCAAAATGAAATAGCCTATTTGAAAGAAGTAAGATATAATACACAGGTAGTGATCAGCAGCAAGACTATCGATGTACAGGATAGAACGGCAAAAGTCGAAATTTTAATGAAAAGTCTGGATGAGAAAACGGTTCATGCCGTACTTTGGGTGACTATTATTTATTTTAATGTCAAAACAAGAAAATCTGAAGTTCATCCCGAAGATATCAAAGAAATTTTTGATAAATTTTATGTGGATCTTATCCAAAAAGACTTCCAGTCAAGAGTGAAGTTCTTAAGATCTCAGAATGCCAAAAACTCTTAATTCCATCTTATGGAAGAGTCCAATTTAAAAATTAATAATAATCAAATGAAAAAAATAGCAGTAATAGGTAGTAACGGACAATTAGGAAACTGCATAAAAAAGATTGCCCCTGATTTTGAACATCTATATGAATTCTTATTTACAGATTCATCTATTTTAGATGTTACCAATCAAGAGCAGGTGAATGATTTCTTTTATGATAATAAACCTGATTATTGCATCAATGCCTCTGCATACACCGCAGTTGATATGGCAGAAAAGGAAAAAGAAAAAGCCTTTGCTGTTAATGCAGATGGAGTAGCTTACCTCGCTCAGGCTTGCGCAGATTTTAAATCTTTTCTGGTCCATATTTCTACAGATTACGTTTTTGATGGCACCACAAATCTTCCCTATTCTGAAGACGATTTTACCAATCCCATAGGTGTATATGGAGCATCAAAAAGAGAAGGAGAGGAGCTTGCTCTGGAAATCAATCCAAAAACAATCATCCTGAGAACTTCATGGCTGTATTCTGAGTTTAATAAGAACTTTGTGAAAACAATGTTGAATCTTTTCTCTCAGAAAGAAGAGTTGGGAATCGTTGCTGACCAGTTTGGACAACCAACCAATGCAAACGATTTAGCAGAAGCTATTATGAAGATTATCGAAGCGCCACAGAAAACGTATGGCATTTTCCATTTCTCAAACTATCCGGAGACAAACTGGTTTGAGTTTGCCAAAAAAATTGCAGAATTTTCAAAATCACCAATAAAATTAAATCCATTAAACACTGAACAGTACCCAACTCCTGCCAAAAGACCTGTAAGAAGTACCATGTCTTTGGATAAAATAGAGAACGTTTACAAAATAGAACCCAAACATTGGGAAAACAGTCTTGAAGAATGTGTTGATATTCTTTCACACTAATACTATTATATATGAAGAATATTGCAATCCTCTTTTCCGTATTATGTATCCAGCTGTGGAGTGCACAGAATGTTTATATGACCAGAGTTGAAAAAACAAATGACAACTCAGATAAGTTCTTCTTCAGAAAAGAAGCTGCCGTTGCAGATGCTGTCTATTTAGGAGAGGTGGAAGTACAGGGTTTTTCAAAAGATGATGCACTCGTATTTTCCCTGGTATATAAAAAAGCAAAAGAGATTGGTGCCAATACATTTGAATTAAAACCTTTCGAAAATGTTGATGGAACCCCTCAGTCATTTAATGCTGCCAATTATAAAATCGCCTTATATTACACACCTAAAGAAAAGTTAAATGCTAAACATGGGGAGATGTATATATTTGCCTCCTCTGAAAAAGAACAGAAAATAAGCATTAACCGTAAAGATTACACTGTCGCTCCAAGATCTTTTTTAAAATTAAAAGTTATTCCAGGAGAAGTTTATACAATTTCAACCAGAAAACTATTGGGTTCTACAGTAAAAATTCAGCCAAAAGCTGATGATGACAATGTTTACTTCCAGATTTCATCTTTAAAAGTGAAACCGGATCACTCTGGGGTGGGAGGCTTAAACCTTAAATCAGGAGATATTATCGGTCTGGAAAAATCCTATGCAGAATTTTTGAGCGCTATCTATACAGAAAGTAAACTATAAAAACTAGCTATAATAAGCATATTGCTGATTTTTCTTTATATGAATTCTGATTTGAGAATTTTTGTTTAAAATTTTTCTCACTGCTATCCAGCTGTTTAGGTTTAAATATTACGAAACGGTAAAATTTATGTTAACTAAACTTGTTTTGCGTTGTAATAAGTTATTATCTTTGCCCCACTGAAAACGAGAGATAATCAGTAGCGCAGAAGAGCCTTTAGATGGGCATAAACGATATTACTTCCAAAAGAGACAAGCGAAAAAAAAAACTTCAAAACTTTTTGAGAAAAAAGTTTTGAAGTTTAAAAATAGTTAGTATCTTTGCAGTCCCAATTATAGGGAGCGCAGGAGTAGAGAGATTGAAGGTTTGAGAAGGGTTAAGGTTACTTAAAAAACTTTAAAATTTTCTTCAGAAACATTTGGTCATTAAAAAATAAAGTTTTACTTTTGCACTCGCAAATACGGAGCGAC
>NZ_QICX01000010.1:0-152716 GCF_003201365.1 Chryseobacterium sp. CBTAP 102
GGTTAAGTCTTCTCCATTTTTAAAGGACTTATAGAAATCCTTGTTGTTTAATAAGTCTTCTTTGTCTATCATAACTATGTAATGGTTAAAAATAATAAAAAGTTATTTCCGTAAAATTTTTTGAGCTATGAGGGCTCAAAATTTTCCAGAATAACTTTTTAACTTACACAGTTAGTGAGACACTACCAATTCAAACTTTTTGAATATTATTTAAGCTCTTCAAAACGTTATCTATGTATTTTAATAAGTGATAATGTTTCGTTAAGCCAACAAGATAAAATTATTTAATTCTGTAATCCTTTCTAAATCCTCCATTAAATGTTTCGATAATCCTTCGGCTATGGGTACAAAAAACCTCTGAAATCATTTGATTTTCAGAGGTTTTTGCTTTTTAGGATATCAAAAAGGGGACTATTATTTTCTATTATTTAATTTATGTAGTATAATAGGGATCAAGCGCAAAATTTGGGGACTAGGCAAAAAGTTTAGCTAATCTGAATAAGAAGAATGCTTTGTCTTTTACACCGCGGAGCTGCATTCTGAAGTTTTTTATTTTCGCATTGAAAGATTCAGCAGCAGCCATTGGTGCTTCTTTAATCGAAATAATTCAGAATATCCCTGTAATGATTTATTATGGCCTTTCTCAGAGTCTCAAAAGAAGTAAATCCTGACTCTTCCGAGGAAAACTCTTCTCTCAAAATTCCAGATAATGCTTTCTCGATTTGTAAAACACCATAACTTCAATACCCAGTTCTCTTGCCAGCTCCAAAATATTAGACCCCGCATAGCTCAATTGAGCTGTTTGTTTTTTTAAAGCCGGATCATAGATTTTTCGGCCTTATTTCATTTGTTAAAATTAAGATGCTATGCTTATATAACTGGAGGCTAAATTATTATATCCATTTATCCGTATCCTGAGAAAGAGCTTCAAGTCCAATGTCTATAATGTTATAGAGCAGACTTACAATAAAGTACAATATGACAATTAATTAAAAACCTCCATCGTCATGTGAATATGATGGGTGCCATCCCCATAATATCCCCACCAAGTACATCTATACATTTTTCCGTTATGACTAATCAGTGCATTAGCAATTTCATAATTATTATCACCATAAAACATGCTATAGTTACCATCTGCATTTATAAAATTTCCAGTAGGAATAGTTGTATATGGAACTCTACTTGTAGAAAAATTTGTTGAGGAATTAAAAAAAACAAAATCTGTAATTGGGGCACCAGAAACATTTTCTATAAGAGGAGCTATAAGACCTGAAGTTCCTTTGGTGTCGAAAACAGCGTTCATTCTTAAGCCATCAAATTCCGGTACCTGAACAAGAGTAGACGGGCTGTTATTTGTTAAGTATCCAACAACATTATTGTTTTGATTAGTCGGTGGGTTAGTTCCAGTTTGTGTTACATATCCTGATACAGTAGTCATTGTATTATAATTAAACTTAAAGTATAAATGTCTAAAAGTACCGGCATCTACCGGTGATCCGACATTTGTACAAGCCCATACAGGAGCAGCCGGTGTTCCGTTATTAGACATAAGGCACCTTTGATCTGTATCATACACCAAAAGCCCAGTCGCAGGCGATGCTATCTGCAACCTATTTGCACTGCTCATCGCACTCAGCAAGGTTCCTTTATAGCCTGCCGGTGTTTTCCTATCCGTGGGTGCTACGGTAAGATTGGAAGATGCGTCGGGTGATTCTGTATTAATTCCAACTTGAGAAAATAATAGGGTTGAGAAAAATAAGAATACAGGAGAAAATAATGTTTTCATTTTTAAAGTATATTTTGAAATACAAATATATTGTATACATATACTCCCTTCTACATGTTGTTAAATGCTATACTGAAAATCATTTATATTTTATAAACAACTGAAATAAAACACTTTAAAATACTAAATACCGAATTTGATTATTTTTTCTTCATATAAATTTCATCTAAACTTAAAGTTTGAGATTAGTATTAACTGAATGATAGAATTCTGCAGCAGAATTGTGCGTAACGAAACGCAGACTTAGAAAATATCGTTTAGTAAATGCTAAAAACCAGCTCTGAAATTTGAAATTTTAATTGAATGGCAATTATAAAAATACCCTTAAAACTAAACCGGTTTATTGGGAAGAAATTTCCTTATTGTAGTTTTTAATAAATGCCGAAGGGGTGAGGCCTTCAATTTCTTTGAAGACTCTGTTGAATGTAGACTGGTTTTTAAAACCCGATGATGAATAAATGTACATTAACGAATATCTATCTAGATTTTGCTCAATGATCATTTTTTTTGCACTCTCTACTCTGTATCTGTTAAGAAAATAATTAAAATTACATTGAGCATTAATCTTGATGGCTCTAGAGACATAGCTCACATTGCTGTTTAGCTGCAAGGCCAGCCAGGCAACATTAAAATCTTTTTCTAGATAAGATTTGTTGTTTTCAAAATAATACAAAATTTCCTGATACAGTAAATCGTATTTGCGCCCATCTTCGGAAACAGAATTATTCTCGTCTTTTTCCAGAGAAGTTTCATTTGGCATATCATTATCACTGCTACTGATATTCGCTTTCAAGATGAATTTCAATCCACTAATCTTATGTGCGTAATAGGAAATAAAGCAAATCAATAGTAAAATATTTACAATTGAAGAGATATTTACCACCAGGATATTTATATGTGATGGCTTTAGAAATGCCAAATACTTATAAATGTGAGGGGTGATTGCAACTGTCATTACGATTAAAAATAGTATATATACACACCATTTAACAACTATTTTATAATTGTACAATGTATTCAGACCATAAGGGATCAGAAAATACCACAAAAAAACTATAGGCGTTTTTTCCCATAGTACAAGCGAGTACAAAAATAGAAACCAGGAAGTAAAGATGAGGTAAAGATGAAGGAAATGCTCTATACTATCAAATGGCTTATTCTTCACATACAACAAAACAAATATGCCCATAATTAAGGCCGCTAAATTATAATAAGCAAAAAAATAAGCACCCATAAATCCGTATAGAAATACGTGCGCTGTTATGGTTAATATGACTAAAACAATAAGATTGACAAAGAATCTTTTTTTTAGTGCTTTTAACTGTTTAATCATAGTATTTTAGATATAAGGCAAATATTCTTATCAATATACGTGCTTGTAGTAATAATTTTGTTTTGGCGCTTTTTAGATTCCTTTGAAACAACAAGAACACAACTGATATAATGTTGTAATCAAAAGCGTACACTGCCGAATATTTTATTAAAATATAATTTATTTCATATTAGGGATAATTAATAAACTACCCCATTGCAGAGCATCAAAGTATTAAAAATCGAAAAGAGTGAGTTGGGTCTCATATATTTTCTGATACTTTATATCTTTTTAATAACATCTTTATTGCCATACTAACCAACATCTTCAGTAATAAAAGAATTCATATACTTAACTGGAAAAGCCAAATGATAAAGAAGCACGGTTTTTATTATGTTGTTTCAAAATATGATCATTCATAAATCAAAACTAATTCTTTTTCTATTGAAAAACCATCCGTTTTTCAAACTTTGCCTCTTTTAACATCGAGGCTGAGCATCGAGAAATTCTTTAGATTAATTTATAAACTTAGATAATCATTGGTAGAACTTCATTATCTGATAGCTTTTATCATATCAACAAAAAAGATGTTACAAATCATTATTTGTAACACCTAAAACACACATGATGAAAAAAATTTTATTTACAGTACAAAGGTATTGAGTAAATCTATAAAATAACATATGCAATAGATAGTAAATGAAATGATTATATTATCTTTTGTTAATTTTTCAGCTATTTATTGGCAACCCTTCTTCTTATACGGCTCAGACTTTGAGGCGTAATGCCAAGATAGGTGGCAATATCAAGTATTCTCACCCTATTGAAAATAAAGGGTCTGTTGTTGATAAGCTGAAGATAATTCTCTTCCGGCGTATTGCTTTTCAATTGTACCAATTGGTTTAATGACTGTGCAAAGGCCTCTCGCAATATATTCATTTCCAATCTTTCAAAATTAATATTTTCCTTACACAAACTTCTGCTGTCCTCAATATGAAGGGTAAAAACCTCAACATTTTCTATTGCTTTAACTGCAAGATTAGACGGATTCTGCATCATATAGCTTATATAATCTCCGCTCCATTCTCCTTCAAAATTAAAATCAATAATATATTCTCTATCGTTTTTTTCTTCGATATATTTCACTGCACCTTTTGACAGAAAAAAATATTCTTTGCAAATCTCTCCTTTCTTTAGAAGATACTCATTCTTTTTAAAGCTCGTTTGCTTCAGTTTTGATAACTTAATATAAAACTCTTCATCAGAAAGAGGAAAGAAAAAATCCCAGTTTTTTCTTATATCTGCAATCAATTGTCCGGAAAACCCTCTGTTTTCAAATTCAAAATTGTACATAATTATTTTTTGGAATAAAAAAATTTAAAATAAAACAGACTGTGATATTAACGAGTAGATGTATTCTCTTTTTTTATTAAACACCATTTATCGACACAGAAAGTCTTTTTCGAAACCTTCAAATGAAACAAACTGTATGATTACCAAAAGTTTTTATTTAAGGATAGCTTAGAAGTTCATATCCCTTTTTCAGCTTCATTGCAACAGCGTTATACCAAAGTTTCCATAGATTGATTTAATAATTAAAAAAATCTGTATTCAGGAATGATGAAAAACGAATACCCCGATTCTACATACCATTGTCTCATTGAAATGACAGAAATCTGTCATTTGAATTTTAATCTATAGTTATTAATTTAGTAATCTGGTAATAACATTTTAGGGTTGTTTTGATTAAAAGCATTCCATAGTCTGTGGAGGCTTTTTATTTTTTAGCCAAACAGCGGTAGTTCATATGTAAAATAAGTTTACAAAAATCTATCGCACTTAAGAATTATTAATCTTTTCGCCGGACATTGAAATTCTCATTTTAAAATCTTCTAAATCAGAATCACTAATATCCAAATGGGTTACAAATCTGACCAGCTGATCGCCAAATGCAGTACAAAGGATATTTCTTTCTTTCATTTTTACTACAAATTCATTTGCATTACCATCAGCCGGTATCATCATAACGATATTTGTAGCAATGGGAAGTACTTCTTTAGCAAAAGTGCTTGCCTGTAATATTTCGCCGATTTGTTTTGCCCGGCGGTGATCTTCTTTTAATAACTGTATGTTATTATCAAGAGCATATATTCCAGCAGCTGCCAGTGATCCTGCCTGTCTCCAGCCGCCACCCATTAGTTTTCTGAGACGGCGTGTTTTCTCAATAAATTGACGATCACCAATTATTACAGAGCCAACAGGGCATCCAAGACCTTTTGATAAACATATTGAGATACTGTCAAAGACACGCCCATAATCCTCGGGAGACTGAGGTGTTTCTACCAAAGCATTAAAAAGTCTTGCGCCATCTAAATGAAGCTTCAGATTGTTTTTTTGGCAAACTTCCTTGATCTTCTTGATTTCTTCAAAGTCATAATAAGCTCCACCCCCTCTGTTTGTTGTATTTTCTAATGAAACAAGCCTGCTGATAGGCTGGTGTATATCATCTGCATTATTAATGGCCCCTTTCAAAAGTTCTGCGGAAATAATGCCATAGTCTCCATCCAGAGGCTTGACTGAACATAAAGAGTTCACAGAAATCCCACCACCTTCATACAAATAAATATGCGAAGACTTATCGCATATCACCTCATTGCCCGGACTTGTGTGCGCTTTAATTGCCAATTGATTAGACATTGTTCCGCTCACACAAAACAAAGAAGCTTCCATCCCAAACATCCTGGCAACTTTCTCTTCCAACAGCTTAACTGTGGGATCTTCCTTGTACACATCATCGCCTACCTCAGCTTTCTCCATTGCTCTTTTCATATAATCACAAGGTTTTGTGATAGTGTCGCTACGGAGATCAATAATTCTATTCATTATTCTGATTTATATTTTTATTACATTTAAGTTACAAATTAGGAAAAAGCCTATTCAGAACCGATGTATATATTTTCATACAATTCAATATATAACAAAAGATAATCTGATTTTTTCGGAAAAAAAAAAATTGAAAACAGGCCTTAACCTTTAAACAATTAATATGCTATACATCACTACATATGTTATATTGCAAAAATAACAATTGAATAAATGAAAACATCTAGTAGATATCCATTATTTGTTGCAGTTATTTTTGATGATAAAGGTAAAAAACTCCAAAAAGTATTTTTTTTATAGAAGAGATTACAGAATCATTCGAGAAAATTGCAATGACAGTCTAGTTCATTGAGTTTAATTTGGGAAAAGCAGTATATAAATTTCTATACCAAATATATTTTGATGTTTAATTTTCTACTATTACCAAGACAAAGTAAATTAATGCAACAGAAATATAAATTGATAGATTTCCACTATTTGTTTTATATAAACATCTTACTATTTTTCTGTCAATAAAAATATCCAGATAAAAAATAAATATTTTTAGATATCAATCATAAAGAAAGTATAGAAGATAAACTTTATGAACACATAGAAGATATTTCTTAGTGATACTTAACAATCATTTTGAATTGTCACAGCATATAAAAACATCTTAAGTAAAAACCGGACTGAGCGACGTTAGTAATATAAAAATTTTGCATAGTAAAACCTCAAATTTTAATTTTTTAAAAAAATATATGAAAAATAAACTATTATTTTGTTGGCTATTTTTGATGGCTATTATTATTAAAGCTCAAAATAACGATTGTTCAGGGGCTGTACTACTAACGGTTGGTACAAGCTTCTCTTCAGGAGTCGTGAATTCTAGTAATACAGGAGCTACTACCGATGGTCCTGTTGCTTCCTGTAATTCAGACGCAGTTGAAAATGTTTGGTTTAAGGTGGTGGTTCCCGCAAGCGGAAAACTGATGATTGAAACAGGTCAGGTTGCAGGTTCTCTGTTTGATGATTCCGTGCTTACTGTTTACAGTGGGACATGTGGTAATTTAACAGAAATTGATTGTAATGATGACAAATTGCAAGATCTTTTTTCTTCTCTTTCATTAACTGGACAAACTCCGGGTGCTACATTGTATATAAGTGTCTCTAAATATGATGACTATACAGAAAATGGAGAATTCCAAATTTCGGCATATGATTTAATACCAGCAGCCAATGATAATTGCGCAGAAGCAATATCATTATCAGTAGGCACAGACTTTTCTTCTGGTGCAATAACCGCTACGAATCTTACTGCAACTACTGATGGACCTACTGCTTCCTGTAATTCAGACGCAGTTGAAAATGTTTGGTTTAAGGTGGTGGTTCCCGCAAGCGGAAAACTGATGATTGAAACAGATCAGGTTGCAGATTCTCTGTTTGATGATTCCGTGCTTACTGTTTACAGTGGGACATGTGGTAATTTAACAGAAATTGATTGTAATGATGACAAATTGCAAGATTTTTTTTCTTCTCTTTCATTAACTGGACAAACTCCGGGTGCTACATTGTATATAAGTGTTTCTAAATATGATGACAATACAGAAAATGGAGAATTCCAAATTTCAGTATATGACACGACTTCATTAGCAACCAACGAAGTCATACAAAAGAAAAGAGAAATCAATGTATCTCCAAATCCTTTTACTGATCAGCTTACTATATCTGATATATCAGACGTACAATCAATTTCTATTTTTGACCCATCAGGAAAACTTATAAAAACTATTGAAAAACCTTCATCTGTAATTTATTTAACTGATTTAAAAGATGGTTTGTATTTACTTTCTTTAAAAATGAACAGCGGAATTATTAAGACTATTAAAATAATTAAAAAATAATTTTATCCTTAACAAATTATATAAAATCATATTATAGTAATATTAATTAGTTGAACCAAAGTAAAAACTTTTTTACTTTGGTTTTTTTGTTTTGTAGGTTCTCTTTTTTATTTTAGGATGGTTGCGCAATAATAAGTTTAAAAAAAGCGGTATTCATTCCAAACACCTCAGCCTCCTTTTTTCCCAGCAATGACACCATGCAGTCATTTTATATACATCGTCTGCTAATCATATCTGTTCGTAAAGAGCACCATCTCTTCGCGGAAAACCGAACACATTAAAAATGATAATACGATGTATATAAATTTTAAAAGATGTCCTGCTAATCTCATACCATGAGCAGACTGTACTTCATCGTATAGGCAATAAGTTCTGCAGAGGTTTTCGTGTTGGTCTTCTTTCTCAGATTGCTTTTGTGATTTTCCACCGTGTGATAAGATATAAAAAGCCTTTCAGCTATTTGCGGGGTATTCAGTCCTTGAGCCATCAGATTTAGGATCTCCTTTTCGCGAGCAGTGATAGCGGGGATATCAATATCTATTTTTTTGTGTACATTCTGATTCACATGTCTGAAATAATGCACCTCCTTATTAGACATATCAATAACAGATAACAATGGCAGACTTTGAATCTCAAAATGGGACAGATCGTATACTAACACCAGGGAGGCCTGAATTTCATAATTCTCATTTATGCGCTGCAGCGGAGATTGCAATAAAATCCAGCGGTAAACACCTTTTGAATCAAGCATTCTGCCATAATAATTGAACCGAATACCTTTTTTTCCGGACCTTAGGAGGTTGAGCCGCATTGTTGCACTAAAGACAAAAGCCCCCATGATCAGCGGTCTGTCATCCGGATGGAAAAGCCCCATAAAAAAATCGGTATCAGAGTTCACCCAGTCATTTTTTGTAAAAGGAGTAAATTGCTCTATATTTTTACTCACAATCTCCGTCCTCATTTTGATATTGTTTGTGATGAACCAAAAGAAGGGACCTATGGCAAAATTTTCCGCACTTTTTATAGTATCTTCGAAAAACTCATAGTAATTATCATCCAAATTTCCTTTTTTAGAAAAAAAATCAAAAAGTTGTTCAACATTAATAGGATCAATTTTTTTCTTCATAACAGTAAGTGTTTTTATGTTAGCCTAAAATTTAATTTTAAACCATATTTAATTTTAACAAATTCAAATATAAAGCCAAAAAAAACTGCGCTTTAAATTCAATTCAAACAATTAACTTACGAATAATTCAATACTAAGTGAATTTAACAACGAAATCACCATTTAGAAACATTCAAAGCCGATAGTGGATGGGCATCTTTAAATTTTTTAAAATCTTCCTGTGTATATTCGGGGCATGCGCCTTCCTGTGATGTAATAAAAGCTCCTAGGGAAACTGCCTGTGCCATGATCTCATGAGCAGAATCTCCTTTCCCGATTCTTTTGGACAAAAATCCAGCTAAAAATGAGTCACCACTTCCAACAGTATCCCTAACTTCTACAGGTATCGTAGGATAGAGATAAAAATTATCTCCGTCTGTATACAATGCTCCTTTGCTTCCTTTGGAAATGATGATTTCCGGAATCCCAAATTTTTCCTGCAAATACCTGATGCTGTCTTGTTCTGTCTTGTATTCTTTCTTCAAAAAATTAAGTACCAGCCGGAGTTCTGCCTTATTGAATTTTGCCAATTGGGTCTTATGCAGAAGGTCATTAATGGTCCTGATATCATAGTAAGGTGCTCTAAGGTTAATATCAAAAACATTGTAAGGGCTTATTTCAAGCATTTGAAATAATGCGTTCTTTGACTTTTCATTTCGGGTAGCCAATGTCCCAAATACCAATGCATCTGCTGTTTCCACGGATTTTTGGTTTTCCGGGGTAACCTCGATAAAATCCCAAGCCACATTTTCTACAATATCATAGTGGGCCTCATTATTTTTATCCACAGTAGCAATAACGGTGCTTGTGGGATGTTCCTCACTCACCTGGATATCTTCTGTCGGAATTTCCCAGTTTTTAATTTTCCCCAACAGTTCATGGCCAGGCCCGTCATTGCCCACACTACTGATCACTGATACATCTAATCCCATCTTAAAAAGATGATAAGCCACATTGAACGGGGCTCCCCCGATTCTCACTTGGGATTCCGGAAATATGTCCCAAAGAACTTCCCCAAAACAGACTATTTTATGTTTTTTCATTTCTATTATTTATTTAATTATATATTGACAATACTTGAAGACCAAACAAAGCCGGGAAAAAGACTGGTAGCTGAGGTCGCATTTTCTCTCTGATATTATTTTAAAAAGAATAGGCCTGCACCGAAAATTGCAGAAATGCATTATTGTTCACTGGATTCCACATTCCCCATATTCCGATAGGGATCTTGTATCCCTCGATGGTAAAGCTTTTCGAAATGATAAGGCTTATTTCATTGAATCCGGCTTCTTTTGCAAAGAAATTATTCTTTTCACCTCGATTGTTCAGAGCGAAACCATAGCCTATTCTTCCCCGTACTTCCAGATTTTCCTTTTTATATACAGGATATTCACCGAAAACAAAAGAAGAATACTTATTCCCTGTATTTTTACTGTTTCTGTCCCTTCCAAAAACAACGGTATTCCAGCTAAGAATAAGAGGAAACTGATCACTGATGGTATAGTAAGACCTCAGATCCCAGAATCTTCCGGTTTCTGCTGCAGAATAATTAAAGAACTCTTTGTTATTGTATAGTGCATCAGGCGAGAAATTGTAGATATCCCACAGTTCAAGCACCAGATGTTTATTTTTGTAGCCTATATAATTATTGAATTCCTTATAAGAGCCATCTGCATTACCTCCTGCCCAAAAGCCTCCGTAGAAATTTTCAAAGTCCAGATGAACATCTCCGGTATAGATCAATCCCGCAGAAACTTCTAATCCTCTCCAAAGATGGCTGTTCCTGAGCTGCAATGCGGAATGTATTTCCTGCGCACTCAATGACATGCTTCCAACAATTATTGAAAAAGCAAGCAGCAATTTATATTTTATCATGATCTGTTTTTTTATAAATATCAGATAAGATCCTTTTCTCGTACTTTAGACCCAAATAAAGCATATCCAAGCATCAGTAATTCACAGATTACGGTAAGAGACCATGTCCATCTCCATGATCCGAAAATATCTGCCAAACCTCCCTGAATAAGGGTGAAAATAGCTCCCCCGAATACAGCAGAAATAAATATTCCGGAAGCTTTTGAGGTATATTTGTTTAATCCTTTTATGGAAAGTGAATAAATACAGCTCCACATAGAGGAATGCAGTAAACCTATAGCCACCAGAAACCAAAGATTTTGTGTAATCATAGAAACCAGGGCAAGTATAGCAGCCAAAATCGTTGTGACAATCAACTGTGTCCTTGCTGATATTTTGTTAAAAAAACTGGATATTGATCTTCCTACAAGAAATCCTCCCCAATAGAGGGTAGATAATAAAGCATGGATTCCAAAATCTACTCCGCCGATAATAATATCTGTTTTCCCAAAGAAATTGATAGGATGCCCTGAATCCATCAGCTCAAAAGCATAGAGATTAATATTAGCACCTATCGCAACCTCTGTTCCTACGTAAAAAAATATGGCACCTACCCCTAAAACAAAGTGCCTGAAAGACCAGATGCTCCTTTCCAGCTTCTCCCCATCTACAGCTCTGGTATTCGCAATATCCGGAAGATGAAGTCTTTTAGTAACCAAAATAATAATCAGGATGCACAGGATGAGCATAGAAAGTGGAAACAATAATTGTTTGATCTCTATATTTTCAATGGAAATACCACTAAACATCACTACTGTAACAAAGAAAGGTGCTGACGTGGTTCCTATAGAATTGATTGCTGTCAAAATATTCAACCGCTGTACTGGCTGAGTGCCTTTCATCTCATAAGATGCAGCATAAGGGTTGACCACTACCTGGATAACTGCCGCTGATGTTCCCATCAAATAAGACCCAATGATAAAAATGATAAAGCCCAAAGGAATAATGGCATCCCTGATGCTGAATTTCAAATCTGGATATTGAGTTCCCATCCAAGATGAGCACAGATACATAAACAGCCCCGAGATCATAAAAAGAAGTCCCCGCAAAATTGTGTTTTTGTATCCGTAAGCATTGACCCATTTACTTCCCAAAGTCCCGTTCAGCAGGTAACCCAAAAAGAAGAAAAAGGTGGTAAGTGTCGTCAATGTGTTTCTAAGACTGCCAGCATGGCTGAGAAATGTAAATTTTAAGGGGGCCTGCAGCTGTTCGTTTACGGTAGTCAAAAATCCGACAATGAAATAAATGAATGTAATAATTGCAAATGGAAGAACAGCATGATTATGCTTTCCTCCTGATGGCTGTATATCTGGTTGTATAATCATGGTAATTTATTTAGAATTGATTGTAAAACAGGACTGGTTCCCTGATTCTTAATTTCATCTGCAAACCGCGCGTATAGCTTCACAAATTTATCCGAAGACCTTAGTCCAGTACTATTAAAAGATGACAGTTCTAAAAAGTCTAACGGTTCAACGCTTAAGATCAGTTTCTCATCATCCGGAGTCAGCCAAGGCTCAGAAACCTCATAAGAATTCCCTTTGTCATCCTTTTTGTATTTGAGATAATGCCTGTAGGCAGCGATAAGAAAAGCAAGTCTTGTAAGGTCTGCATCGGCTTTAATCATTTTGTCCAGATTTGGCGTGATATACACCGGAAATTTTGAGATCCCGTCAAAACACAACCTTGCCACCTGATCGCTCACACTTTGATTAGAGAATCTTTCGAGAAGCGTTTTTTTGTATTCTTTCAGGTTTGTATTTTTAGGAACAGGAACAAAAGGGGTGATATCAATATCCATAAAATCACGAACAAACTTTTTGAGATTCTGGTTTTCCATGGCTTGGTCCACTTTACGGTATCCCATAAGAAAAGAAGGGTAAGAGAGCAGGGTGTGTGAAGCATTTAAAAGGCTCAGTTTCATATTCTCAAAAGCTGTCACATCATCTGTAAATTCCACTCCAACTCTTTCCCATTCAGGTCTTCCGGCAATAAAGTCATCCTCTATTACCCATTGTATGAAATCTTCACAGTAAACAGGAGCCAGGTCCGCAATTCCGCTGGAGCTGTTCAGTCTGGTAATATCTTCAGAAGTTGTGGACGGAGTAATGCGGTCTACCATGCTGTTGGGAAAGGTAACATGGTTTTTTACCCATTCTGCAAGATCTTTGTCCCAGGCTTGTATAAATTCGGTAAAAGCTTGCTTAGACGTGTTACCATTATGCTGTAGATTATCACAGGAAAGAATCGTAACGCCTCCGTTATTCCTCATTTTCCTCCTGCTCAGACCTTCTGCGATGAATCCGAAAACAGTGGAAGGATTTTCAGTATTGCGCAGATCCTCCTGAATTTTTTTATCTGCTAACAAAAATTTGCCTGTTTCCTTATCAAGATTATATCCTCCTTCCGTAATCGTTAAGGTGATTATTTTAACATTGCTGTCTGCAATTTTTTCTTTCACCGCTTCCGGATCTTCAATCCCCCAGATGAGTTCATTTAATGATCCTATTTTGTAGACTTGATTTGTTTCATTTCTTCCACATACTGTAAGTGTATAATCAAGATTCTGAGCTTTAAGGTCATTGATAATCTTTTCATCGGAAGGCAATAGGCATACTCCACAGATTCCCCATTGCTGCTGGTCTTCAAATTCCAATAATTTATTGGTGTAAAACTGCTGATGAGCTCTATGGAAATTTCCTACACCAATGTGTAAAATTCCCGTCTTTATCTTTTGAGGATCATAATGATAAGAAATGGTATTCATAGGTAAATTCTTAGTAAATTAGTGAATGGGTTAAAACTATATTAACAATCTGTTCACATTTCATTTTTTTTATAAAATTTCTATTGGGAACGTTCTCAAAATTCCGGGCACGTTCCCAATTGCCGATTTTTTTTATTAATTTTAACAAAAACATAGTCCCATGAAGCGAGCAACCATTAAAGATTTGTCAAAATTTTTGTCATTATCTACCTCTACCATCTCCCGGGCACTGCTTAATGATAAAAATGTAAATTTTGAAACGCGTCAACGGGTACTGGATGCTGCAGATCAGTTAGGATATAAACCTAATCTGACTGCTCTGAATTTAAAGTCCGGAAAATCAAAGACAATAGGGATTGTGGTCCCCGAGATGGTGACTCCTTTTTCGGCAAAGGTGCTTGAAGGGATTCAGAATGTGCTATATCCTTTAGGCTACAGACTTGTGATCACCCAATGTGATGAGAATCCGCTAATCGAAAGGGAAAACCTGGAACTTCTGGAAGGATTTGATGTAGACGGGATCATTATCAATGTATGTCATGAAACCTTTAATAATGATATATACAGGCGTATAATGGGACAGGGAATTCCTTTGGTTTTTTTCGACAGAATTCCCGATAAAGCTCTGGATGTTTCAAAGGTAATTGTGGATGATTATATTAAAACATCTCTAATGGTGGAGCATCTCGTTGAAACCGGTAGAAAAAGAATAGCGTATATCATGGGACCGCCAACAATCAGAAATGTCAGAGAACGATTTAACGGATATAAGCGTATTGTGGATAAATACGGTATCTTTGATGAGCGTCTGATTACCCAAACGGAAGGAATGACTTTTAATGATGGGAGAAATGCGATACAGCAGTTATTAGATAAAAAGGTAGAGTTTGACAGTGTCTTTGCATTCAGTGATACCCTGGCAATTGGAGCTATGAATTTTCTTCTTGAAAAGAGTCTAAGAATTCCCGGTGACGTAGCCGTTGCAAGTTTTTCAGGAACTGAATTATCTACGATGGTTTATCCTCAACTGACCAGTGTGCAGCAACCCTTAACAAAAATGGGTGAAATTGCAGCAGAACTAATCTTAGAAAAAATAAAAGATAATTCTACACCAAGCAAAACTGTTTCTCTGGATGCATTATTGGTATTCAGAACATCAACTTTGTAAAAAATACCAGGTAAAAACATACTTACATGTACCGCAAATCAGCTTTACTACATATAACAATCTCTATTACTTGCAGACAACCAACACCTTATATTTTTAGTTTCATATATAAAAATGTATGATTGTCCATAAGAGTTCAATCAAAAAAATGAAAGCTGCCCCCTGCACAAATGCCCAATCGATGAACTTCAACCCGACTTTGAACATTGCTTTGTTAGCAGTTCGTTGTTTATATCACACCATATACTCCTGAATTAGCTCCTGATATTGTCTATATGAAATAACTTCATCATTTGCGTTATCCGGGTGTGTACGATGCGTATTTAATGAAATGCTTACGCAAGGGGTATTTTTTTCCGTTGTTAATCTTTGTAGCAGTTCTTTTAATGCTATGTTATTTTTTTCTGTTAAATGATTTTGCGGTGTAAAATCCTATGAAGAATACAATAGCGATAAGTATTACCAACGGTAACTCAAAACTAAATACTGTAAATTTTACTTTGACATTTTCAAGGTTTTGACCAATAAAAACCAAAAGTAAAATCAATAAAGCGATATCGATAACTTGACGGATAGAAATGTTTTTCATCAGTATTATTTTTTAAAGTTCAGTCATTCTTTTCGGGTACTATATATGATAGATTTGCTTCTCGGGAAAAAACTACCATTTATAGTATCCATAGGTTATATCTGACGTTTTCATAATCACATTGAAACTTGCCAATCGTTTTATACTTATCTATTTTCCCAATTGAAAAACAGCAATAGGTGACATTCGGTTTTTGTTCAGCGACAGCCGTTTACCATCTGCGCTTACCGTAAAATTATTTACGTTTTGTATTTGTTTGGAATATTCGATTTCGTTTATTTGTCCATTTTTGCAGGCCATTCTTGTACTTGCCAGCGCATTGATTTTCAACGCATAGATATTTTCCATTTCATACGTTGACCTCATCAGGTTGCAACCCACCTTTGTTTCTACACGTTTGTCTTTAGTATGAAAAATGATGTAGTAATCTTTTCCATCAGCCATAACAGTCTTACCCATAAACTCTACCAATGTCCATCTCTTATCTGTAATAGTTTCATTATTTGGCAACTGACCGGTGTTGCTGTTTTGTCCGCTGTTTTTGGTAATACTGATTATTTTTTGTTCTGTTTTTACAACAGGTTGAGTGGTGTCATACACAAAATCAAGATTAATGGTAACTATGTCTCCTTTGTTCAAACTCTTTATGGCAGCTACATAAGGTTTATTCAAATCTTTTTTGTAATAGTCACTGATCAGTACAGCATATTCTTTCAGCTTTTCTGTGCCGGCTTTACCATTGATCAAATGATTTTTGTAATCTATAATGCTAAACTTGGCCAAGTTGCCGGATTCGCCACATCTGTCAGGGCACAAAGCAGTACGCCCCATACATTGGTGAAAATCTGTGCCATTATAACGGGCTGTAAAAAGGTGCGATGAAGTAAATGGTTTTTTACTTAATTGATTGTTAGAAAGCGTAGGTAACATCTTTTTTTTGCTTAGTTCTTTCACCAGGGTTATTTTGACACTGGAGGCATCTGCCTGAGGATCTTCTACTTTTTCTTCTTTGATCACGAGTTCATATTCATAGCCCTCCTGGTAATTAAAACCTTCTATATGATCATAAAAATAACCCCAATACTTTTGGTCTTCCGACCATTTTACCTGCATACAGCGCGTCATTCCGGCTCCGGCATCACAAGGTTTGGTTTCAGCCCCGATCAAGATTGTTTTTTCTTTGAATTTTTGAGTTGCATTACAAGCTAATAGCGTTAAGGATAAGATGCAGGTTGTAATTAAAGATTTGTAATTCATTCGTAATTGATTAGAAAAACTGACTCTCTGCAGTCGGTTTCAAATTATTATGTAAATGTGTTTTTATGTTTATTAATGTAAGTGTATGATAGGGTTTTTGATCCTATCCTGGATTTCTCAACGGTATGTAAAAATATGTTCTTCATTGTTCATCATCGTTTTTTTGAGCAATGTTTCAAATTCTCTGGCACAGAGGACAGATCAGTCAGTCCATAAAAAGCGGGATGCCAACATCCCGCCCAACTTAAAAATTGTATAATTTGAATCTCTAGAATTCATGGTTAAAATTATAAACAATAATAATTTATGGATATCTGTAAAATCTACACTGTTATATTCTTAACTCTTAGCGAAGAGTTGAACAACTTATACTTATGAATTAAGCAACTCTTAAGCACGCCCGCTCTGATGCTATTTAGATCTCCTGAATGCAACGGCCTTCAGAGCAGTGTTGATACGTTGCTCGGCCCGGTAGTTCACTCTGACCTCACGATCTTTTCATTGAACAGGCTTCCCTAAATCACATTATACAGTGCAATGGCAACTCCTCTGATATCAGCTTCGGACAATGCAGAGAATTTTTCTATCTGTTTACAGAGATCTTCTACTGTGATCTCATCGTCATTGATGGCTACCGCATACCATTTCTTTTTTACATCGTCTGTCACACCAGGCTGGACTCTCTGGATCAGATTGTACTTGATAGACATAATATTGTATTCATCAATTTATGTTTACAAAGCTAAGAGCAATTCTAAAAGGAATAAATAGTAGAAATCTGTCATTTTATTATCTGTTATAATTAGGTTACTTTGTTTCAGTCGGAAAGACTGCTGGTTATTGGTCTTCTCTGTTTTTTATTCTTTCACTTGATTATTGAGGTTGCAGGAGTGGGCAGATAATATACTTACAAAAAATGAAAAGACTGAATCACATTGACACAGATGCCTTTATCCGTTTTTTCAAAATAGACGGAGAAGAGCCCGCTACGGATTACCTCAGCTATTTTTCCGGTTTTATAGAAAGGATAGAGGATTTTGCGATAGCGCCGTTTTGCTGGGCAGTGTCAAACCATTACACGCTTAGGCTGGAACATGTGAGCCATAACATTGATGAGTTTACGCCCTATTCCAAAGAAGAATGGCTCACCCGGGATGCTGCTTACTTTTCTGAGCTTTACCATCCCGATGACCGGGCCTTTATCCGGTCGGCCATCCATTTTATGACCGACATTTATCTTGGGGAAGGAGAATTGGCCAGAGAAGGCATCAGGTTTAGTATTTATGTGAGGATGATAAGCCGGAACAATATCTACCGCTGGGTGCTGATGCAGTTTGCACAGCAGTTCATCAGCTTGGCAAAAAATCTGGAAAGTGTCCTGTTTGTGGTCTATGATATGGATGGGCTTCAGGACAGGGATGTCCCGTTGCTGTCTATGGTAGACCATACTAATGGAAAATCGACCCATTATATCTATGAAGAACAGCAAATAAAACAGCAGCATACCAGCCCGGTTATTCTCACGCGTCGTGAGAAGGAGGTACTGGCGCTGATATTCAAAGGCTTCACTACACCACAGATCGCAGAAAAGCTTTTTATCTCATACCATACGGTAGAAAATCACAAACGCAACCTTAGGCAGAAGACCAATACCAAAACCACCGGTGAGCTGGTGGCCTATACGATAAAGCACCTGGGTGCTGAGCTGGGATCCTAGGAAAACCTGGCAGTCTACACCAACGGCAATATCACGAACCAAAGAACATAATTTGATCCGGAATGGCCTCCTCTTCTATTTGGGTTGCCTGTTTTATATGTTTAAAAGATCAACGGGAGTATAGCAACAAGCATTTTTCTACGCAAAAAAATCTGAACTTTATTAAGTTATCCCTATTCATAGTCATTACATCACAAATGGTAAATTTTTGAGCCTTTAAAGCAGAGGACTCTCATTCAATAAAAAAGACTGCCCAAAAATGAGCAGTCTTACTTTTATGGTAAAGGATTATGAGATTACTTCACCATCACTTTATAGGATTTTACAAATGATTTATTTTCTAACTTAATGATATAGATCCCGGTTGGTAATGCAGTGGTATTAATTTCTGTATTTGCATTGAGCTTGCCGGTCTTCACAACCTGTCCCATAGCAGAGTACATAGTATAATTCCCTTCATCCAGACCAGATACCATCAGATTGTTACCTGCCTGTACAGGATTAGGATATACTTTGACATCCTTTGCAACACCTGTTATGTTTAGCTCTTTTTCAGTGGTATTGGAACCGTTCTTCATAAATGCAGCATATGGAGAAAGTGGGGAATCTGGTGCTCCTCTTTTTACAAGGTCTGTATCTACCAAAGCCTGGATACCGTCTTTGTCACTATCGTTGATTATAGAGATAAATCCACCGTCTAATGTATCAAGATTGGCTTTCCCGATCTGGTGCAAGTCAAAATCTAAACCGTTGGAAGTGATATCCAAGAAATCCGGAAGGTAATCACCGTCTGTATTTTTAATCAGATATTTCATTACTCCAGAATCAGGATAAGTTTCCAAAATATCGGCAATACCATTATTACCTATTGCAATATTGCTGTCAATCACTCCATTACGGTCGGTATCAATCTGGTATATAATTGATGTTGGGATTCCGGATTCAAACAGATCCAGAACGCCATCGTTATCAGAATCCAGATCACGGTAGTTCGGTACGCCATCTCCCAAAACTGGCAATAACAGAAGATTACCCTCATTATCATCATTCTCGAAGAGTCCATTTTTATCAAAATCTTCAACAGCATCAGGAATCCCGTCGTTATCAGAATCCAGGTCACAAGCATCTAAGATACCATCACCATCTGTATCCAATACAGGTGATTTGTCGTTTACTACTGAACATCCCTCCGCGCAGTCCGGTATTCCGTTTCCATTAAGGTCTATACTGTCATCACCGTTAGGACAACGATCGAAGCAGTTTGCCACCCCGTCATTGTCATCATCTTTGCTGGCAAAAGCATTATAAATATTGTAGCCCTGGCCCAGGCTGACGGATAGCAGTGTACTGAAGGTAATTTTTATACGGTTAAAAGGTTGGGTAGACCTACCCCCAACATAGAACCTGTTGCTTCCACCTGTAAGTAAGTTCCCGGAGATCAAGCTTCCGGATGAGAAGGTGTCTGTTAATGTATTTCCGTTATAGAACTGCACGGTAATGGCATCAAAAATACCTACACCGATCAAACTTCCCGATTTTTCGAGAGTATAGCCTGCCACTGTATTGGCCGGAAGCATACTATTGGTACTAACGGTCAAACTACCAGGCAAAAGAAATACCCCTAGCAATGGAGCCGTGAGCTTGGCGTAATTGTTCGGATTATTGTCTACCACAGCACCAGGATTTGATAGATTTGGTGCAAAAAGACCCAAACCAGAATTGGTCCATCCATATCCGTCTACGATATTTCCGGAAATAGAAGACCCGCTTGTCTGGATCTTATCGTCACATTCGCAACCTATAGGTTCTTCGAAGGCATAATACACTTTCAGCTTTCCTAAATTGAAACCAATTCCCTGAGTAACTTTCAACCTTACCTCGTTGAAAGGCTTCGTGGTGGTGAGGGTTACTTTTTGTTTTGCAGAACCAAAACTTATAACCTTGATATTCATCAGACCTCCGCCATCAGATAATCTTCTGGAATCCTGAAGTTGCCCAAATAGATAGGTTTCAACAGTAATGGTCTTTAGAAACTCCGCACTCAACAGTTTCCCCTGATCATCGGGCTCTATAACAAATCCTGTTCTGTTGCCAGCGGGGTAGACCTGATTCTTATCTAAAACCCCTACAGAATAAGATCCCAGCAACCCGACAGGAAGAACAATAGATCCGTAAGAATTTTTATTGCCATCTCCAATCTTTTCTTTGTCCACAACAAATGAAAGTGGTGAAATGAAACTACTGCTTCCTGATACGTTACCATCTACACCGCTACCGGCAATGATATCATCACAGATGCCATTGTTATCGGTTGGTACTGCAGAGGGATCGAAAGCGAAGGCATAATACACATTCAAAGCGCTGAACAAAGAAAGCACATTGGTTTGATAGAGCCTTACCTCATTGAACGCTTTCGTTGTTTTGAAATGCAGGAATATTCTGTTTTTACTACCCCCGAATGCCGGTACGGATAGCAAAGTACTGCTTGTTGTTGTCTCCTGCAGGACACCGTTTTTATAGGTGCTGATCCTCAAAGAGCTCAGCAGGTCTATGGTGATAAAACTTGCCCCGAGATCAACATTAAATCCTGTGATATAACCAGCCGGATAAGTTGTGTTATTATTTTTTACAGAAATTCCGTTTCCACTCACTAAAGAAGCAAAGTTACCCAGGCTCACTTTATTATCAAGATTGGCATCTACCACAGGGGTCATACTTCCATTGTAACATGCTAAGCAAATCCCCGAATTATTTACAGGTTTTGCCTCTACTCCCATCCCGCGGATAGGTTCGTAGCCTTGCTGTGCAAATGCTATCGCAGACATCAGGAATGTCATCAGCATAACAGCTAATTTTTTTGTCATTTTTTTTGTCATTTTTTTGTTTTTTTAAGTTTTTGTTTAGTTTAATTTATCAGGTTTCAGAATATTAATTTTTCAGATTTAAGGATCCGTCCATAAGCTCCAGAGTTTCCATTAATACAGCAAACCTTTTTGGTAGTGACAAGACCTTTTGTGTTGGATTCCAAACTTGTCTGTACTCCGGTTCTGCTCATTTCCCAATCACGGTTGCCAATCTGCTGTAAGGTAATGCCTGTTGTATTGGAGGATCATAGCAAGCACATTGGAGGGTGTTGGTATTAAAGGCAAAAAAAATATATCCGATTCTCCGGAAAATGTTATCATTAGCTTTGCCACAGAGTTTATATTGGATGCATCGATGCCAATCCTTCAGCCTGAAAGAGATCAAACAGGTATCTCACACACCATTACTTTGTTTATTATCCGTTCTAAAAACTGCAGTCATTTCTTCCTACAGGTGGTAACACGATGGAATTCCCCTCCTGACTATTCAAAGAATCTAAAAGTGTGAAGATATGGAAGCACCAGATGGCTGTTGCCCAACCTGTGTACCGGAAAAATCCGGTATATCATCTATCGCAGAGCTTAATGACAATGGTTTAATATCCTTCGCATCTATGTTGAATATTGCTGATGATATCTCTAGGCCTCTTCTGCTATCAGAGATAAAGTAAGATAGAAGAAGCGATGATAAGTTTTCGTTATGTTATTGTAAGTCTCTGTAAAGGCGAGTCACAAAGTTACTGTCATTCACAATTGGAGTAGTATTATAAGTGCTTGCTGTAGACGTATAAAACCCGTTAAACGTATCGTATAGCCCTGAAACTGCTGATTGCACCGTAATTAATATGCTGACAACAGTACAAAGGAGAAAAAATTATTTTTCATTCATAATGAATATTTTATGGTCAAATAACAATGATTATAGAGCACTCTATGGCTGTCTTATCCCTTTTATTTTAAAACATAACCCAACAATGTTCAAATTTAAAAAAGGGATAAGTCCATTAGAGTATTTAATTTAAATGAATTTCCGATATGTTACCTAAGTTGAAAATGCTATAAAAACACCTAAAACTTTGCTGAGTTTACGCCCTTGCGAGCCTTAAAAACACTTATAAAATCAAATAAAACTTAGCGAACCTTGCGTTAAAATAGTTTTAGGTAATAGAACAAGGATTCATATAATTTAATTAATACATACCTGTCCATATTGTACCGTTACACCCTTCGTGTCTCTTCAGGTTAGAATTGTACCGAATTGCGCCTTCTTCAGCAGCAGTACAAGAGTCATTATTCGGTTTGGAAACGCCCTTCATTTGAATAGCCGCACCATTCCCTGTAACAGAACCGGCAGAAGGCCTCATATTGATTCCTACTACGGTATTATCTGCATTATTTTCATTAAAAAATACATGTGTCTTATTGGCATAAACGTTTTCATTGCCTGCGCCCTGTCCGTTAATTCCAAGAACTATCGATCCATTACCAGAAATCGCTTTATTTCCTGTCCCAAATGTAAAGGAACCAATCCCTACATTATTTGAAGATCCTACAGCTACTCCACCATCATTTGTGTTAGTAAATCCTAAGGTTATCCCAGTTGTACCGCTAACTGTATTCAAATTTCCGAATACCAAGTTATAGGCTCCTGTTGCGGAATTAGAATTGCCAATTACTTTTGCTCCTCTTGTCACTGTGTTGCGTGATCCAATAGCAACAGATGGAGACTCACCATTGATTGCAGTAACTGAATTATTTCTTCCTATTGCAACGTTGGAAGATGATGAATCGATTGAATTATTGGTTCCCCAGGAAAAGGCTGCATAATTACCTGCGAATTCAGTAGAGTTCCCCCCCCGTAAAGTTCCGTTGGCATCCAATATCGCTTTCACATTTTTCTTAGTGGCAAAAACAAGATTCTGGCCGTCATTTGTTCCCAGGTAATTGCCTGTGCTGATATCGGTTCCCAAAGCTGCCGATGTGGCGGTGGTTCCTGTATTACCATTGGTGTTCCAATCAATAGGAGAAGCTACCCAGCGGGCATTACCATCTGAATCGGATATCAGTACATTGCCTGCGGCTTGTGAACCATCGGCCAAACGCAAGCCGGAGCCGGCGGTAGAGGATACAATGTGAAGCTTAGTAGCGGGATTTGTAACGTTGATGCCAACATTACCGTTATCCAATACTGTAACGATCTCTGCAGTGGAAGAATTGACTTCTAACGCTTTGGTGGCAGAGGTGTTTCCTTTTGATAAGATATCAAGAGATGCACTAGGGTTATCCGCATTAATCCCTACCTGGCCGAATGCCATAGAGCTTCCAGATAGCAATAAAAATGTAAATAGGTTTTTTTTCATTTTTTGGTTTTAATTAATAATTTATTTTAAATAATTGTGTCTTTTAAATTTGTGTGAACTCATTCCATTCTGCCCGATTTTAATCATCTTTATTCATCTTTATCTGATGTAAATAGATTAAAATCAATAGCACTATAGGTCTTTTTGAAAAACATATTTACCTATTTCTTGAACTAATATTGAATAAGTGCTATTGATAATTGGTTATATAAAGAATTCTTTCTGCAAGCTTAGGACGACATCCTCAGATCATAATCTGCAATTTTTAAACAGTGTCATGCTCTGTCTGTGGATGCTATTATTTGTAAAAGATGTAGGTCAAAAAAAGCGTTTTGGAAAGTGTAAAATTTTCGTGCTTTAAAAAACAGAAAAAATCACAAAAGAATTTATTGAGTCAAAACATCTTGCTCAAAATTCATTCTTATAAAATATTGACAGTGCTAATTTTTATAACGAAAGCATCTTTACAAAAGCCTAAAGTTAAATAAGTAACGCGATAATGGAAGTACTTCCGCAGTAAGAGTTCCTGTAGGTGAGGATAGTAGATTTAATTTTCATTTGTTTGTGTGTTTTTTAGGTTATTAATTTATTGCCACGATGGATTTATGCAACTTTCATTTCTGTTTAGGTTCAGGTTTATATTTTATTATTATATCAATTTTTATTAAAAGTCTTGCGATAATAGGCATGTAACAGATTAAAAATTTAAAACTTTTCGGCCACTATAATGAATGCCTTTGCGCCTGAAGGTGGTCCCGATATGTAAAATGTTACCCTGTAATAGCCATTAGCTTCAACATCTACTATATTGACGATATTTAATTCATAATTAACAATATTATTAGAAACATCGCTTGTAACATTCTGATATGTAGAATAATTAGATTGTGTAAAAGTTCTCGTCCAGTTATTGTATTCAAAACCATTCTGAGCATATTGCTGGTTAAAACCGATGTAAACATTTTTATTAGCCGCAGGCTGATTGATCAGCGCTATCTGAGGCTGAAAGTTGCCACTCACATTTCCAAACCTGAACCTATAGTCTCCTATGGATACTGTTCTAGAAGGATCGGGAGCGGTTCCAGTATAAATTGCTTTTATAATATCCGACCCATTGGTGGGGTCAGAACATTGTCCGAGATTTTCCCAAATAGCTCCATCAAAAAAATAGTAACAAGGGCTGGTAATATTGACTGTTTTCACAGAAGGAACTGTTACAGGAGATGTGGCATAAACAATTGCTCCTTTCTGGGCTATCGTATACTGATTATCTAAAGTTTTTATCTCATCTCCCGTAAGTCTAGGTGCAATGATACCCGGAGGCGGGGTAGCTATAGAAGCATTTTTATTAACATCCAGTGTAGCTTTTGGATCTGACGTGTTGATACCAACCTGTGACAATAATGGATGGAAACATATGAATGTCAATAAAATACAAAATAAAATTCTATTCATCATAATTTGTAAAGTAAATATTTTTACAAAAGTACACTCGTCACATACACAAAAAAATAGTAGATATATACTATTTTCAGCAACAAAAGTAGGTTGAAAAAAGTTTTTAGAAATATCTCTAACCTTTATATCGAAACATACGTTTCTTTTACTCAAGTGAAATCAAAAGTATTATCAAAAATATCACTTCAAAAATCGAAAAATCTTATTACTAGTTTCAAAATGATCGATATCCACTATTTCTGTTCATTACCTTTTTTTATTTCTTTACAGTCTCAGGAGTAAAAGCGGAATTTACAATTATGGTTGTTATTCAGATACTTTCATTAGAAAAACAAATTGGCTTATTGCCTTATCTAAGCAACAGTAAATCTACAAGTTATTGATATTCTTGAATAACTCAAGTAAAATTAAAAAAATAAAAATTAAATTGAATATTAAAAATATACATATAGGTTCCTTAATTAAACAGAGAATTATAGATCTTGATATCGACAAACACCGTGTATGCAGTTTTTTAAATATTTCTGAAAGCGAGCTAGAGATGGTATTTATAACCGATAAAATAGATTCAGATCGTCTTTTAAAATTGAGCAAATTGCTGAAGTATGATTTTTTTCGCTTATACTCACAGCATCTTATTTTGTATTCTCCAGAGTGTAATCAAAAGACCAATATTAAAAAGTCTACTTTACCAATATTCCGGAAGAATATCTATTCGAAAGAAATTATTGATTTTATTCTAAAAAAAATAGCTTCCGGCCATATGACTAAAATAGAAGTTATAAATAGATATAATATTCCAAAGACAACCTTATATAAATGGATAGAAAAATATAGTTAATGTTTTAGTTGTAAAAAGTTGTGTAAAGTACAAAACTGAATTTAAATACCTTTTGGTTTTGCTTTTTAGTAAGTATAATTATATTGAATTTAAAATATTTTTTGAATGGAGAATAAATCGCCACATTTCAAGATTATTTTTTTAGATATTTTGAATGAAGAATTTCCTGAAAAAATTCAGGAATGCAGTACGATTTTAGCAAAGGATTCTCTAACATCTTTGGATGTTTTGGTTTTGAATAAGATTATATTCGGACAATCGAAAAATCTAAAAGATAAAAACGTGTATCGCTCATATACTTTGGAGGATATAAAGTATATTTTGAATTATCAGAAAAAAAATAATTTGAATAATTCCGAAGTGTGTATTATATTTGGAACAAGTAGGAATACGATTGCAAAATGGAAAACCTTTTACTCAAAATTATAAAATTTTTGAGTACAAGATGAATCACACTATTCTGAATACAGGTTATAAATGAACTTACATATAAAAAAGGCAGAAGAAAAATTTCTTCTGCCTTTTTATATTTTAATATTGTCTATTCCAGATTATTTTTATCCTTTTCCAATTCCCAAACATAACTACACATCAAAACCTGTCATTCTTGCAATGCTAAAAAATCTTTATTTTAAATAATAAGATATCGTGACCAATTATTTACCGGCACTGTTTGTTCAAACCTGAATTTTCGTGGTTCTATAGTAGCCAATCTCCGTAATAAAAAATTTTGTAGATATTGTTTTATAAAAATGTAGTATTTCTACGTATCGAATATGATATAAAATTAAAATAGATTTGCATATCTGATTTACAGCTGTTTACCGAATTACAATATTGCTTGTAATGCAATTAAAAGTAAAAAATCTCAATGATTTATTAGAAATCAGTACAGTAAGTAAAAGCTAAATAACCCACGATATGAAAATGATTAAATTTTATTCCCTAATCGCAATATATGCGGCAACAGCAGGCATAAAAGCACAGGTAGGGATAAATACAACAAATCCACAGGCAACTTTAGATGTTGCAGGAAGTACTAATACAAGTATGAGAGATGGTATTCTGCCTCCAAGAGTTTCTAAACAGCAGTTAGCTTCTAAGGATGTGGGAATCTACGGAAGTGCCCAGAAAGGGACCATTGTCTATGTTACAGACTCAACTACACCCACCGGTACAACGCCAAGTATAGCAGAGGTTGGCAGTATTGATAACATTGGATATTACTATTTTAGCGGATTTCAATGGGTTCCTTTTGCAATGAATATCTACAATACAGACGGAAGTCTTTCAGGAAACAGAGTAGTGACTCAAAATGCCAATAGCTTATCATTTACAACCACGGCAACCAATGGCTTTTCTGTTGACGGGACTACCTTTTCTGTAGATGGAGCCAATCACAGAATCGGATTGGGAACAAGTTCTCCTGAAACAAAATTCCATTTAGTTTCCACTACTCCATCTTCAAACCGATATAATTTGATTGATGCCAGTGCCGGAACCAATCAGTACGGAATTGTCGCTTTAAGAAATACTTCTGCTTTGGCCACAGGAAATTTTTCATTGCTTAGTTTTACCAATAATGGGCCTTCTTCAGGTGGGGGAAATTGGGCATTAGGATCTGTTCGTACGGGATCAACATTGACCAATGGTTCGGAAGAAGATTTTTATATCGGAAATTCTACCGGAGGTGGTTTAATTGAAAGAATGAGAATTAATCCTATAACGGGAAATGTAGGAATCGGAACATCTCCTGCAACAAATAAACTGCACATTAATGCGACTAATCCTGTAAGACTGGAGGGACTGCAGGCTGCGGCAGGAACGGCAGGAAGCTTAACGGTGAACAGTACAGGCGTTGTACAGTTAAAAAACTCTTCCAGCATCAGTGCTGCAAGAGGTACCGGAATAGTTTCAATTACACAAAACAATACTTTTGTAAATACCTCCGTTTCGGTAAAAACTTTTGATAATCTCAGTGAAATGACGGGAAACACTTTTACAGCATTTTCTACGGGATTGTATAAAATTGATTTTACCATCAATTATCCTCAAAGAGGATCAACAGAAGACGGTGGAGATGGTTATTCAGGATATGCCCAGATCAGTCTCAACGGAATTCAGCAGTCATTTACCAATACTAAAGTTGTTCTACCTGAAGTATCTGGAGCTCCGTCTTTCGTTACCTGTACAAATTCTGCATTACTAAAAATAAATGCAGGCCAGGTACTTTCATTTCAGGCCCTTACTTTTGGATCAACACCTAATACAACAAATATTGTAGCCCCTTTTACAATCAACGTGGTCCGCATTGATTAATCCTTTGAATTACACTAAAAACAGGTAAAGCTCCCATTACCTTACAGGCAGATTCTATCAACACAAATACATCATAAGAACAGCTTCATTTTGCAGCTGTTCTTATGTATTTAATAATATTTTTTTAATTAGAAATACAAACATAATTATATAATGTCTGGTGAGTTTTTATTATCGAAAAAAAATAAATCTGTTATATACTTATCACAAAACTGATATATACTGTCGCCATCTACTGCATTAAAATCTACTTCGTGCTGGATGACATAAACGTTTGACCATTTCAAGGTTGTTAAAGTTCCTTCTTTGTGAGATTTATTGAAAGTTTCCTCTCCCACAGTAGGCTTGTATTTACCATTCAAGAAGATTTCAAATGACAATATTTACATTTTCAGGTAACATTTACGCCGAAAACATGTCCAACCAATGCTGTAATTCCCATTGCGACAGTTCCCCAGAAACAGATTCTCAACACGGCAATTTTAATATCGGAACCTCCGGCTCTGGCAGAAACAGCTCCCAAAAGCATTAAAAATATGATTGAAAAACCATACTGGAAGTATACCATTTGCTTAAGAGGAGCCAAAAGAGAAATGGTAAACGGCAATAAAGCTCCTACTGCAAATGAACTGAATGAGGCGAGTGCTGCCTGCAAAGGTTTCGCCTGTGTGATTTCATTTATACCCAGTTCGTCACGGGCATGCGCTCCAAGTGCATCGTGTTCTGTAAGTTCAATAGCTACCTGCATAGCGGTTTCTTTGGTACAACCTCTTCTTTCATACACTTTGGCCAATTCTCTAAGTTCTATTTCGGGCATTTCTTCCAGCTCGCGCTGCTCACGAATCAAATCTGCCTTTTCAGTATCTTCCTGTGAGCTTACGGATACATATTCCCCGGCAGCCATAGACATTGCTCCGGCAATCATTCCTGCCAGTGCAGCAAGAATAATCACATGCCGTTCCGGAGCTGCTGCCGCAACCCCTATGACAATACTTGTGGTGGACAACAACCCGTCATTTGCCCCTAATACAGCTGCCCGAAGCCAGCCTACTCTGTTTACATAATGTTTCTCCAGCGGATGATGCATAATTTTTGTTTTGGTAGCAGCATAAAGTTACCAAATGTTTCATCAAGAATCATTTTAAATTAACTTCATTTCATTATCAGTGAAGGTCTTCTATTTTTATCAGACAGCTAAAGGTTCATTTTTGAGGTTATTTTCAATTTAAATATTCAGGAAACCAAGAATATTATTTCAGGAAAAAATCTATTATATAAAGCATTTCATTAAAAAAACGGTCATACAGACTGCTCTATATGACCGGTATTGAACATCAATCTATATTAATTAAAGGAAGATGTTGCAGTTTACATTTTTAACAATATTATTTCTTTCCAACATTTTTATTGAGGATGGTAATTGTTTCTAAAACAATCTATTATGAAGGGATCTCAGGGCTTCTATCTTATAAGCAGATGAGACCAGTAGTGAAATATTGTTCTCACTTCCTCCATAAGAAATCATTCTTATCGGAATATGTTTTACCGCTTCAGAAACAATAGTGGCATACCCATTATTGTTTTTTCTGAAATCTCCCACAATACAAACGATAGACTGTTCATAATCAATTTCAACTGCTGAAAAGGATTCCAGCTCTTTCACAATTTCAGAAAGATAATCAGTTTGATCTATAGTAAGTGAAACAGCTACTTCAGAAGTAGTAATCATGTCAATAGGTGTCTTGTAACGTTCAAAAACTTCGAAAACCTTTCTTAAAAATCCGTAAGCCATCAACATTCGTGAAGACTGAATACGAATTGCCGTAATATTGTCTTTTGCGGCAATGGCTACAATCTGATTTTGATTTGTACTTTCTCCGGAGATCAATGTCCCGGACGCACTCAAATTCATCGTATCCAGTAATCTTACGGGAACATTATATTTTCTTGCCGGGAAAACACTTTGCGGATGAAGAATTTTAGCTCCAAAATAGGATAATTCGGCAGCTTCATCAAAACTGAGTCTGGCAATAGATTTTGTATTCTGAACAAATCTGGGATCATTGTTATGGAATCCGTCAATATCTGTCCAGATCTGGATTTCTTCAACCTGTAATGCTGCTCCTAATAATGATGCTGTATAATCTGAGCCTCCTCTTTGTAAATTATCAATTTCACCTTCGGCATTTCTGCATATATACCCCTGAGTGATAAATAAGCTTTCTTCAGGGTATTCTGAAATTTTACGCCCTGCGTGCTCTCTGATATAATCAATATTGGGTTCTTTATCTTCATCAATCAGCATGAAATCAAGTGCTGATAACAGCACTGAAGGAATTTCAATTTCCTTTAAATGGAAATGGAAAAGCGTTGTTGAAATAATTTCTCCCTGAGCCAGAATAATCCGTTCTGCACTGGAGGTAAAGTTTTTATTTTTAAATTGATAAAACAGATCAAAAATTTTGTCAATGAACAGTAATGCTTCTGCAATACCTTCTTCAGTTTTAAACAGTTCATTAACAAAGTTTTTATACTTATCATACATTTCATCAATATGTTTGTAAGCAGCTTCAATATCTTTTTTCTCATACAGCTCTGATAATTTTACCAGGTCATTTGTTGTTCCTGAAACAGCTGATAAAACAACAAGATGTTGATCTGCTGCCTGAGATCTGATGATAGGTAATAACTGCTCAATTCTCCCCGGACTTCCTACTGAAGTTCCTCCAAATTTTAATACTTTCATAATAGATTTAAATTGTTGAATATTTTCCAAAAAAAAAGAGCTTGTCGTGATGACAAGCTCCTGATATATTTTAGTTTCTAACCAAAGGAAAATGACTCACGACGTTCGACGTAAGTTCTGTTTCTTTGATTTTTTAAGGTTAGATAAAATCATTTTCTTTTTTTGCTGGGCAAATATACACATTTTTATTAATCTCAGTCTAAAAAAATTCTTTCTTTTGGATGTACACCCAACACAACCAATATTGTAGCTAACGATTTATGAGCCAGACCATAGAAATCCTGAACAGGTTCATATTTTCGGGAAAATCCTATTTTCTTATCTTTGCAGCAATGAATTTATTATATATCAACTGGGATGTCAATCCCGAAATCGTCAATATTTTAGGGCTTCCCATAAAATATTACGGATTACTTTTCCTTGCGGGACTTGTTTTATCATTAAATATTTTAAAAAGAATTTATAAAAAAGAGGGGCTTAGTTCACAAGCCCACGAAGCTTTATTCTCTTATACACTGATAGGAATTTTAGTGGGTGCGAGATTGGGACATTGTCTTTTTTATGATTTTGATTATTATTCCCAGCATCCGGTAGAGATATTTCTACCTATTCAGAAAGGACCGGATGGGATCTACCATTTCACAGGATTTGCAGGTCTTGCCAGCCATGGTGGTGGTATTGGTCTGCTTATTATGCTTCTTATCTATGCCAGAAAGTATTCAATTCCGTTCATGACCGTTTTGGATGCAATAGCTATTGTACTTCCGTTGGGAGGTACTTTTATCAGGCTTGCCAATCTTATGAATTCCGAGATTATAGGAACTCCTACCAATGTTCCATGGGCTTTTATTTTCCGTCAGGTGGATGATCTTCCCAGACATCCTGCTCAGCTTTATGAAGCTATCTCTTATTTTATCATTTTCATTGCTGTATACTTTATTTACAGGAAGAATATCTTTAAAATCGGAAAAGGGTTTTATTTTGGAATCAGTATTCTGTTGATCTTCATCATGAGAATCCTGATTGAGTTTATCAAGGTAGATCAGGTAGAATTCGAGCACGGAATGAGCCTGAATATGGGGCAGCTTTTGAGTATTCCATTTGTTCTTCTCGGATTATTCTTTATTATCAGAAGTATATGGGAGAAAGGAAAGATTAAAACCCTTTAATTTTCTTATTTATTTTACCATAAAAAACTCACTGAATCCTGTTTTTCAGTGAGTTTCTTTTTTGCCTGGATTTTACAATATATTATCTCGTTGTATATCCGCCGTTGGCAAAGATGGTTTGTCCGGTGATCCACCATCCTTCTGTTACCAGGAATTCTACCAGAGGTGCAATATCTTTAATATCAGTAAGTCCACCCAATGCGGATGCCGATTTATGATAAGCCACTGCATCATCCGTTTCCTGCCCGTAGAAGAAAGGAGTATCCATTGGGCCGGGTGCCACTGCCGTTACGGAGATACCTCTTGCTCCGAATTCTTTGGAAGCCGCTCTTGTAAAATGCTCTACCGGTGCTTTTGCTCCTGCGTAGGTGGAATACAATCCGGTGTAAGCTGCCAGCAATGAAGTAACAATGGTACAAATCTTTCCGTGATCGTTTAGTTTTTTTCCCGCTTCCTGAAGAAAGAAGTAAGCCGACTTGGAATTGACATTGAACATCGTATCATATTCAGCTTCCGTAGTTTCTGAAAATGGCTTTTTAAGTACCATTCCTACAGTATTGATCGCAATATCAATTCCTCCGAAACGGGAAATGGTTTCATCAAAAAACTTTGTGATATGATCTACTTTAGTAAGATCTCCCTGAAATAAAAATGCTTCAGCTCCTAAAGCCTGCACTTCAGCAAGTGTTTTTTCGCTTTCTGCTCTTGAACTTTCGCTGTTGTAGTGGATTGCCAGTTTTGCCCCTTTTGATGCAAAATCTCTGCTTAATAATCCTCCTAAATTTTTACCTCCTCCGGCAATTAAAACAACTTTTCCCTGTACATTTTGTGTTGACATGTTTTTATATTTAAATATTAATAAGACAAAGATCAATAATAAAAACGGCCTCAACATGGTGAAATTTTCGGAAATTTCTATTAATTATTTTTAAACCAAAGGAAAAGTATTTATTATTTTATGTAAAAAATAGTTTCTAATAGAATGTTATTTACCAATCAGATACGCTTTGTTACATAGCTTTTCAGTTAAACACTTTTGGATAATTCACAAACTCGCGTAGATTTTAGGCATAACATTTGATACCTTCCTCCCGTATTACGCACCACCACTTCATTTTTAATATATTTTTTTATAATCCTCAGGCTTCTGAGGATTTTTTTATCCAATTATTACAACTCCCTTTATATCATTCCTGCCGAATATAAGGTATCACTTTAACCTTTTCTGATAATCAATCATTTAAAACCTGATTATTCATTTTATTGTTGTATATTTGTACATTATAAACCAAGTCTCTACTTTGTTTTCTGTAACGACCCGAATATTTTTTATTCAGTCTTTGCCTTTTGAGCAGCCATCTTTTTAACTTTTATTCTTCTATTAAGAACAATACTTGTCGGAATTTTAAAGCTCTGTATGATTGGGATTATCCAGGACAGAAAACATAGCCAGGCTTTATAGGGTCTAAAAACAGGCCAGATTGAACTCAATAATTTATAGAAACTAAATACTAAAAATAATTTATGGCAGATTCTTTTTCTAAAAAGGAAAATTTCAAGAAAAAAATTCAAAAGCAAAAAGAAAAGGCGCTAAGACGCGAAGAACGTAAAACGAACAACAACAAAGGAGCGGAGGATGTCTTCATGTATGTAGACGAATTCGGAAGATTAACTTCTACTCCCCCTGAACAAAGACAGGAAGTAAACCTTGATGATATTCAGCTGGGTGCAGCACCTATCATTGAAGAAGATCCAAGAAAAACAGGAATTGTTACTTTCCTGAGTGAAAAAGGATATGGTTTCATTACGGAAGATAATTCCAAAGAAAACATCTTCTTCCACAATAACAACTGTACAGAGCCGGTGAAAAAAGGAAACAAAGTATCTTTCGAAAAAGAGAAATCTCCTAAAGGATTTTCCGCTGTTGAAATTCAGCTAGTTAAATAATATGTACTTATAAAATGTTTCTGTTCTAAAAGCAGATTCATTTTAAACCATACACAAAGAGACTGCCCTTCGGACAGTCTCTTTTTTTAGGGACATATAAAAAAAAGTTAACTCAACTTGTAAAAAGTTAGATCGTATCGCATTATTTCAATGATCATTACGAAAATCCATAGAAGCTGATTAAAACACAAAAGGAGCTGCCTAAAAGACAGCTCCTTCATCGTAAAAAAAGTAAAAATCAATCCAGTTTCCCTCCCAATGCTTTAAACAGCAGGACGTTATTTCTGGTATTCTGGTGCTGAAACTGCAATAGATCAAGTTCAGCAGTCAGTTTGCTTTTCTGGGAATTGATCAGTTCGAAATAATTGGCATATCCAGTAAGATAAAGATCATTGGAGACCTCAACACCACGGTCAAGAAACCCAACTTCTTCTGATTTCAGTTTTAAAACACGTTCATAGATCTTAGTCTGTTTCAGAATCGACTGAAGTTCATTAAAAGCTGTCGTAATGCTTTTCTGATAGTTTAAAAAGGCAATTTCCTGCTCTTTACTTGCTACTTTGAATTCATATTTCAACTGTCCTTTATTGAAAACAGGAACCATTAATCCTCCCAACAACTGCCCGGCAAGGGAACTTGGTTTAAAAAAAGTTTCTACAGAGAAAGAATTCAGTCCAAAACCGGCACCTAAATCAATTTTGGGGTAAAAAGCGGCTCTTGCAGCTTTCGCATCAGCCTGAGAAGCTTCCAACACATAATAATTGGCAGCCACATCCGGTCTGGAATGGATCACATTTTCTACATTAATGGTTTTATTCAAGACTTCCATGTTAGTAGGCATCAGTATTGTACCACGCTTCACCTCTCCGCCGTAGCTTCCTGTCAATGTTGTGATTGCCTGTTCTACTGTCACGATTTCCACTCTTATGTGTTCAATCTCTGCCAGCCAGTTGTTATTCTGAGCTTTGAACTGCTGAACTGCCAATTCCGTAGCTTTTCCCACTTCACGCTGAGCCAGAACAATTTCAAAGGCTCTCTGCTGAAGTTTATAGTTCTTCTGATAAATGGCAAGACGGTTATCTAAAGCAACCAACTGGTAATACAGGTTGGCAATATCTGTGAAAAGCTCCACCTGTAATAATCTTAACCCTTCCGTGGAAGCCAAAAATTTCTTTTGAGCTGCAATCTTCTTATTTTTCAGTTTTCCCCAGGCATCAATTTCCCAGCTGCTTCTTGCGCCCAGCCAGTAATTAGGGGTAAAATCTCTGTTGATTTTCTGGTTTTCCGTTATATTGGGTGAAAGGTTGGTGTCATAGTTCCCCACTCCTTCCATTGTATATTTTCCGTAGCGGTCACCGGAAGCCTGCACTCCCACTTCAAGAGATGGCAATAAATCCATCTTTGATCTTTGAAGGAAACTGTTGGCAATCTCTACTCTCTGCTGTGCAATCTGGAAGTCAGGATTTGCCTGAACTACTTTATCGAAAAGCTCAAGCAGGTTTGGATCTGTAAAATAAGCTTTCAGGTTGATCTGCTGGAATTCATCCGGAGATTTGCTTTTGTCGGATTTAATGATTTCCTCCGGCAATTCCTGAGCTTTTTTCAGCTCCGTTACCTTGGGAACAGCACAGGAAACCAGGCTCAGTGATGCTATTCCATACAATATATTTCTATGATTTAATCTTTTCATCTTTCTTCTTATTTTCAAGTTTTGCAAAGAATATATACAGTCCCGGAATCACCACCAATCCGAAGATAGTTCCTATCAGCATTCCTCCTGCTGCCGCTGTACCAATGGAACGGTTACCGATTGCTCCCGCTCCTGATGCAATGCATAGAGGAATAAGTCCGGCTACGAATGCAAAAGAAGTCATCAGAATCGGTCTCAGACGCTGCCTTGCTCCTTCAATAGCTGCCGGAACAATATCAAATCCCTGTTTGTTTCTTGCTACCGCAAATTCTACGATCAGGATGGCATTCTTGGCCAGCAATCCGATCAGCATGACCAAAGCTACCTGTGCATAGATATTATTATCCAATCCCATTATTACCAAAGCGATATAAGAACCGAAGATTCCTGTCGGAAGACTCAATAATACCGGCATGGGAAGAAGGAAACTTTCATATTGCGCTGCAAGTAAGAGATATACGAATAAGAGACAGATCGCAAAGATATAAACGGTCTGGTTTCCTGATAAAATTTCTTCTCTTGTCATTCCGGACCATTCAATATCGAATCCTCTCGGCAAAGATTCTTTGGCTACACGTTCTACCGCTGCAATGGCATCTCCTGAACTATAACCATCAGCAGGCTCGCCGTTGATCATAGCGGACATATACATATTGTACCTTGTGAGTACTTCAGGACCATATACTTTTTCGATGGTGATGAAGGTTGAGAAAGGAACCATTTCTCCTTTGTCATTTTTTAAATATAAATTCAGAATACTTTCAGGCGTATCTCTATGTTCCGGACTTGCCTGTACCATCACTTTGTACATCTGACTGAAACGGATGAAATTTGTTGCATAATAAGATCCCAGCATCGTTTGTAATGTCGACATTGCGTTGTCTACTGATACGCCTTTCTTCGCTGCCATATCATAATCCACATTGATCATGTATTGCGGGAAAGTAGCATCGAAACTGGTAAAACTGTTCTGCAGTTCGGGAGCTTCGTTTAATTTTTTAACAAAATCCTTCGTAATTTTATCTGTATTTTCAATCGTTCCTCCGGTTCTGTCCAGCAAACGCAATTCAAAACCACTGGTATTACCAAAGCCCGGAACCGTTGGCGGCGCAAAGATTTCAATCTGTGCATCTGCAATGCTTTTCGTTTTGTCTGAAAGCTCTGCAATAAGATCATTCACTGAAATATTTCTTTCTTTCCAGTCTTTAAGATTGATCATCGCCATACCGTAAGATGAACCTGCGATTTCTGTGACGATACTGTATCCTGCCAGTGTGGTCACGTTTTCCACTCCATTAATTTTCTTCGCAATAACCGTAACTTCATCCAATACTTTTTCTGTTCTTTCTACTGTTGCACCCTGCGGAGTGGTAACACTTACATACACCATTCCCTGATCTTCCATTGGAATAAATCCGGTTGGCAGGAATTTACTGGTCACAAAAGTAAGTCCCACAAATAGAAACAACAGCCCGAAAGTTACTGTAGTTCTTGTGGCAAATTTTGATAAAATACCTACATAACCATTGGTCAGTCTTTCAAAACCTGTATTGAAACTCTGGAAAGCTCTGTCGATAATGGTTTTCTTTTTATTGTGATCATGAGGTTTTAAAATAATCGCACAAAGTGCCGGAGTAAGCGTCAATGCATTAACACCAGAAATCACAATACTGATGGCCAATGTTAATGAAAACTGACGGTAAAATACTCCCACCGGACCATCCAGGAATGCCACAGGAATAAATACGGCAGACATTACGATCGTAATCGCTACTACCGCTCCTGCAATTTCTTTGGTGGCACTGATGGTGGCATCCATCGCATTCATTCCTTCTTCCATTTTAACGTGAACGGCTTCAACGACGACAATGGCGTTATCCACCACAATTCCGATGGCAAGAACCAATGCGAACAATGTTAAAAGGTTGACAGAGAAATCCAGCATATTCATAAATGCAAAAGTTCCTACCAAAGCTACGGGTACAGCCAGCACAGGAATTAATGTGGAACGCCAGTCCTGAAGGAAGATAAAGACTACGATTCCTACCAGAATAAAGGCTTCAATAAGGGTTGTTAATACTGCACTGATGGAAGCATCAAGGAATCTGGAAACATCATAAGCCATGTTATACTCCATTCCGGGAGGGAAAGAGGTGACTTTTAATTCTTCCATTTTTGCCTTTACACTTTCAATCACTTCAGATGCGTTGGAACCGGGACGCTGCTTCATCATGATCGACGCAGAAGGTCTTCCGTCTGTTTTGGAAACCATTCCGTAGTTCATCGCTCCGAATTCAACCTTAGCAATATCTTTAAGCTTTAAAATGGTTCCGTCCACATCAGACCTGATGGGAACTTCTTCATATTGTTTAGGCTCAAAAAACTTTCCTTTATATTTAATCACATACTGAAGCTGGCTGGAGGTTTTACCAGAGGTTTCACCTACTTTTCCTGGTGCTGCAGAAATATTCTGTTTTTGCAGGGAAGTGATTACTTCATCTGCAGCAATATTGTACGCTGCCATTTTCTGAGGATCAAGCCATACTCTCATCGAGTATTCTTTCTGTCCCATAATCTCAGCACGCCCTACTCCATCAATACGTTTCAGCTCCTGAAGGACGTTAATATCCGTAAAGTTATAGATGAACTGTTCATCCTGGCTGGGGTCTGCACTGGTGATATTAAGGTACATCAGCATACTGTTCACCTCTTTTTCAGTAGTTACTCCAGCTCTGATTACTTCTTCAGGAAGCTCATCAAGAATAGTTGTTACTCTGTTCTGAACGTTTACCGCTGCTACATCAGGATCTGTTCCTACCTCAAAGAACACCTGAATAAGAGTAAGACCGTCATTGGAGGTTACCGTAGACATATACGTCATCCCGGGTACTCCGTTGATCGCGCGTTCCAGAGGAAGGGCTACCGCATTGGCAGACACTTCGGCGTTCGCTCCTGTATATTTTGCTGTAACGGTTACTGAAGGCGGTACAATATCGGGAAACTGGGTGATCGGCATTTTCAGTAACGCCATAATTCCCAGTAATACAAATAATATGGAAATAACCAACGAAAGAACCTTTCGTCTTATAAACATTTCTACCATAGTCAATTGATTTAAAGATTATGAAAGGTTAATACTTCTTTTTGATTTTGATAATATCACCATCTTTCAAAGACTGAGTTCCTTCATAAATGATTAAATCTCCTTTTTTAAGACCGCTTTCCACCATATAAGAATCTCTCAGGGTAGTTCCGATCTTAATATTGGTCATTTTCACTTTATTCTGTTTATCCACAACAAAAACATAGGTCTTATCCTGAATGGAGAAGGTTGATTTTTGCGGAATAAGGATCGCATTATTTTGTTGTTCGGAAATGATAAGCTTCCCGGAAGTACCGTGTTTAATCAAACGGTCCGGATTCGGGAAAAGCACTTTATAACGTATGGAACCTGTGGTTCTGTCGATTTCTCCTTCAGCGGTTTTCAAAGCTCCGTTGAACTGGTAATTCACTCCGTTTGGCAGTGTCAGTTCGATCTTTTGATGATTTCCGATCTTATCGTTGGCTAAAAGCTCAAAATATAAGTTTTCAGGAATGGAAAAGTAGGCATACACTTCATTCAATTGAGAGAGTGTGGTTAGCAAAGTACCGTTTTCCACCAAACTTCCGTCTTTATGGGGAATTACATCAATCACTCCATCAAAAGGTGCCGTAATTCTTGTAAAGCTTATTTTCTGAAGAACGGTTCTCTTTTCTGCATCGGCAAATGCATGTTTTGCTTTGGCAGAGGATAATTTGGCTTTCACCATTTCCAGCTCATTGTTGGCCACAAATTTTTTGGCATGAAGACTCTGAATCTGTTTCAGTTCTACTTCTGCAATACGAACATCTGCTTCAGTCTGTTTTAACGCTGCATTGGCTTTCAGCAGTTCCATTTGCAGTTCGGCATCATTGATTTTAAATAAAGCCTGCCCCTGATGGACAAACTGCCCCTCATTTACATAGATATGCTGTATAATACCTCCGATTCTGGAACGCATTTCAACATTCTTTTTAGCCTGAATATCAGTGACAAACTGGTTGCTCACCAATGTATCTTTTTCTTTGATTTCCAGTACGGGAACTTCTTTATCTTTCTGATTGTTGTTTTTCTTGTCTTTACTGCATGACACAGCGAATAATGTTGCAAGAATGCAAATTATTACGTTTTTACAATACATTTTTAAATGTTTAAGTTATAAGATTTCCGTTAAAATGATTTGGTTTTCAAAAACTTAAACCTAGTACAGCTGGAGGAGATGGAGAAAAGATTTAACGCCACAAATAATAGAAATTGCGATCTCAGGAAGCGTAATTTTTGGAATACCTTTTAATATTCCTGAAAAATCTGCAATACCAGGATCGTTTTTTTTAACTGAATGTTTTACAATTTTGGCAGCAGCAGGCAATGCATGCGTATTCATATCTGCCTCTTCGTAAACATCCAGAACATGAATGTTTGTTACAGGAGGAACATGCGGGATATTCTGCAACGATTTTTCTACCCAATTCGAATTGAAAAGGGAAAAAACCAGTATGATATAAAATAAGAAAAATGACCTCAGACCTGCCATGTCAATCAGAATACTTTAGTTTTTCAGTAAAAACGATAGTTGTGCAAAAATAGGGATTTCTGCTGGAAAATCCAGTCACGGAATTGTTAAAAAAACTTAAACAATTAGTGAATAATTCTACTCATGCGTATTTGAATTCCTGCGGAATGACAATAGAACGCAAAGTTTATTCATGCAGTCTGCCATTCCGTAGAGAATCTACCTCTACAATTCAGAATAAAATAAGAAATGTAATATATCTGATTATTGACTGTTTTAAGTTTTGGCTAAAGCCAATTGAAATTTTGTTTTCTTATTCAAACGGGCTAAAGCCCATTTCTATTGAATATCTAGAACAGTTTACTCAATATCCTGAAACGATAATCAAAGATATGTTCCAGTTTCTTTCTGACGAAAAGGCGATGGGCAATTTCTCCTAAAAATCCCATGGGAAGTTCATAATCTATGGTGTCTCTCATCAGAACACCTTCTTCATTGGGAATAAATTCATGATGGTGGTTCCAGAGTTTGTACGGACCTTTTTTCTGAAAATCAATGAAGCTTTTCTGGTAATCAACATGGGTGATCTCGGTCTGCCATTTCATTTTAATACCGAATAGCGGAGAAACATAATAATCAATGATCATTCCTTCATAGATTTCATCATCTTCCATTTCCGTCAATACAATGAATTCCATGTCTTTCGGGGTAATTTCTGAAAGATTATTGGCTGAGGAAAAGAATTTCCAGGCGGTTTCTATATCACAATTGAGCTGTTGTTCACGGAAAAGGGTATGTTTCATAAAACGGAATCAGTTAACCTAAATACTATGAAACAAAGGTATAACAAAGATTTAATTATAGATCCACATCAGGACAGGTTTTCCTGATTTCTGAATCATCGGATCTATTTCCCTCATTGCATTGTTGGAAACGGTTGGGCAGCCCCATCCTTCGGGTGAACCTTTTGGGAACACCTCTTCGTCACTCATCAGATTCCAGGAATGAAAGACGATAAATCTTTTTAAAGCATTACTATTGGTTTCTTCAAGGCCGTGCATCAGGTATTTTATATTGATTCCCCAATCGCTGTAACCTCTTCCTTCCAGTTTATATTTTCCCAGAGATGAAAGGTGGCTTCCGTCTTCATTACTAAATCCGGGATTTGCTTTAGAATCATCTTTACTCCATGAATTGGAACCGCAGCCATGTCCTACGAGATATTTATTGGCGATTTTATTGTTTTTAAAATCCCAAACGAAAAAACGGTTAACACCAGAATGAAGGCTCATATCAATGAGAATGCAGAAATCTTTATTAAGATTCTTTGAAGCACAGAATTTCAAAGCTTCGTCTGCTTTTAATTTTAATTTAGAAAGATCTGCCTCAGGTTTCTTTTCTGCAACTACTGATGTTTCTACCGCTCTTATTGTATTATTTTTTCTCTCTTGTGAACATGAACACATCCAAAAGATGGTGAAAAACAAAAAAATCCTTTTCATATTTTATTTATAATGCTGAAAGATTCCGAAATCAGACGGTGTCCAAAGGGCGGCTTTCTGTCCTGCGGCTTTTAAAGCGTTATTGGACCAGGTATTGCAGGTATAAAGAAAGCTGTAAGTACCTTTTGCATCGTAAAAGGCATCATTATCACCGTATACAGCATTGGTAGGGATCAGTATGAAATTTCCGTTCTGGTCTCTGTCAAATTTATCTTCTACATATTTCACAAGATTTTCATACTGGCTTCTGCTGATCATAATCATTTTACAGTCATCACCTTCTTTCATCGTATTATAATAAGTACAGTGCATTGCAGAATCACTTAGCCAGAATGCTGCTTTCACAGCTGTAGAAAATTTCAGATCTGCCCATGTAGGCGTATCAAGATAAAACCCTTTGTCTCCCCATCCTATTCCTATATACTGATAATCTGTTTTCTTAGATTTAGTATTTCCGAAAGGAATTTTCTGACTCCAGTCCTGAAGGTCATTTTTCACCGGCATTACTATATCAGTATGCACTCCGTTGGTATAAATATAAATAGGGATTTCTTTCTTCTGTCCGTCATCTTTTGCAGAAACGGGAATATAGGGAATCAGCAGCCCAAGGATGGCATAAATAATCACAATTCCTAAAATAATTCCTATCACTTTCAGGAGATACATTGCTACAGTTTTCACAGTCATCTTTTAATAAAATTTAATCTACAATTTTTAGTAAAAGTATTTGTTTTAATCGGAAAAATAGCTATATTTAGTTACGAAACATTCACAAATATGCGTAAAAATACTAAATCCCAAAAAAGATTTAAAGTAAGAGTAAAAACTGCTCCTAAAAGAATACAAAAAAAACGTTGATTTTCTGTGAGATTTTAATCTCCTGAAAATCTTTTTTTCTTTATAGGAAAGGCTTTTCAAGAAACTTATTGATGTAAATCTTCACCTCCTTAAAGCGAAAAATTTGAGGAATGGTCAATTATCAGCTCTGGTTTGGAAATTCAAAAAATTCCAAATGAGGGATTATCACCGAAAGTTTAGGGAAAAATCAGTCTGAAGACTTCTGTAAAAACTCTATATTTCTCTTAAGTCCTGTAAATTTGGTGCGCTTTACTGGGGACTTTCTGAAGATTTCGGAGAAAATTTCCTGGGTAAGTTCTTTCCATTCTCCTTTTTTGAAATTTTTCAAAGCTTCATTGGGCTGGAAACGGCTCTGTTTGTTGGGAGCGGAAAAACGGTTCCATGGGCAAACATCCTGACAGATATCGCAGCCGAACATCCAGTCTTCCATTTTATCTTTAAAATAATCCGGAATTTCATTTTTCAGCTCTATGGTTGCATAAGAAATGCACCGGCTTCCATCTATAATTTTTTCAGAAACGATGGCATCTGTGGGACAGGCATCAATACATTTCCTGCAGCTTCCGCAATGATCTGTAGTGGCGTGATCAGGAATCAGCTCCAGATCACAGATAATTTCAGCCAGAAAATAAAAAGAACCGCTTTGTTTGGTAATAAGGTTGGCATTTTTTCCTACCCAGCCTATTCCCGACTTTTTAGCCCAGGCTCTTTCCAAAACCGGTGCAGAATCTACAAAAACACGAAATCCGAATCCGCCTATTTCTTCCTGCAGCTCTGCAACCATTTCACGGAGTATTTCTTTGATTACTTCATGATAGTCCTCTGCATAAGCATATTTTGAGATTTTAAAATTCTCCAGCGTTGAAATCTTTTCTTCAGGAAAATAATTATAGGAAAGTGAAATCACAGATTTTGAACCTTCTACCAGGAGTCTCGGATCAAGCCTTTTATCGAAATGATTTTCCATATACTTCATTTCGCCATTATAATTATTCTTCAGCCATTTTTCCAGATGAGGAGCTTCTTCCTCCAGAAAATCAGCTTTCGAAATGCCACAACTCTGAAACCCAAAACTTTTTGCCTTGGACTTTATCAGTTGAGAATATTTTTCAGCGTCTGCATTCATTAATTTCACACTGCAAAATTAAGATTATTTTATCAATGTTCTGATTTCTGCCAAAGTACATTCCACTGATGGTTCTTTTCTGAAAAAATTATATTTTCATTAGGAATTTTTTCAAAAAAAAAATACGTAATTTCGTTTCTAATTTAATGTTTAAACCAACAACTATGTCTTTAATAGAAGTAATACAATCAGGAAACTATGAATTAATCGACGTTCGTGAGCCAATGGAGCTTGAAATGGACGGTAATATAGATGGTGCTAAGAATATTCCTCTAGGTGAAGTGGAAGACAGACAGGATGAAATTCTATCTGTTGAAAAACCAGTAATCTTATTCTGCAGAAGTGGAAACAGAAGCGGAAAGGCTTTGGATTATCTTAACGCTCAAGGATTAAAGGACGGTTATAACGGCGGAGGCTGGGCTGAGCTGAAGGCTGTTCTGGAAGCAAATCAGGGAACTTTTTAAAAGTTCCTTTTTTTATATCTTATTTCTATGAATCTGAAAAATCAATTTGAAGCACTTTGTTCTCCTTTCACGGAAGACAAACAGCTGATCAACAGCCTGTGGAAAGAGATTGAAACCCAATATTCTGAAAAAGGCAGACATTACCACAATCTTCTTCATCTTGACAATATGTTTAAAGAACTTGAAGATGTGAAAGGTAATATTTCAGATTTCACAGCGATTTCTTTCTCCGTGTTTTATCATGATATTATCTATGATGCTTCTTCAAAATCCAATGAGGAGAAAAGTGCTGCCAAGGCAGAAAAAAGGCTTGCCGAACTTCATATAGATAAACATAAAATTTCAATCATTTCTGCACAGATTCTGGCAACAAAATCACATCAGCAGTCTGATAGTGAGGAAACGAATTATCTTCTCGATGCTGACCTTTCTGTATTGGGTAAAGATTTTAAAACTTATCTGGAGTATACTCAAAATATCAGGAAAGAATATGCTATCTATCCTGACTTTCTTTACAAACCGGGACGCAGAAAAGTACTTAAGCATTTTCTTGAACTTGAAAGTATCTTTAAAACAGAGTATTTTAGTGAAAAATATGAAAACCAGGCAAAGGAAAACATTACAGCTGAACTTCAGTTATTAAAATAAAAAATAGATGAATCTGTTATTTAACAAAACAAAGACACCCGGTAATAGGTGTCTTGTTTGATATTGCATATTAGAAATATTTGCTGATAAATCCGGCCGCTTTCTCCAACACAAGCTCAGGCACTTCTTTATGAGGTGTGTGTCCTACTCCGGGGATGATATATTTTTCTGCACTTCCACTCACCTGAGTCACTGTTTTTTCTACCTGATCTAAAGTTCCGTATTCATCAGCCTCTCCCTGAATAAATAACAATGGAGCTTTAATATCTTTCAACAGATATTCAATATTCCAGGTTTTGTAATCTTCGCGTGTCCAGGTTTCTGTCCAGGCTTTGAAAAGCATTTCTACTTTATCACCATGGTATTTCTGTAAACGCTGAGGAAGATTGGTCGTTTTATAAGCTTCCCAGGCATCATAAACTCCTTTTAAAGTTACCTCCTCCACAAAAATATGACCAGCTTCACAGATAACGGCTTCTATTCTTTCAGGATATTTTGAAGCGGTAATTAAGGCTATTGTTCCTCCATCACTGTGTCCAAAGAGAATTGCATTATCAATATCCATTTCGATCAATAAATTATTTAACAAATCTGCTTCCAGCTCCATATAATTTACGGGTCTTTCATGAGTAAGCATAGGAAAAGATTTCCCATAACCTAAACGGTCATACGCAAGGATATTACATTGTGCAATTTCTGATAGTTTAGCAGGAAATTCTCTCCAAAGCTGTACTGATCCTAATGAATCATGCAGAAATATAATTGTAGGCCTGCCTTCAAATTGATTATTGTGTTCAATATATAATTTTTGTCCCTTTACATTAATTATTCTTCCTTCCATCAAATAAAAATCATATTAAAAAACAGGCATTTTTGTTGCTTCAAATTCTTTTAAAAGATGACTGAAAACATTTTCCACCGGAAGAATTTCATCTATTAAGGCAGAAACCTGACCTATTTCAAGTTCTCCATCTTCCATATCTCCTTCAAACATTCCTTTTTTTGCTCTGGCTCTTCCTAATGAGGCAATTAAGGCATCTTTATTTCTTCCGTTCACATAGATATCTTCCAGTTCATTGAAGAATTTATTTTTAACCATTCTTACAGGTGCCAGTTCTTTTAAAGTAAGGTGTGTATCTCCTTCCTGTAATTCTGTGATTTTCTTTTTCCAGTTCTCATGAGCACTTGCTTCGGTTGTAGCCGCAAAACGGGAACCAATCTGTACTCCATCTGCACCAAGAATCATTGCAGCTTTAATCTGTGAACCTAAAGCAATTCCTCCGGCTGCGATTAACGGCTTAGAAATATGCTTTTTTACATTAGGTATAAGGCAGAATGTAGTTGTTTCATCTCTTCCGTTGTGCCCTCCTGCTTCAAAACCTTCTGCAACGATGGCATCAACTCCCGCGTCTTCGCATTTTACAGCAAATTTGGTAGAGGATACTACATGGGCTACTTTTATACCTTCTTTCTGAAGGGTTTCCGTATAGGTTTTCGGATTACCGGCTGACGTAAATACAATTTTCACTCCTTCTTCAAGGATGATCTGAATGATTTCCTCAATATTAGGATATAACATCGGTACATTTACCCCAAATGGTTGATCTGTTGCCAGTTTACATTTCCGGATATTTTCTCTCAGGATATCAGGATACATGCTTCCTGCTCCTATTATTCCTAATCCTCCACAGTTGGAAACTGCGGAAGCAAGTCTCCAGCCTGAATGCCAGATCATCCCTGCCTGGATAATCGGATATTTAATATTGAAAAGGTGTGAAATTCTATTGTGTGTTCCCTCCATGTCATGAATTTTTTTTGCAGCGTTAAAATCTATAAAATTGCTCATGCGTAAAAATACTAAAAACAATGGTTTTCCGGGAAATATCTGTCAATATTTTCCATCATGGTTTTCGTCTTTATAAAGTCTGATGATAAAAAAAACCTTCAGAAATTCTGAAGGTTTAGATTTTATTTTGACATGGATTGTTTCTTCCAGTTAGACTTAAAGTTACAGCTGTCGTAACGTTTGTCGATTGAAATAAAAGTGGTTGGCAACTTGGAGTTGACAAACTTTTCAACCATTTCACTTTTCTTTTTATTCAGCGCCATCTGCTTGATTCTGCTGAAGTCTGTTTCCAGGGTAATCTGGTGAGAAGGAATCACATCTTCCACTTTGATGATCTTGATTTGTTTTCTCTTGTTCTCTTCATCTTCAAAAGCAGTAGTGATATCTCCTTTGTTTAATCCTGCCAATTCGTAGCTGATTGTTCCAGGGATACTTTCTCTTTCAATTTTATCGGAACCATCAGCTCCGGGAATGATCCCCGCGTTGAATTTTGTTCTTTTATCATCTGAGAATTTAAAAGCCGCATCTTTGAATGTTATTTTGCCATCCATAATAAGCCCTCTGATACTGTCTAATTTTGCTTTTGCAGTTTTGATCTCATCATCAGTAGGAACAGCTTTCAACAAGATATGTCTTGCATCATATACTTTACCAGATCTTTTTACCAACTGAATAATGTGGAATCCGAATTCAGATTCAACAGGATCTGAGATTTCATTTTCCTGAAGGTTCAATGCAGCAGCTTCGAATGGCTTCACCATCTGCCCTTTATTGATATTCTTATATAATCCCCCGTTGGCCGCTGATCCTTCATCTTCAGAATAGATTCTTGCCTGGCTTTCAAAAGTTTCCCCTCCGATAATATCCTGCTTGATTTTTTTCAATCTGTTGATAAGGTCTTGTTTGTGAGCTTCTGTAAGTGACGGATAAATCATGATCTGAGCTAAAGTAACCTCATCTTTTACCTGTGGCAGCTGTGTTTTATACATATTGTAAAAATCAGTTACCTCATTTGGGGTTACGTCTGCTTTATCAGTAACTCTCTGGTATTTTGCCTGTCCGTAATACTGGTCTGTATCTATTTTCTCAATAGCATTTTTCAGTTCATAAGCATTTCTGAACTTATAGGCTGCAAGCATTGTTTTTTCATCCGGAAACTGAGAAAGCATCTGACGGTATTTTGCATTAGCCTGTTCTTTGATGGCTGCAGAACGGTTCTCAATTAAGGTGTCCTTTTTTGCTTCGTATACAAGAAGCTTATTGCTGATAAGGTTTTCCAGGAACTCACATTTATCCGTGTTGGCAGCTCCCTGCTGTTTACCATAATTCATCTGCTCGATTACATCAGATTCCAATACAATCTCATCCCCGATAACAGCTGCAATACCATCCACCAAATCTCCTTGTTTTAGCTGGGCATTCATCATATTTGAAGAGAATATCATGATGAAAATCCCAAGAAGAAAAGTGATTTTTAGTTTATTTGTCATTTTACTATTTTAACAAGTTGCAAATTTAGAATTCTTAACGAATTTCCTTCAATTTTTTATTATAAATATTTCTTAAAAAGACTTATTTATTGCAGTTCAACATCAAATGTTGTTAATTCTTTGAATTGTCTCAATCTGCTGAACATATCCGCTTCGGTTACTTCTTCTATTCTTTCTGTTCCGAATTTTTCTACGGTGAATGAAGCCATTGCAGATCCTACGATAAGGGCAGACTTCATCGTTTCGAAATCAATTTTCCCTTTTTTAGCAAGATAGGCCGCGAAACCTCCTGCGAAAGTATCTCCGGCTCCGGTAGGGTCGAAAACATCTTCTAACGGAAGTGCCGGGATAGCAAATACTTTATTGTCATGGAAAAGTAAAGCTCCGTGTTCTCCTTTTTTAATAATTACATATTCAGGACCCATTGTGTGGATCTTTTTCGCCGCTTTTACCAAAGAATATTCTCCTGAAAGCTGTCTTGCTTCTTCATCATTGATGGTAATTACATCTGTTTTTGCAATCATATCCATCAAAATATCCCAAGCAGAATCCATCCAGAAGTTCATGGTATCAAGGATAACCAGTTTAGGACGGTTGTTCATTTTTTCAAGTACAGATAACTGAACTCCAGGGTGTAGGTTTCCAAGTAACAAAATTTCGGCATCCTGCATTGAATCCGGGATTTTCGGATCAAAGTTTTCCAGTACATTTACTTCTGTAGCCAGAGTATCTCTTGTATTCAGATCGTTGTGGTATTTTCCGGACCAGAAGAATGTTTTTCCTTCTTTCACGATTTCAATTCCTTCGATGTTTACACCTCTGTTTGTGAACATGTCAAGATGTTCCTGTGGAAAGTCTCCTCCTACTACAGAAACAATTCCGGATTTAACGCCTAAAATTGATGAAGTGATTCCGATATAAGTGGCTGCACCTCCTAAAATTTTGTCCGTTTTACCAAATGGTGTTTCAATTGCATCAAATGCAACACTTCCTACAACTAAAAGTTTCATATATTTTTCAATGTATATTAAAAGTAATTATTTTTTCCATTCAAAAGTGTCCAGCAGATGTTTCATATCATTTTTGATATAATTTACTGCGGGGGCAAGAGAGTCCGGTTTCGGTCTCGTATTAAAGTATAAATAAGCAGTCACGAAGTGTTTCGTACTGTCTGTAACGTAAAACTGAAGATTGGAAGCGCTTTGCCCTTTCAGCTCATAGAAGTTCCCGTATACTTTTTTTTCAGGGTACTCGAAGGATTTTGTATCTATGGAACTGGCTTTAATGGTATGCTCATATACCATTTTCTCGGCTTCCTTGATATGGTCAGCAAAGTCGTTCTGTATCGGATAATAGGTAACGAATAGCTTAGCTTTCATTTTAGGATAATTCAGATAGAACCAGCAAGGTTTTTTGGCTGGTGCAATTGAAGCAAAGTCCGAATACTCAAAGGTATAGGCGCAATTGTTTTCAAACTTCTGGTATTTCGGTGCAGGATATTCAAGACGCAGTTCTCCATAAGGTTTTGGTGAAGGGTCTTTTCCACATGAAATCAAAAGCAGCGATACAAAAATAAAAATGACTTTTTTAATCATTTTGCAAAAGTACAAATTAGATTTCAGATTTCAGAAGACAAATTTCAGTCTTTCAGAGCGTTTTGAATGTAAATTTCCAAAGGCTTCGGAAAGGATTTTTCATGAGAGCCTTCAAGATCTGTAATCAGGTATTGATTTTCAGCAATAAAATCATTCCATTGTTTTTCTGAAGTAACCTCAACATTCCAAATCTCAATGCTTAAATTCTTATGAGTCAGTTTATGGATAACCGTTTTTGAACCTGTAATGAAGGATTCCATATCCGAAGGAATAGCTGTCGGAAATTCAAATAATTTCTTCCAGATGAAGTCATCTGCTCTCTGACGGATCAGAAACTGTCCGTTTTTGTGAACAAAATAATAGGTTAAAGCAAGATCTTCTGCTTTTACTTTTTTGGTTTTTACAGGATAATCTGAAATTTTCTGCATAGAAAATGCCAGGCAGTCTTCATTTAAAGGGCATTCTCCACACAATGGATTTTTGGGCTTACAGATTTCCGAGCCGATATCCATCATAGCCTGATTAAAATCTCCTACATTCTCCGGCATCACCAAGGCGGCCAGTTCAGAAAAATAGGTAAATGCTCTTGAATTTGAAATATCAAAATCATCAGCAAAAAGACGGCTCAGAACACGGTAGAAATTCCCGTCAACAGCAGGCATTTTTCCACCGAAGCAGATGCTTGAAACAGCTGCAGCTGTATATTTTCCTACTCCTTTCAGTTTTAAAATCTCTTCGTATTGGTGAGGAAAGACACCCTGATAATCATTCATGATCTGTTGGGCGGCTTTATGTATATTAATAGCTCTGGAATAATAACCTAACCCTTTCCAATACAATAAAACTTCGTTTTCTTCAGCCTCTGCCAGCGTTTTTACATCGGGAAATCTTTTAATGAAATTATTATAATGATTCAATGCCTGGTTGATTCTCGTCTGCTGAAATACAATTTCACAGATCCAGATTTTGTACGGATCTTTTGTCTGTCTGAAAGGCAGATCTCTTGCATTATTTTTATACCATTTCAGGATTTTGCTGCCAACGTGTAGAAAATCTGAAGCTGTTTTATTTTTTTCCAAAAATCAATCTTATTTTAAATCACTGAAGAGATGATTTTCTCTTCATCCTGAACATTATTTTCAATGCTGCAAAGATAGGTTTATTTTATTTTTTACCTGTTTTGATTTTGAAAGAGATTTTTTGTTTCTGTTACTTGAAAAATAGATTTATGGAGAAAATGTTCTGATTATGAACCCATTATTGCATAATTTTTTTACTCTTATCTCTTCCTAATTACCTGAATATATATGATCATAAAGTTAAAAAAGGATTTCATCAGTTGCTAATCATATTTTATGTATTATAAATTATTTTTTCTTTAGTTCCTGCTGTTCCGAAGAAATATCCCAGATAGTATTAGAATTAAGCTTATATTTATTTATATTAACATGACAACATCCTATAATACTTTGTGTTGTAATTGTTTTGTTTGTTACATCAATATTTTCTGCTAAAATTCCATGTTGTAAAGGGAAAGATGCTAAAGCAGAAAAATTTCCATTTTTATCTTTAAGATAATATTCATATAACTTTTCGACACCTCCCTGATCCCAAACAATTGCAAAATCTTCTAAACCGTCAAAATTAAAATCTTTTACAAAAAAGTTGTTACACGGCAAATCACTATAAGTTGTCCATGAATTTGGTTCATAATGAATCTCCTGCAATTTTCCATTCTTTTTATTTGTTATAATAATCCACGCGGAAGTTCGATATTTTTGTTCCTTCTCATTTTTATATTCTTCGGCTTCTAAAATAAATTTATACTTATTTGACAGGTTTTTAAACTCACATGATTTAGCGTCTGGCTGACAGGTTTTATTTATGGGTTTTCCTTTTTGTTTTGAAAAATGAATGCTTTTATTATTATTCAGAACATTTTATGAGGCTTGCTGGAACATTATGTTCTTTAATGAAAGGATTTTCGGTTTGTATATTTTTTTTAGCTTTTTTACTATAAAAGCCAAACCATGTTAAGTTTATTTTAGATTCATCAATTATTTGAATATGACCAACGGCCTTTTTATTGTCTAAATTTTCCCAGTTTTGCATTTCATCAGGAAGTGGGATGATTGAAGGAAAGTCGGTAAAGTAAAATTCATATTTATTATTACTCACTTTTTTTAATTGAGCATTCATTGAAAACCTTCCAGGTATTGTAAATTGTATATTGTTAATTTTTGTTTTAATACTAATGAATTTATCAGCTTTGCAGTCAGTTGACCAAATGGAAGATTTAGGAATTGTTATAGAATCTTTTATTACTGTTGATGGTTGATTTTCAATTTGATGAATAAGATCTGGAAAGTTTTTTATGAAAAAATTATTATCTGCAAAAGGTGGTAAAATTGATACTTTCAGACTTTTTAAAAAATCCCATTTCTTTGTTTTTAAATTATAAAGGTATAAGTCAGCAATACTTTCTTCTTTTATATTAATACTTTCTTCTGTGCAGCCCGAAGATGTATCTAAGTATTTTTTTGTTATTTGAAAACAAAAAATATTATATAATTCATACTTACCATTTAAAAGCTTAGAAACAATTTTATTTTCAGTTTCCCAATCATCATATTCATATTTGTTTTCCTTAAAATATTGATCTTTCCAAAAAGAAATGAGTGTTTTATCCTTGGGAATGAAATGAACAGAGAAATAACCTTCTTTTTCACAATCTAAATAATTGTAATGAGGATGGTGAGCTGGTGTTGATTCATCAACAGACATTGAATATCTTTTGAAATATTTCTTATTAAGAAAATCAACCTGAGTGATTTCTTTATTAATGACTTTGGTCGTTATATTTTTTTCTTTTGCATCATTTCTACATGATACTAATAAACATAAAAAACTTATTATTGTTACTATACTATTTAATCGGATTACCATTTTTATCAAATTTTGTTTTCATATAATCTTCTGCTTTTACTCTGTATGAGCCTAGGTCACGGAAATTATGGTATCCATCACCTTTTGTTGCTGCTTCAATGTGACAATGCCAGTATTTCTTGTTAATTCCCGAGCCATTTACTCCATTTAGAAATTCACTGCTTGAAGCATTTCCTGTCGATCCTGATTGGGCTATTTTTTGGCCATGTTTTACTTTTTCCCCTTTTTTAACATATATTTTATTAAGATGACAATATAAGATAAATACAGTTTTCCCATCTTTATCTTTAGATTTTACCATTAAAGTATTACCTAAACTTTTATATCTATATTCGTTCGTCTTAAAAGTATTTACTATAGCTGTAACTTCGCCACACATTAGAGAATGTACATCTTTATATGTTGGACCTGAAAGAATATCTATTCCTTTATGCCCCCTTGCAGAATTATATCCAAATCTATTATTATTTTTTCCTCCATTATCTGAACTTATCTCGGGATTTTCCCATACATCAGCATAATGAAAACATTGTGAACAATCTTCTGGACATTCATTTTTGGATTGAGCTTCTTTATTATCATTTGATTCACAACATCCATATCCAAATTCTTTTAAAAAACCTTTTTTTAAATGTAATTCTTTACTTGGTTCAATTAGTTCTTCTTTAAGGTTTTTCTGGTAAATAGCCTTTACCATATCAAAAGTATATGATGAACTTTGTTGCCCATAGGGGGAGTCTGGTAAACTTGCCCAACATAAACTAGAAATAAGAGCAGCTTTTTTAATATCATTATCAATAATCATTTGGATGATATCTCCTTGTTTTCCTTTAAATCTTCTTCTCCATTCTTTTAATTTTTCTTCTTTTATTGTATCACGAATCTTCTTTTTCTTATCTTTCCATACAACAGGATTATAGAAGCTATCCGAACGGTCCTGGATATAATTGTGCTTCATAATTACTAAGCAGAATTTATCTTGAGATTCTTGATCAAAGCTAGTGATATTATATTTTTTTGAATAGTCCAACTTTTCAGAATAATGCCAGTTTTTATTTTTGTCCTGATAATATCCTGTCAAATTTTTCCATGTATCCGTCATTATTTGATATGCACCTGCAGCTGAAGATGAATATTTACCAGATGTAATTACTTCCTCAGGATGTTTGCTTAGATCTGAGAACTGTTTCCCACTATATTGAGTTGTGTAACCATTTTCTGTATCTGTACCTTCTTTTACTCTTAACATTCTGATAAATGCTCTTACTCTTGCTTCGCATTCACATACTTTTTCGTCTTTTGAATTGTTGGGCTCCGGCTGCTTCTGCACCTCCGCCGCACTCTTCACCTTCTCCACCTGCATCAAACCTTCCGAATTTACCCCAAATTTCTGAGATTCCGCAGAAAGATCTTTGGAGATAATTTCGATGAAATAATTTTGTTTATCCGAATCCGAATTGCCTATAGGAGAGCCTGTTCCTTTTTGAAAAATATCTTGGGTAATGAAAAATCCTGAAGTGTCGCATATATCTGCGGGTATTTTAATCATTCTGCTTCGGTAAACCTCATCTTGGAATACCGGGTCAGATTCCCAGATGACATATTGGATGTGTTTTCCCACCATGTTTTTGGAGTGAATTCTTACCCTCACTTTATCTCCTACCACTACTTTGGAAAGCTCTTTTCCGGTATCATCTATGAAAACGGCTTCTATAATATTGCCTTTAGGATCAGATTGTTTGGGCGCGTCTCCTTGTCCGACCGGGAATTTTGGCGTGTGCTTCTCAGGCTGCGGCTTAGGTTGGGGCTGGTTTTGAGGCAGTCCTTTATAATCCGGATTGGCTACATCTACATTCACTTGGCTGGCTCCCTGAATTTTCCCGGAGTAATTGGCCGTAACATAATACTCGTGATTCGCACCTTCATTTCTGTCATCTTTCATCAGAAACTGATTGGCGATCTGACGAAGGATTTTTTCATCAGACATCAGAGGTATTGATACTTCTGCAATCCCTTTTTCATTGACGTGAGCCTTATAGCTGCGGGTGTGACGGTTGTTTTTGTTAATATTGGCATCGTGCCCTTTTCCTGGAGCGTCATCTTCCCAAAGATGAAACTCAATCTCTTTATTAAACATCGCAATACAATGAGCCTGCGCAATAAGAGTATCATAATAACTGGCTTTATTAAAGTCTTTTGCTCCTCTGTTGAAAAGTACTACTTTATCAATCTTCGGAACCTTATTGCTGGTAGGAATTAATATACAGCTGCCAGCCAGTTCTCTGGTATCAGGAAGTCCCGGTAAAACACCTTTTTTAATCTCATAGACTTTCATTTGAAATTCTATTCCCAGTGCTATTTCTCCAAACTTGTAGGTTACTTTTTCACCAGTTTTAGGTGTCCCGGTGATATCTTTCCAGCTTCTGTTCTTTTGTCTCTTATAAATATACCATTCATATTCACCCTTCAGTCCGAATGAAAGACCGGAAGGTTTAACTTCGTAGGAGTATGTTGTTCCTACCTGAGGATTTTGCTCCCCAGTAATATTTCCTGTCATGGTTACTATAATTTATAAATAACTTCAGGCTGGAAACTATTTTGACAGATATTACTTTTCTGATCTAATTGTAGGAGAGAATGAAGGGATATACCCTCATATAGGATTACATTTTTTTTCATCGTGTTTTTGTGTTGGTTCAAAAACAAAAATAAAAAAAATCATGATAGAGTGATATAAAAAGAATTGAATTTAACGTTAATTTATCTCAACAGAATACACCGGAGCCGCTTTCAACCATTGGTATTTAAGGTTCCTGTCTTTGGCTATAAAACGGTATCCTTCAAGTTTCTTCAGATAAACATACATAGAATCCGTGTTGTTTATTTTTAATTTGTATTGAGATAAAAACAGCATCGGCATTTCTACTGTAGAATCTCTTACCGTTTTCAATACTTTTCCAGATTTTACTTTATAGAGAAAGAATGATTTTCCACGGCCTTTTGAACTGTCTGAAAGTATTACATCTGAACTTGCAATAACGAGTTCACTGCCATCAAAGCACTCATCTCTGTTCATGATGTATGCTTTTCCTTCCTGGTGTTCGTCAGCAAAAAGATCATTTTCATAATGACCCGGACTTTGGTATTTTTTTTCACAGCTTATCAAAAGGATGATCAACATGATAGGCAATCCAATAATAAGTGTTTTATTCATATTCAATTTCATAGGTGTTGGTTGAAAAAAAACCGATGTAAAATTGCATCGGTTTTTGTTATGTAAAGTGTGTTGATGTTACTCCTGAGTATATTCTGCATCCCATTCGTTGCCATCATCTCCTTTGTGTCCGTCCAATTTAATAACGAAACTTTTTGTAGGGAAATAAGGCGTCATACGGATATCCAGCCATACTCTGTCTTTGTTCACTCTATCCTGCTCAAAACGAACAATTTTGAATTTCTCGATCAATTTGTCCGGCCCTTTGATGTTATCCAGGAATGTTACAATCTGTCTTCTCAAATCATCCTCGTTCTTAGCATTCCAGTTTTCGAAGGCTCTTCTGTTAAGGAAATCAAGCAATACCTTTGTTACATAGTCGAATACACGCACTACGGAATACGTCTGAAGACCAATATTGTCTCCTGTAAATAAGGTCTTCGCAGAGAAAGCCATAATCTTTCCGTATTCGTTGACCATTGGTACAAGGCCCATTTTTTCCAACTGAGAAATCTCACTTTTCTTCAATTCGAATTTTACAGCATCTACTTCATTGATATTACCGTGCTTTTTACCTGCTGCTACCTGAGACATCAGTGTTTTGTGGATTTTCCCTGCTAATGAAGTGGAAGGTGGAAGCTCTACGTTTTCCTCTTCCCCTACTTCTTCTGCTTTACCGCGTCCTACCAGCCAGTTACACGTCATAATCACGTTACTTCTGTGAAGTTCGCCTCCGGTAAGGTTGGCAGAGTGGAATAAATCTACAACATCATCCGGCTTATCAAGGTTGGCGAAGTCTGTAACCATCATTACTTTGTTTTCGTTACAGATTTTTGCCCATTTCTCAATGACCTTGTTTGACCCTAAATATCCTGGAATTGCAAGGATTGAGTAGTTATCTCTAAGGTCAAGGCGGTCATAATAGTTCTTGAACTCTTCTGCAATAGCATCAATGAACAAAGGATTATCCAGATCGGATACCTGTTCAAGGCTTGCATTGACGATGCTTACGTTATCCACCTTATCCAATTCTGTATTTTTGTAGAATTGAGCTACTGTTCTGTAGTTGGTTTCCAGCAGACGAACAGCATCCAGCGTATTTTTTAAGTTTGTTTTTAAGTTCTGATCGGCCTGTTGTGCTTTACTTTTGCACGTATCGGCCATTTTATCTGCAGATTCATTCCCCTCTAAAAGGTTTATCCAAAGATTGATCTTCTGAAGAAGTTCTTTTCTTTCGTCTGCTTTATTACTGTCATTCAGGAAGATTTCTTTTCTTGCCTTTCTTGTTGGGTTCATATTGGCGATACCGTCTACAACGGATTCAACAAAGCCAAAACCTCCTATTTTATTAAGCTCTGCAAGCGGGTTGCCTTTCGGCTGCCCTGAGTGCTGCTGCCCCTGCTGCTGGCTTTCTTGTGCCTGTAATTTGCTATCCATGATTTAATGTAGTCTTTAATTATTTTTCAAGTTCCTGTGCCACTTCTTTCAATACTTCCACGAACGCAGCTCTTGTCTGATCGTTCTCCAGCATGTTGCGTAGAATTTTGTTGGTTTTCAGCTGACGTACTATTTTGTTGTACTGCTCCTGTTCCATGCTCAGCTGCTGCAGATAATCTGATTTCTGAGTAAGGCTTTTAGGGGTAAAGTCTCCAAGGTTTTGAAAACGGAATTCCTCTTCTATCACTCCACCGTCTTCTGCTTCATGCTGTACAGATATTGCAGGCTGAAAATGTTTGAAAACATCTTCCACGGTTTTTAATCCTGTTACAATTTCAGGGGTATAAGACTCTTCTGTTGTAAGTTGGCTTACTATCAGTGATTTATTTTCCTGTATTTCCTGAATAGCTTCATTAGCGTCTACTTTTACCTCGTTTCCGCCAACACCATAATTAAACATTGCCATATTATTGTTATTTTGAGATTTATTAATTTGGTTTGGATTTGTCTTTGAATAATTTACTGATGAATCAAATAAATTACCAATCCAATGTTTAAATTTAAAAAAAAACTGTAACATAAAAAATTTTACTAAGATTTTTCCTGGATCATCAAATTTATTTTGCATTTATTCAACATAAAATCACCACATTACGATATCACTAAGCTATGAAAAAATAAATAAAGTCTTCCAAGAAAAATAAAATAAAATTTTTGTTTGTTTTACTCTTTAACAAACATGCCTAATGAATATTAAAATAAGAATTTCTCTCACTTTGCAAAAAATATTTTTTATATTTAAACAAAGTGAACAGTGTCATGAAAGATGTAAAAATAGCGTTCAGAAAACCCATATTTCCAGTTTCGGAAGCGTTACAGCAGTATTTGGAAAAATACAACAGAACCACCAAGATCAAGTTTCTGTATGAAGACCTTTTAAGGTTTAGTGACAGTGTGAGAATTCTGGATAAAGAAGGCAAAGATACTTTGTGGCTTGGGGTGCTGTATTCTGAATATGAGTTTAAAGAAATAGAGGCCAATTTAAATAAAATTTATACCCTCCTTCATTCTGATGGAGATACGGCTACATTACCTTATCTGAAAGTTGACACGATCGATTTTTGTACTTTCGGGAATTCCAAACCTTTCCGGATCCGGGTAAGAAATGTACTTAATGATAATTATACTTATTTTTATATTAAACAGGCTGATGCCTCACGAATATTCGGATTGGAGCTTGAAGACCTGCTTTCTCCCAACCGGATTAATTTTCTGGTTTATAAAAACACTTTGATTGAAGAACATATTTTAGGAATTCCCGGAGATGTTTTTATCCAGAAGCACCTTGCCAACTGTACAGAACTGGAAAAAGCACAGATCTCCAAGGAATTTGTGAAGTTTAATGAACGCTGCCTTATCGGGCTTCTTGGTGACATGCGTTCTTATAATTATGTTGTAATTCCCATCCATGATTTCGACCAGGTTATTTACAGAATCCGCCCTATCGATTTTGATCAGCAAACGTATGAGGGAAATCTGAAAGTATATCTTCCCCAATATTTTAAAGAAAACAATCAGATGGTGAATATGGTTTTGGAAAAACTCAAACCAAGTTCTATAGAACAGTACCGTAAGGAAGTACGTTCGCAGATCGTAAAAAGAGTTACAAGCAGCCAAAACAGATTTGATGAACTGATTTCTATTATGAAAAAAGACAATATAGCACCGGAAGCCAATGTTATAGAACTAAGAACTGCTTTACAAAAACTCACCTACGATGTCAATTTCAAGTATTGTAAAACCATGGGAGATATTATGGAAACCGGAATAAAGTTTGTGCTCCGGAATTATAAGAAAGAATATTAAAAAGAGAATCCGCTTCGTATTGAAGCAGATTCTTTCTTTTCTAACAATTTAAGGTAAAATTACCAGATTTTTATTCTGTCCTGAGGAGCTTTATACATTTTGTCTCCCGGTTTGATATCAAATGCTTTGATGAATGAGTCCTGATTTACCAATGGCCCAAAAGCTCTGAACATTCCCGGAGAATGCGGATCGGTCTTCACCTGATTAATCATATACTGATCGGTAGCTTTAGTTCTCCAGACCGTAGCCCAGCTCATAAAGAATCTCTGATCCTGAGTGAATCCGCTGATCTTACCTGGGTTTCCTTTATCTTTTAAATACATCTGAAGGGCATCATAAGCCACCGCTACTCCACCTAAGTCACCAATGTTTTCACCGCTTGTGAATTTACCGTTTACGAAGCTTCCTTTTACAGGTTCGTAAGCACTGTACTGAGCGGCTAACTGACCTACTTTTGCATCGAAGTTTTTACGGTCTGCATCCGTCCACCAGTTATTCAGGTTACCATCTCCATCGAAACGCGAACCGCTGTCGTCAAATCCGTGAGAAATTTCGTGACCGATAACGGCTCCGATTCCTCCGAAGTTCACCGCGGCATCAGCTTTAGGATTGTAGAAAGGCGGCTGAAGAATAGCTGCAGGGAATACAATTTCGTTGTTTGATCCGCTGTAGTATGCATTTACCGTTTGCGGAGACATTCCCCATTCTGTTTTGTCAACAGGTTTTCCAACTTTATCCAAACTTCTCTGATACTGCCATGCTGCAACATTCTGAAGGTTAGAATAAAGGGTAGCCCCTTCTTTTGGAGATTCTACTTTCAATTGGGTATAATCTTTCCATTTATCAGGGTAAGCAATTTTCACCGTAAACTTGGATAGTTTTTCCTGAGCTTTTACTTTCGTTTCAGGAGACATCCAGTCAATATTGGCGATATGTGTTTTGAATGATTTTAAAAGGTAATCAATATACGTTTCCATCTGCTTTTTAGCTTCAGGAGTGAAATATTTGTCTACATACAGTTTTCCGAAAGCTTCTCCAAGAACACCATTGACAAGGGAAAGCCCTCTTTTGTTCATTGGACGCTGTTCTTTCTGACCCTGTAAATATTTAGCATAGAAATCGAATCTGATCTGCTCTAAACTGTCATCAAGATTGCTTGCATTTCCGTTGATGATGTGATATTTCAGATAGTCTTTCAGCAGAGGAAGGTTTTTCTGCGTAATGAACTGATCCATATTCTGGTAATATTTCAGTTCTCCGATAATTACCCTGTCTGTATTTACTCCTGCATCTTTCAGGTATTTGGCAAGGTCAACGTTTTTTACAAGCCCTGACAATTCTGATACATTTTTAGGATTGTATCTTAAATTGGCATCTCTGTTCTGCTCAAGAGTCAATAAATAATTGGCGAGCTGTTTTTCAAAGTCTACCACATTCTGTGCAGCCTGAGGAGAATTTTTATATCCTAAAACCCCGAATAGCTTTCCAACGTAGGTTTGATATTCTGCTAATGTTTTAGTATTGGCATCGTTTACTTTTTGATAGTAATCTCTTCCTAATCCCAGATCCGGACCGCCAAGATATACCGCATTCATGTTGGAATTTTTCATATCAGCACCTACTCTCCATCCATAGAAAGAGTTGTCTCCTAATTTTGTAGCATCCAAAAGGTATTTCTGAAGATCACCAAGACTTTTAATAGCATCTACTTTGGCAAGATCAGCTTTGATAGGTGCCAGACCTTCTGCATTTCTCTTATTGGTATCCATAAAAGAAGCATACAGATTCTGGATTTTCTGTCCTTCTGACCCAGCAGGATATGATTCGGTAAGAATTTTGTTTAAGATATCTAATGAAGCATCATCTACATTTTCTCTCAACGCATTGAAAGAACCCCAGCTGGCTTTATCGGAAGGAATCTGAGTATTTTTCACCCAGTTTCCGTTCACATAGCTAAAAAAGTCATCCTGCGGGCGGACACTGGTATCCATATACGATAAATTAATTCCCTCTTCTTTTGCTTCTTCTTTTACCGGTTCAGCTACTTTTGCTGCAGCTTCAGTTTTATTCTCAGTTCCTGCAGTCTTTGCTGCGCCACACGAGTTAAGAAATACAATACCTGAAAGGGCAAGTATCCCAATATTTAGCTTTTTCATTAAAGATAATTTTTGATTTTACACAAACTTATCAAATATACAAACTTTAATGATATGTAATGAATGATATTTATATATGGGTAAAAAATTGAACATTTGGATTAAAAGTTTAAAGTTCATAGTTTAATGTTTGACGGGGTGGTTCATACAACACTCACAAAAGCATCCACAGCAGCGGACTTTAGTTAAAAATTACTTAACAAGTCGTATCCTTCTTAATCACTCCAATTCTTCCATTGATTTCAATAGGTCTGAAATGTTTTTTCTTAAATTCCGAAGGCGTTTCTCCTGTATGCTGCTTGAATAATTTATTAAAATAAGAAAGGCTTTCAAAGCCCACCTGAAAACAAACTTCCGTCACAGACTGATCTTTCAGCAGGAATATTTTAGCCTGATTGATTCTGTAATTGTTGACAAAATCTGTAAAGGTCATATTTGTCTGCTTTTTGAAATACCGGCAGAAAGCAGGAGTGCTCAGGCTCACTACCTTGGCCACTTCATTCACATTAGGCTTTCGGTCGTAATTTTCATGAATGTAATCATAGATAGTTCCCATTCTGATTTTATCATTCAGAAACCATTTGATTCTTGTATCTTCTTTATTGAGTTCCTTTACTTCAGTAGAATCGGCGAGGATTTGCAGAATTTCAATTAACCCAACTAAAGATTCAAAAGAGTTTTTATCTTTAATAATCTGCAGTTTTTCAACAACTGTATTTTTCGTTTCTCCGGAAAATGATAGTCCGAGGTATGACCGTTCTAAAAGGTTTTTAATATTTTCAAATTCAGGAACAGGAAGAATAATATCCTGAAGGAAGCTTTCTCTCATCTGCAATACAAGCTGTTTACATTCGGTCTGAATACCGTAATCAAAATTAAGATGAGGTACATTGGAACCAATCAGTAAAAGATCACTGTCTGTAAAGCCTGAAATATTTTTTCCAACGTGACGGATTCCATTCATAGCTTCTACATATACCAGTTCAATTTCCGGATGATAATGCCAGAAAAAACAGTTTTTCAGAGAAGGAGCAAACAGCTTGAATGATTTTCCTTTTTCAAACTCAATAATTTCTTTCTGGATTTTCATTTTGTTCTGATTTGATTGTTTCTGAATTTAAATTTAAATAAAAAGGTTAATATGGAGCAAATTTTTATCATTCAAAGAGGTGTGAAATTCAAACTTTCTGTCGATTTTTGCACTTTCAAAATAAAGATACTCAGTGAGTCATTTAATTTGAAAAGAATTAATTCAGAAAAAGATTTAGATACAATGAAGATTGATAAAAGAATAATACCACTGGCCATAGGTGGTTTAGGGATAGGAACTACAGAATTTACGGTCATGGGACTTTTGCCGGATATTGCCAAAACATTGCAGATCACCATTCCGCAAGCCGGACATCTGATTTCTGCGTATGCTATGGGTGTGGTTATCGGAGCTCCGATTCTGATTGGGTATTCTGTGAAATTTCCACCCAAAAAAGTTCTGATGGCTTTCATGATCCTTTTTACATTATTTAATGGTCTTTCGGCTGTTGCTCCTGGATACAACAGTATGTTGGTTATCCGTTTTATGTCCGGACTTCCTCATGGAGCATTCTTCGGAGTAGGAACAGTGGTGGCTTCAAGAATGGCAGGAAAAGGAAAAGAAGCCTTTTATATATCCATGATGTTTACAGGTCTTACGGTCGCCAATCTGGCAATGGTACCTCTGGTCACCTATATAGGGCACACTTTCCACTGGAGACTGTACTTTGCTATTGTAGCAGTTATTGGACTTTTTGCTATCTTATTTTTAAAACTCTGGCTTCCCGCAATGGAATCCAACCAGAATACTCATTTCATGGAAGAGTTGAAATTCCTTAAAAATAAACAGTCTTGGCTGGTATTGGCCATTACAGCGATAGGATTTGGAGGATTGTTCACATGGTTAAGCTATATCACCCCTTTAATGACCATTGTTGCCGGAATCAAAAGCAGCCAGATGGCTTATGTAATGGTTCTTGCCGGAGCAGGAATGGTAGTAGGAAATCTGGTTGGAGGCATTGTTTCAGATAAATTGGGTCCGGAAAAAACCTGTTCTCTTTTGATCTTCCTGATGATGATTTCTCTTGGTGGTGTTTTCTTTCTTGCGGAATATAAAAATATTGCTCTGGTATTGACATTTATGTGTGGTGCTTTGTCCATGTCTATTGCATCGCCTATCAATATTATGATGATGAAAGCGGCCCCGAAAAGTGAAATGATGGCTGCCGCTTTTATGCAGGCTGGTTTTAATATTGCCAATGCAATGGGTGCTTTTCTTGGTGGTATTCCTTTGGAATATGGCTATTCATTCAATTATCCGTCATTGGTAGGAGTGGGAATGACATTGATTGGAGTAGTTATAAGTATAAGGTATATGTATCTGTACGGCTCAAAAACTCAAAATGAAGAAGAAGTGGCTGCGGAATGTGTATCATGTGATAAATAAAGAGTTATAGTTAAAAATGTAATCGCCTGTTTCTCACTGAAACAGGCGATTTTTTATAAGATAAGTTTTATGCCTCTACTTCATCTCCGTTTTTACACCAATACAGGGCATTATATAAATTTTCTTTAGGAAAGGATTTAAATTCTCCCGGCATCAGGACACTGAAAATACTGGTGAAATTCTGTATTCCTGCTTTGTCTGTTACAATGGCTGCACGATTCCAATGGGCAAGGTTCTTGAACCCTAACAGCAAATCTTCAAGCCATGCTCCTACGGTAAAATTATCCAGATCGGTATCCAAATACAATAAATAGTTGAGTTCACCGAATTGCTCTACCTTCTCTTTCACACGCGGAATTACCAGTCTTTCAAAATCCTCTTTCGTTACTTCTCCCGTTGCATTAAATGCTGCAACATTCTCCGGAGCTTCTGGAATAATTGTTATCATAATAAATATTTTTTGGTGGTTTAGTTTAAAAAATAACAATAATTACACCATTATTTGATGTATAATTGTTAAAAAAGGTATAAATATTGATATTTTAAATGTAAAATATCAATATGGATTTAAAATCAAATGAACCTTTCTGGCTTTTAAAAAACGGATTATTAGCATCTTACCCTTCATTAAAATCAAACGAAGAATGTGATGTTCTCATCGTGGGCGGAGGTATTACGGGAAGTCTGATTGCCCATCAGATGATAGAAGACGGATATAGTACGATTCTTATTGATAAGAGAGAACTTTGTAACGGAAGTACTTCTGCTACAACTTCAATGCTCCAGTACGAAATAGATGTTCCACTCTATGAACTGATAGAAAAAATAGGAGAAAAGGGCGCGATCTTAAGTTATAAAGCTTGTAGTGATGCTATTGATAGGATAGAAAAGCTTTCAAAACTCACCAAGTCAAATGCAGGTTTCAAAAGAAAAAAATCACTGTATTTTGCTTCAAAAAAGAAAGACCTCCAATGGCTGAAGAAAGAATACCAGGCGCGGAAACAAAACGGATTTGAAGTACAATGGCTGGAAGCAGAACAGATTTTAGAACAATTTGAATATGACAATACCTATGGCGGAATTTTATCAAAACAAGGAGCAAGTATTGATGCTTTTCAGTTTGCTCATGAGTTATGTATACATAATGTAAAGAAAGGGCTTAAGATATTTGATAAGACTGAAATGGTAAAAGTAAAAGAACACAAAGGGTTTAATCTGGTTACCGTTGACAGTGGATTTGAGATCAAAGCAAAAAAAATCATTTACTGTATTGGTTACGAAAGTAAAAACCTGTTAAAAGAAAATTTTGTTAACCTGAAAAGTACCTATGCGGTAGTTTCCGAAATAGATAAAGACAAGTTTAAAAACATAAGCAGCACTTTAGTATGGAATACCGACGACCCGTATCTCTATATGAGAACTACTGATGACGGAAGGCTTCTGATTGGAGGAGGAGACGAAGATTTTTATGACTCAGAAAAGCGTGACGCCATACTCCATAAAAAAGAAAAAGAGATTCTGAAAAATCTAAAGAAAATAAAGCCGGATTACCACTTTTATCCTGATTTTGTATGGGCTGGTACTTTTGGTGAAACTAAAGATGGTTTACCTTACATCAGCGAACATGAGAAATTTAAGAACTCCTATTTTGTGCTAGGTTTCGGTGGAAATGGAATTACTTTTTCGGTAACGGGAATGAAAATGGCTTCTTTGTTTATGAAAGGTAAAAAGCATCCGTTATCAAGGTATTTTAAGTTTGGAAGGTGATGCTTTATTTTACCACAATTTTTTAATAAGAATAAAGGTTATTTAGATTCCTACGGAATGACAAACTGCCTGGATAAATCGTTATTCCAATTGTGTCATTCCATAGAAATTCTGCTTAAATCATTTGAAAAAATGTAGTAAAAAGATACTTTGACAAATAGCCCGATAGAAAGACCTTAATTCCCCTCCTCCGGAGGGGTGTCGAAAATTCAAAGAATTTTTGACGGGTGGTTTTATTCATTATCCAGCATCAAAAAAGCGGGTTTTAACCCGCTTACACTACAAACTATACCCATTCTTCTTAGCCAGTTCAAGAATAGAACTCTCAATGGCTTTTCCCAAATCGTCAGAATCATCAGTACCCCGTTTTTTCATTTCGGAGTCAATGTACATCTGACGTTTTCTGGAAAGTTCCTCAATTTCCTTTTGAATTTTGTCCCGAGCTGCTGATTTTATAGCAATTGTCTTTTGAATTTCTTCCTTGCTTTTTCCTTTCAATTCTGCAGGAAGTTCACTTTCTTTTACATTGGCGATAAATCCTGCATCTTTTTCAGCTTTATCCACAAGATCCCAGTGATCATTTTTATAAGCATTCTTTTTAGATTTGGCAACCGCTCTTTCCACTAAGTTGGATGCCGATTGGGCTTCTGCATTTTTATCCTGTGTGATCTGCTTAAGCCTGTATTCTGAGCCATGATTTCCGTAATAGATATACGTATCATTCAACTTTGCATTGCATTCAGAAATTCTGATGTCATAAGGTGTTTCAATATAGAGTACTTTTCTGTCGCTATCAATATTGAAATACTTTCCACCTCCTAATAAAGCTCCGTTTTGCCAGAAAGTCTGGATTCCTTCTTCCCGGCTTCCACAGAAAATGGTATTGGTGTAAATATTTTTACCTTTTGATTTTGAAACAACCTCTTTATAATTTATTTTTCCCTGATCAAATGATTCGTTACCAGCAATATAAATCAGTTTCATGCTTTTTTCATTGCTGTCCCAGTTCAGATTGGCTGAAGCGTCACGAATCACAGCGCCACAGTATTCACTGCCGCCATTGGTTCTTAATGCAAATAATTTTTCAGAAACCAGATCAAGATCCTGAGTGAGAGGAGTAACCTGACGGATGTAATTTTCATCACGGATTCCGTCATTACCGTATTCATACAGTGCAATTTCTATCTCGGGAGCTTTTCCGTTGTATCTAAGAGTAGTCAGCGTATTTACGATATTCCATAATCTGGATTTTGCCTGATCAATCAGTCCGTCCATACTATTGGAAGTATCCAGAAGAAGAGCAACCTGAATTTTGTTTTCTTTTGTGATGGAGTTTACGGGAATCAGTACGTTATTTTGAACCTGAAAATTATGATTTTCATTACTTTTTGCATAACGGTTATCAGGAAGATTTCCGGAGCTTAATAAAGCCGTACCTGCTGCAAGTGCTAAGATTTTTAAAGTTGTCATATTGTTATTTTTTTATAAGTTATAATTAGGAAATAGCGTTTCGTCGTTTATTATTTTGAATTTCTAAAGTAAAATTATCCCTATTTAAGATTTGGAATTACGAGACTTGGTGAATGAGTAGTTTGACTTGGTGAACCTGGCAACAAGCAAAAAATAAAGACAGCTCAGGAGGAACTGTCTTTTCAAATCTGTTATTTTTAAAGGATCTCGTATTTTGTTTTAATGCTGTATTTCAGCTTGATGTTTTCAATATTATCAAATGAAAAATCTATCGGAGAATCCGCCATTTCCAACTGAATATTGCTTGCTCTTCCTTTGTAAGCTACTGGCATAATCATATCGCTGGTGTAATCTTCTATTTCTACAATTTCAAGAGCGTTTCCTGTTTTTTTACCCATGCTTTCCAATAAGTAGTCAGCTTTTTCTTTGGCTGCCTTTAGAGCATTGATCTTAACGGCTTTTCTGAAATCCGCAATTTTGGTATTCTTTACCTCTGCAATGTTCAGGCTGCTTACCCACTTTTGGTTCAGATCTTCAAAGATCTTGCTAAGGCTTGATTTTGTGCCGGCTTTGAACTGATAATTTTTGGAAAACCTGGCTGTTTTAGAATAGATATTCTGGTACATGGCTTTGAACTTGATATCCTCGTTCTTTACTCCTGCGTTTTTTAAAATATCAAATAGCTTCTTTTCATTATCTGCCAGATCGTTTTTATTATCAGCTTTGATCCCTATGCTGAAGATAATTTCATCCGGTTCTACTTCCATTTCGGCAACGCCTGTTACTTCAATGACGTTTTTCTTTACTTCCTGAGCATTTACAAAGCTTCCAAGGGTTAAAATTCCGATTAATAAAAAATGTTTCAATTTCATAATTTCCTGTTTTTAAATTTTTAATTCTGATGTAAAATTACTCAGATCAGAAACCTGAATCCGGGAGACTTGGTGAAATGGAGCTTTCACTTGGTGAATAATTTTTGAGTGCACTATATATATGTATATCTTTGTTTTATGAAAATGCTTACACTTTTTACTTTCTTTTTACTGATGCTTTGGGGAAATACAATATCTTCCCAAACCACCAATAACAGTAGTACCGCTGTAGAAGAGGTGCAGGTAGAAACGAAGAAGCTGAAAAAAGCAATGGACAGTAAAAACGAACCTGCCCAGGCAGATTCTTATTATAATATCGGGGAAACATTTTTCAATGGCGGAAACTTTCCGAAAAGTGAAGAGTATTATACAAAAGCCAAAAAACTGTATGAAAAACTCAATGACAAACCCAATATTGAAAAAGCTACCCGGAGATTAGCCCAGTCACAGGAAAAACAGAATAAAATAACGCCTGCCATCAGCAATTACAGCATGGCTGCACAGATGAGTTACAGCGAAAAAAGTAAAGCTGTCAATTCTAATGATGTGGCAAGGCTTTCTTCTCCTACACCGGAGCTTAAAGCAGAGGCTATTCAGAATAATATCAATCTTACTAAAAAAGAAAATGAGCAAGGCGATCTTGCAGAAAGCTACAGTCAGCTGGCAGATGTTAATCTCAGACAGAAAGACGTATCCAGTGCTGAAGAAAACCTGAATACAGCCTATCAAATTTCTAAAAAAGAAGCTCCTCAACAGGCGTTGGCAATCAATCAGAAACTGGCCGATCTTTATGTAGAAAGCAAAAACTTTGAGAAAGCTATTGAAGCTAAAAAGAAAGTTCTGAAGGAGGATTTCGTGAAAGAGAACTCACAGGAAAAAGTCAATCAGATTCAGGAGCTGGCAGATATCTATATTAAGAAAAATGATCCGAAGGAAGCCGTAGATCTTTTGAAAAATGCCTACGGAATTGCTTTAGACAAAGGTCATACGCTGGAAGCACAGAGAAGTGTGAAAAAACTGGACAGCCTTTATGCCATTTCAGGAAATTTAGATGCTTCAGTTCAGTTATACAGAGACTTTTTGGGAAAACTTCCGAATCTCGTTTCCAAAGACAGAAGCCTTGTTGATAATAAGATTCTCGAAGATACAGAACAGCGAATCTCACAACTGGAAAAAGAAAAAGAGCTGAAAGATGAGCTTATCAGAAAGAAAAATGTTTTTAATTACGGACTGATCGGAGTTTTGATTTTACTGACAGGATTAATCATTTTTATTTTCATAACCCTGAAAAAAGTTCAGACGAAAAATAAGAAAATAGCGCTTCAGTCGCTGCGTCGTGAAATGAATCCTCATTTTATTTTCAACAGTTTAAATAGCGTTAACCATTTTATAGCCACCAATAATGAACTGGAAGCGAATCAGTATCTTACAAAATTTTCCAAACTGATGCGCGGTGTAATGGAAAACTCTACTGAAGATTTTATTCCTTTTCAGCAGGAGCTGGATCTTCTTCAAAATTATCTTGCTCTGGAAAAAACACGTTTTGCAGATAAATTCGATTATGAAATTGAAGTAGATAAAAGTCTGAATATGCAAAACCTGCAGGTTCCGGGAATGCTGATACAGCCGTTTCTTGAAAATGCCGTATGGCATGGGCTTCGTTACAGAACCGAAAAAGGATTCTTAAAATTAAGTTTTGATAAAAGCGAATCCCATCTTAAAATTCTTATTGAAGACAACGGAATAGGAATTGAGGAAAGTAAAAAGCAGAAAACCCAGCACCAAAAGACCAGAGAGGGAAGAGGAATGAAAAATACACTGGAAAGAATCCAGCTGCTGAATGATCTGTACAAAAAAGACATCACCTGCTCGGTAAAGGATAAGGAAAACAACAATGGTGTTTTGGTAACCATCCGAATGAATCTTGCCTAACCGGAATTAAGGCGGATTGTACGATTGGTTAAATATCACTAATTTGCATCTGCAACCTATTAGCAGCCACCTAAAATCTGTTCAAATGAAAATAAAAGCAGTCATTGTAGATGATGAACTCATAGCAAGGGAAGTTTTACGAAGCTATCTTACCAAATACTGTCCGCAGGTAGAAATTTTGGGTGAAGCTGAAAATATCAAAGAAGCTGTTCCGTTAATTGCTGAAAAACAGCCACAGCTGGTCTTTCTGGATGTAGAAATGCCTTTTGGAAATGCCTTTGATGTTCTGGAAGCCACCAGAGATTTCTCCTACGAAACCATTTTCATTACCGCATTTTCACAATATTCTTTACAGGCTTTAAATAAATCGGCAAGCTATTATATTTTAAAACCCATTGATATTCAGGAACTTATTCTGGCCGTCAATAAAGTGGCGGAGAGCCTTGAGAAAAAAGATGAGCTCAACCGGAATAAGATTCTTCTTGAAAACCTGAAATTAAAACCTGAAAAGCAGCAGTTGATTTTACCAACTTTACAAGGATTTGATGTTGTAAAGACCGAAGATATTGTCAGGCTTCAGGCGGATGGAAATTTTACTCAGGTATATCTTACAGACGGCTCGAAGAAGATGGTATGCCGTTTTCTGAAACACTTTGATGACCTTTTGGAAAATCCGTTTGTAAGGGTTCACCGTTCTCATATTATCAATACAGGTTTCGTAAAATCCTATCATAAAAGCGGAACGGTTATGTTGTCTGATGATACGGAAATTGAGGTTTCAGGAAGCTTTAAAGATAATTTCCTAAAGGTATTTTCATAGAATTTATTGTACCTTTAACAGACTTAAGGCATTATTTTTGACGTTTTTATAACAACCACACAAAATATTTCTGTCATGAAAACTATTCATAAAATTATACTTCCCGTTTCATTAGGAGCATTGGGGCTTATCGTTTTCAATTCCTATTCTGTAAGAATTCCAAGAAGAGCAGCTGCAGTAAAGAATTTTGATCTTAAAAAATACCTTGGCAGATGGTATGAAATAGCACGTTTTGATTACAGGTTCGAAAAAAATATGGATAATGTTACCGCAGAGTACACGGAGAATCCGGATGGAACAGTACAGGTAAAAAATAAAGGTTACGATTATAGTAAAAAAGTATGGAATGAATCCATCGGAGAAGCAAAATTTGTAAAAGACCCGACAGAAGCCCGCCTCAAAGTTTCATTTTTTAAACCGATATGGGCTGGTTATAATGTGATAGATATTGATGAAGACTATCAGTATGCGCTGGTAGCAGGAAGCAGCTTAAAATATTTATGGATACTTTCCCGTACCACCAGCATTCCGGAAAGTATCCGCCAGCGTTTCATTCAGAAAGCAAAAAAAATCGGCTATAATACCGATGAACTGATCTGGGTGAAGCATAACCAATAAAAAAACGAAGAAAACAGATGAGGTTCATCAACTAATTTGCTCTCTGTTTTCTTCATTCTAAGTTTTTAGCTGTTTATATATTCCTTCCATTCCTCAAAACGATGATCAATAACCTGTTTCATCAGATCATAGTTTTCGTAGGTATCCTCTATGTGATAGAATGTTTCGTATTCGTAGTCGCTTTCTTCTGCTTTGGTATCAAAAATATTCACATAATCATCAGCGAATGAACTGTATCTGTTTCCAAAATCGGTATCATCAGCATAATAATCTTTTGCAAAAAGATTCCCCAGTTCATTCAGATCATATTCGGAAAATTTTCCATCGCAGGAATCCATAACAAATTCTGCACCGGTAATTTCTCTTCGTTTTACTTTTTCTATTTCCTCTTTTGCATCTTCTTTCAGCTCATCAGAAATAAGATTGTTATGAATACACCAGTTCAGAAACATTCCTGTATGTGTTGCCCCGTTTTTCTGAGGAAGTCCTTCCGGAAAATCACCGCCATAATGCCATGAAGCATCATCATATTTAGACATAATTTGTATTGTAGTTTTTGATAATTCTGGCAAAAATAGAAAAAATCAATTTATATTGCCGCTGCCACAGAATTTTCCGTCATTTGCATAGAATTTTTTTCAACAAAAAAACATATGGAAAAAGCTGTTCTGATTACTATCGGGGATGAAATTCTTTCCGGAAATACGGTAGATACCAATTCTAATTTTATTGCAACTGAACTTAAAAATATTGGAATAAAAGTTATTCAGATTCTTACGATCTCAGATGAAATTGAAACCATTAAAAATGCATTGAATGTTGCTTTTGAAGCAGGTGATTTAGTCATTACAACGGGTGGACTTGGCCCAACCAGAGATGATAAAACCAAAAAAGCCCTCGCAGAATATTTCAACGATCAAATAGCTCTGGATGAGGTAACCTTCAACCACCTGAAAGGTTATATGGAAAGACGAGGAAGAGCAGATATTCTCGAAAGAAACAGAGAACAGGCTTTTGTTCCTACCAAATCCATTGTTTTTCAAAACCATTACGGAACTGCTCCATGCATGATGATGGAAAAGGACGGAAAATTGTGCTACAGCCTTCCGGGTGTTCCTTACGAGGTGAAACCACTTATTAAAGATCAGATTATCCCTTATTTACAGCAAAGATTCAGCCTTCGCTATATCTATACCAGAATTGTTTCTGTGGTAGGGATTCCTGAAAGTATTCTTGCAGACAAAATTGAAGACTGGGAACTGGCACTTCCGGAAAATATTGCACTATCTTATCTTCCGGTAGGAACACGTGTAAAACTTCGTCTGACAGCTTCCGGAGAAAATGAAGAAGATCTGAAACAGAGAACGGAAGAAGAAATCCAGAAATTGCTTCCTCTGATAGAAGGTCATGTGATTGCAGTATATGAAGATAAAATTGAAAATATTCTGGCAGAAATGCTTACCGAAAGAAAGCTGACGATTTCAACCGCAGAAAGTTGTACCGGAGGTGAACTGGCAAAAATGATCACTTCAGTTTCCGGAAGTTCAAAATATTTTCTGGGCGGAATGGTAGCGTATGCCACAGAGAAAAAGATTAAAATTCTGAATGTTTCCAGAGAAACCGTTGATGAATTCACTGTGGTGAGCGAACAGGTGGCGCAGGAAATGGCCAGAGGCTGCCAGGAATTGTTTGAAACTCATATTTCCCTTTCTACAACAGGTGTTGCAGGACCGGGAAAAGGAGAAGACGGTAAAGATGTGGGAACGGTTTACTATACGATCAGAATCAATGATCAGGAAGTAACCTCAAAATTGTACATGCCTCATCTGGAAAGAGCAGACTTTATGCATTTTGTATCTCAAAAGGTGATTCAGGATTTGGTAAGTCTTCTTGTAAACAGTTAGATAGACTATATCTTTTTAATTTTTTTTTAATTAATTTTTATGCAGTTTTTCACGCTTTTTGAAAGCCCTACAATAAATTTCAAAAATCGTGGAAAATTCCAAACAGATTTTTCAGACCAGCAGCAAAAAACGATGGAAAAGTGTACAGTGGGGAAGCCGTGTTTTTATCTTTATAGGAATACTGCTTCTTCTTGCTTTAGGTCTGATGATGACTCTGGACAGAAGTCCTAAAATTCCTTTTAAAGAAGATTATAAAGCGGTAATTACAGCCAACAAACCTTATCTTCAGGAGAATAAAATTTCCAAAGAATATAAAGGTTTCAGAAGTTTTATTTCTGAAAAAACAATTCATACCAGTCTCGACAAAATTGAGAAGGCAAGAGCCGAAAGATACAAGAATCAGAACCGAAACTGGACCCAGTTTCCGGGAGGAATCCGTTCTGCATTTTATGTGGCCTGGGACCCTCAGTCGCTGATGTCTCTGAAAAGAAATATCAGACACGTGAATCTTGTTTTCCCTGAATGGTTTTTCCTTGATCCCAAAACAGGTGACCTTAAAACCAATGTGGATCCGGAAGGCTACAAAGTGATCAAAAGAACGGGTGTTGCTGCTATGCCAATGCTAAGTAACAACTCAGACAGAGAATTCCGTTCAGAAGGATTGGTGAAAGTTCTTAATGATCCTCAGAAAAGAACCCATCTGATTCAAAAAATTACTCAGCAATGTCAAAAATATCATTTCAAAGGAATTAATATTGACTTTGAAGATATGAACCTGAATTCTGATGACAATCTGATTGCCTTTATGAAAGAGCTATCAGAAACCTTCAAAAAGAATCAGCTGCTGGTGACCATGGATATCATGACGGATAATGACGATTACAATATCCCAAGATTGAATCCTTATGTAGATTACTTTGTGCTGATGGCTTATGATGAATATTCAGCAGGAAGTGATGCAGGTCCGGTTTCTTCTCAAAAATGGATTGAAGAACAGACTGGAAAAATTGTAAAACAAACCTCTCCTCAAAAGATTGTTTTAGGGTTGGGAGCATACGGTTACGACTGGAGTTCCAATAAGGATGATAATACTTCTGTTACTTATATGCAGGCAATTACCAAAGCCAGTGCCAGTAAAGCAGTTATTGATTTTAATGACAATACTTTTAATTTAAATTATTCTTATACCGATTCTAAAAATTTAACCCATACCGTATTTTTTAATGACGCCGCTTCTATTTTCAACACAATGCGTTTCTCTTCAGAATATCCTCTGGCCGGAACAGCACTTTGGAGGTTGGGAAGTGAAGACAGCAGAGTCTGGAATTTCTATGATAAAGACCTCACCTTTACCGGGCTTTCCAGACTGAATTTAAAAACACTGGAAAATGTAAAAGGGCAGACCATGGTGGATTATATCGGAGACGGAGAAGTATTAGATGTTCTGAATACGCCTCATGACGGAAAAATTGCACTGGAAATTGATCCTAAAGAGAAAATTATCACAGACGAGAATTATATTACCTATCCAAGTTCTTATGAAGTAAAAAAATATGGAAGCGCTCCTCAGAAAGAGCTTGTCCTCACTTTTGATGACGGTCCGGATGAAACCTATACGCCGCAGGTTTTGGATGTATTGTCCAAATATCATGTTCCGGCAGCCTTCTTTCTGGTAGGATTGAATGCAGAAAAAAACCTTCCGCTTGTGAAAAGGATTTACCGCGAAGGACATGAGATAGGCAATCACACATTTACCCACGAGAATGTAGCAAAAGTAAGCCCGGAAAGGGCTTTGCTGGAAATGAAACTGACAAGACTGCTGATTGAATGTATCACAGGCCATAGTACAATTCTCTTCAGAGCGCCATATAATGCAGACTCTGAGCCTACCACTTCGGAAGAGATTATTCCGGTAGCTTTGGCCAGACAGCAAAACTATCTTGATATCGGGGAAAATATAGACCCTGAAGACTGGCAGCCAGGGATAAAAGCAGATGAAATTGTAAAACGTGTAATGGCTGGAATCAAGCAGCAGAGAGGAAATATCATTCTTCTTCACGATGCAGGAGGAGATACCAGAGAAGAAACGGTAAAAGCTTTAAAGATTCTGATTCCGACACTTCAGAAACAAGGCTATCATTTTACCAATCTAACGAATATTCTGCACAAAAGCAGAAACGAACTGATGCCTGAAGTTCCTAAGACAAAGTCTTATTACATTATGCAGCTGAACCTTGTTTTGGCTACCGTTATCTATGGAGTAAGTCATTTTCTCGTGGCATTATTTACTATTTTCATTGTATTAGGATTAATCAGATTATTGCTGATGGCATACTGGGCTTTTAAAGAAAGAAGCAAAGAAAAAAAACTGGGTGAGTTTCCAGTTCTGAAATCTTATCCGAAGGTTTCCATCATAGTTCCTGCTTATAATGAAGAAGTGAATATTGTGTCTTCCCTGCAGAATTTGCTGAAACAGACTTACCCCAATTTTAATATTATTATGGTAGATGACGGAAGTAAGGATTCTACTTATGAAAAAGCAAAAACTGCATTTCCTGAACATCCGAAACTGAAAATCTTTACCAAAGGAAACGGTGGAAAAGCCACAGCTCTGAATTTCGGAATATCACAAACCGATGCCGAATATGTAGTATGTATTGATGCCGATACGAAACTGCAACAGGATGCTGTGAAATATCTTATTGCAAGATTTTTAAATTCAAGTGCGGAAGAAAAAATAGCGGCTGTAGCAGGAAATGTGAAAGTAGGAAACAGAGTCAACTGGCTTACCAGATGGCAGGCTATAGAATATACAACAAGTCAGAATTTTGACAGGCTGGCATATGCTCACATCAATGCGATTACCGTTATTCCGGGAGCTATCGGAGCATTTAAAAGATCCGTGATCATTGAAGCAGGAGGCTATTCATCCGATACTCTGGCAGAAGATTGTGATATTACGGTGAAAATATTAAAAGCCGGATATACTGTAGCGAACGAAAACAGAGCAATAGCAGTAACGGAAGCTCCCGAAACCACAAAACAGTTTTTAAAACAACGTTTCCGCTGGACTTATGGAATTATGCAGATGTTCTGGAAACAGAGACAGACTTTCCTTAACCCTAAATATAAAGGATTGGGACTTTGGGCAATGCCGAATATTTTATTATTCCAATATATTATACCATTTTTCTCACCATTGGCAGACTTGATAATGTTCTTTGGAATTCTTTCCGGAAACGGAGACAAAATATTCACCTATTATCTGATCTTCCTTTTGGTGGATGCTTCACTAGCTTTAATTGCATTCATCGTGCAGCGTGAAAAGCTGATTAATCTGCTGTATATTATTCCACAGAGATTCGGGTATAGATGGCTGATGTATATTGTATTGTTTAAAAGTTTAAGAAAAGCACTGAAAGGCGAAATGCAGTCCTGGGGATTTCTGAAAAGAACCGGAAATGTAAAAGAGATAGCAACTTCATGATAACTAATAAAGGCTGGAAGCAGGAAGAATGAGGCTGGATGTTATTATTCAGGAAGCTGAAGTTTGTGTTATGACTTTCATAACTTCCAGCTTCCTGCTCCCAACTTCCCATTTAGGATGCTTTCATGTTATTTGTTTAAATTTTTTTCGTTGAAAAGTAACAAATCCGAAATAAATTATACCTATTCTAAAAATTGTTATCATAATGAAAAAAATAACGCTTTCTTTGTTTTTAATAGCAGGGATCTGTACTCAGACTACGATGAGCGCACAAGCTAAAGCTGCTAAAGTAGCAGTGAATAACACAGATAAAGGCTTAGACCTTAGCTTGATGGACACTTCGGTGCGTCCTCAGGATGATTTTTACAACTACGTAAGTGGAACCTGGATGAAAACAGCCAAAATTCCATCTGACAAACCAACATGGGGAAGCTTCAACAAACTGGCTGAGGATACGGATAACAATTCCATGACCATCCTGAACTCTCTTCTGAAAGATAAATTTGCTGACGGAAGTGAAGGAAAGAAAATTCAGGATCTGTATGCCACTTATATGAATATGCAAAAGAGAAATGCAGACGGCATTAAACCTATCCAGGAAAACCTGAACAAGATTGATGCTATTAAAAACATGGCCGATCTTCAGAACTACCTTACTTCTGTAACCAAAGAAGGGGAAAACGTTTTCTACGGATGGGGAGTGGATGCAGACCTTAAAGATTCTAAAATGAATGCCGTTTATCTAGGAAACGCTTCATTAGGTTTAGGAAGAGATTACTATCAGAAAGTAAACGAGAAAAATACAGAAGCAATTGCTGAATATCAGAAATATGTAGCTTCAATGCTAAAAGAATTAGGATACAAAAATGCTGATGAAGCAGCAAAAGGTATTGTTAATTATGAAAAAAGCATCGCAAATACTTACCTGACAAACGAGCAGAGCCGTGATAACACCCTTCAGTACAATCCTAAAACGATGGCTGAACTTTCTGCTTTAGTAAAAAATGTTGACCTTCCAGGTTACCTTAAAAAAGTAGGCGTAAATTCTGACAAAGTAATTATCAGTGAATTAGGATTCTATAAGAACTTTGATAAATTGGTAAACGCTCAGAATCTTCCTGTAATCAAGGATTATCTGAAATTTCACATGATCCACGGAAGTGCTTCTTACTTAAGCGAAAACTTAGGAAACATGAAGTTTGCTTTCTATGGTAAATATCTGAGAGGACAGCAGGAACAAAGAGCTCTTAACAAGAGAGGATTTGAATTGATCAACGGTACTTTGGGAGAAGCTTTCGGAAAACTATATGTTGAGAAATATTTCCCTGCTGAAGCAAAAGCTCAGATGGTGGAATTGATTGACTATTTAAAGAAAAGTTTCGCTGTTCACATCAACAACTTAGCGTGGATGTCTTCTACCACTAAGGAAAAAGCAATGCAGAAACTGAACAAGTTTACTGTAAAAGTAGCTTATCCGGACAAATGGAAAGATTATTCAAAATTAAATATCGTTTCTGAAGCTAAAGGAGGAAATCTATATCAGAACCTTCAGAACATCGGTGAATGGCAGTATAACAAAGATTTGGCTAAAATTGGGAAGCCGGTAGATAAAACAGAATGGGGAATGACGCCACAAACTGTAAATGCATATTACAATCCGGTAAACAATGAGATTGTATTCCCTGCAGCCATCCTTCAGCCGCCATTCTTTAATCCTAAAGCTGATGCTGCGGTAAACTTCGGAGGAATCGGAGCCGTTATCGGTCACGAAATGAGCCACGGATTTGATGATTCAGGTGCACAGTTCGATGCAGACGGTAACTTAGTAGACTGGTGGACTCCGGAAGATAAAGCAAACTTCGAAAAAGCAACAAAAGCTCTTGCTTCTCAATATGACAAATACGAGCCTGTAAAAGGAACTTTTGTAAACGGTACTTTCACAAACGGTGAAAATATCGCTGACTTAGGTGGTGTAAATATCGCTTATGATGCTCTTCAAATGTATTTAAAAGACAAAGGAAACCCAGGGAAGATCAGTGGATTCACTCAGGATCAGAGATTCTTCCTAAGCTGGGCAACGGTTTGGAGAACATTATCAAGTGAGAAATATATGGTGAATCAGGTGAAAACTGACCCGCACTCTCCAGGATATTTCAGAAGCTTCGGTCCGCTTATCAACGTTGATGCCTTCTATAAAGCATTCGATGTGAAAAAAGGAGACAAATTATACAAAGCTCCGGAAGAAAGAATCAAAATCTGGTAACAACAACAACCGCTCAGCAATGGGCGGTTTTTTTTAGGTGGCAGGAGGAAGATATTAGGTAACAGGTGATGAGATTTAGGGATTAGGAGATCGGAAGACTTTATTGTAAAGATTGCCACATTCATTAGCTAATCCGTAACACCTGATACCTGCAACCTATCACCAATAATCTGCTACCTGATCCCTGCTACCTAAAAAAACAAAAAAACCGTTCATTGCTGAACGGTCTGTAATTTAATGAATATGTTTTTCTGCGTGGTAAGAACTTCTTACAAGAGGAGAACTTTCAACGTGTCTGAAACCTAAGCTTCTTGCAAAATCCCCGAACTCATCAAATTCTTCAGGCGTGATAAATTTCTTTACCGGAAGATGTTTTTTAGTTGGCTGCAGATATTGTCCAAGAGTGATTACGTCTACGTTGGCGTTTCTGATATCTTCGATCGTCTGGAAAACCTCATCTTTAGTTTCCCCTAATCCAAGCATAACCCCTGTTTTTGTTCTTCTTTGGCCGGCCTCTTTCAGATATCTTAATACTTCAAGGCTTCTTTCATATTTTGCCTGGATTCTCACTTCTCTGGTCAGACGTTTTACCGTTTCCATGTTGTGAGAGATCACTTCAGGAGCTACATCTACCAATCTGTCCAGGTGTTTTGTAATTCCCTGGAAATCCGGAATAAGTGTTTCCATTGTAGTTCCCGGAGAAATTCTTCTTACAGCATTCACTGTTTCTCCCCAAAGAATAGATCCCATATCTTTCAGATCATCGCGGTCTACAGAAGTAAGAACAGCATGTTTGATCTTCATTAATTTGATGGATCTTGCTACTTTTTCAGGCTCATCCCAGTTTACATCCAGCGGTTTTCCTGTTTTTACGCCACAGAATCCACAGCTTCTTGTACAGATATTTCCTAAAATCATGAAAGTAGCTGTACCTTCGCCCCAACATTCTCCCATGTTCGGGCAGCTTCCGCTTTGGCAAATGGTATTTAATTTATATTTATCAACCAAAGTTCTCAGCTCTCTGTAATTCTTTCCGGTAGGAAGTTTTACGCGGATCCATTTTGGTTTTTGAACGGTAGTGTCTTGAACTGAATTTTCCATTTCTAAAATTGAAGTTCAAAGTTAAGGATTTTTTAATGGAAACCATCAACCGGATCTATTGATGAAATTGATCATTCAAATTTCATTTGTATATTTATCTCTCCAAAATATTCTTATGAAAAAATATTCTTCCTTCTTTTTCTTCCTAAAACAAAAGAAGAGGTTTATTTCTAAATAAAAGTTGTGATATTTAAGTTTTGGCTAAATCCAATTTTGAATTTATATTTTTAGTAAACAGGCTTCTATTGAATAGATTGATTTTTCTGAGCTTAATGATCATCAAACTCATTATTTTTCAATAGCTCGGCTAAGACTTTTTTAGCACGCATTACCCTTACCTTAGTATTGGCAACTGAAATTCCCAGTTCTTCAGCAATTTCCTTGATGCTTTTTTCTTCAAAAAATCTCAGCTTGATAATGTCCTGGTAGTTCGCATCCAGAGATTCTATGGTTTTGATGATTTTCTTTTGTTCTTCTTCAGAAATGAGAAGTTCTTCCGGTGATTTGGCATATTGATTTTTTACCTCTTCAAGATTTTCAACGGCGTCTTCGTTATCCCGGTTCTTTTTTCTCCAAAAATCGATTACCGTATTCTGGGCAATAGTTAATATCCAGGTTTTAAACTGAAAATGGGGATCGAACATATCCAGTTTTGACAATACTTTTGAAAAAACGTTTACTGTAATTTCATCGGCATCATTTTCGTCTCTCACTTTCTTCATGACAAAAGAGAAAACGTCCACCCAAAAAACATTGATGAGCTTAGTCTGGGCCTTCTGGTCTTTATCTTTGGCCTTCTGTATGAGCAGGAATAGCTGTTCGTCGTTCATTAATAACAAATATAGATTATTTAGGGTGAAAAAACAAAGGGATAAAAAGGTTAAGCCATTCTATTATCAAAGTGGCCGACCAGAAAGTTTTGTGATATTCTTATTTTATATTCCTACCCTATTGCTCTTTTGCTTTTTTACCCTTAATACTTCTGAATTTACTATCTTTGCATCTTAAAATTTTAAAGTTAAAAATCAATGAATTCCTTTATAGAAGAACTGAAATGGCGTGGTCTGTTTGCCGATATGATGCCAGGAACCGATGAACAACTGAATAAAGAGGTAACTACTGCATATATTGGTTTTGATCCTACTGCCGATTCTTTACATATCGGAAGTCTTATCCAGATAAAAATTTTAGCGCACTTCCAGCTGCATGGCCACAAGCCGATTGCGTTGGTAGGAGGTGCAACAGGGATGATCGGTGACCCATCCGGAAAATCTGCTGAAAGAAATCTCCTGGATGAGGAAACTCTTTTACATTATGTAGACTGTCTAAAGAATCAGCTTTCAAAGTTCCTTAATTTTGAAGGAAACGAACCTAACAAAGCTGAGCTTGTGAACAACTACGACTGGATGAAAAATATTTCTTTCCTTGATTTTGCTAAAAATGTCGGAAAGAATATCACGGTCAACTATATGATGGCTAAAGATTCTGTGAAGAAAAGATTCTCAGGAGAATCCGGCGCAGACGGAATGAGTTTTACAGAATTCACTTACCAGCTCATCCAGGGATATGATTTCCTTCACTTATATCAAAACAATAATGTAAAGCTGCAGATGGGAGGTTCTGACCAGTGGGGAAATATCACTACAGGAACAGAATTGATCCGTAGAAAAGCTCAGGGTGAAGCATTTGCATTAACAGTTCCTTTGATTACCAAAGCCGATGGTTCCAAATTCGGGAAGTCTGAAAGCGGTGAAAATTACTGGCTGGATAAAAAGAAAACTTCTCCTTACAAATTCTACCAGTTCTGGCTGAATGCTACTGATGAAGATGCTGAAAGATTTATCAGGTTCTACACTTTCTTAGGAAAAGAAGAAATTGAAGGTTTAATTGAAGAGCATACAACAGCTCCACACGAAAGAAAGCTACAGAAGAAACTGGCTGAAGAAGTTACCGTTTGGGTACATGGAAGAGAAGAATATGAAAAGGCACTGAAAGCTTCTGAAATTCTTTTCGGACGTTCTACTGCTGAAGATCTTGTAAGCCTTGATGAGGAAACTTTCCTTGAAGTTTTTGATGGTGTTCCTCAAAAAGAAATGGCAAAAGCTGATGTTTTGGGAGTAAATATTATTGATCTTCTTTCTGAAAAATCAGGATTTTTGAAATCCAAGAGTGAAGCACAAAGAGAGATTAAAGGAAACTCAATCTCTGTCAACAAGCAAAAAGTAAATGATACTTTTACAGCTAATGAAACGGACCTTATCGATGGTAAATTCTTATTATTACAAAAAGGTAAGAAAAGCTATTTTATTGTAAAGGTAGACTAATCTTAAAACAACATATAAAAAGAATCCGTCTCACAAATTGGTTGTGAGACGGATTCTTTTTATAATGTTAAAGTAATTTAAGGCTCTAAGAAACTGTAATCAATAGAAGCAACCAATACACCTTTCCCTTTCTTCTTCACTGTTCTTGCTACCTCACCATCAATGTAAAGAGTGATTGTCAATTCAGAATTATCATCCGGCATTGAAGCGTTAGCATCAAGATTAAGCTGTGCCTGGCTGGAATTTACAAAGAACTCTCCACTTGTCCAGGGTGAAGTTACAGGAGACTGCGGAGTGTTAAATATATCTGTTTTAGTTGTACCTACCTGTGTTACAACACTTATAATGTTTCCTCCGGCAGTTGTCTTCACTTCGAACTGCACCACATGATCCTGAAATTCTTCATCATCATCTTTTTTACAAGAATTGACAACGGTGATTACAGAAAATAATAAAACGAATAAAAAAGAAAGTCTAAGTAAACTTTTTGAATTGTAAAATTGCTTCATTTCTCCAAATAGATTTTTTAATGTTTCAAATATAAGTTTTTTATTAATATAAAAATAACTTTTATGAAAAATTTCCAATAAAGATTTCCAAATAATATCAAATCAATAAAAATAAAAATTCTCCTGGAAATTCAAAAATATACTCTAAATAATTAATCATTACACATAAATCATCATGCAGCAGAAGTTCATTGTATGAATAACAAAAGTTAAGATTCTGTGGGTAAATTAATTATCTTTGCTGTATGAATTTAGATTATCTAGTAAGAGAGCCGAAAAATATAACTTCCCAAACTCCCATTCTTTTTATGCTTCATGGCTATGGCAGCAATGAGCAGGATCTTTTCAGTTTTAGAGAAACGCTACCCAATGACTGGATTATTGTAAGTTTCAGAGCTCCGCGTGATACTCAGTTTGAAGGATATTCATGGTATGATATCAATTTTAATGATCCTGAAAATTTCATTGATGTTCCCCAGGCGAATGAGTCTTTACATGCTGTTCTGGAAAGTATGCTGAAGATTATCAACCACTATGGACTTACGGAAAGCAAAGCTCATCTTTGCGGCTTCAGCCAGGGAGGAATATTATGTTATGCTTTGGCTTTAAAACATCCTGAGCTTTTCAATCGTGTTGCCTGTATGAGCAGTTATCCTGAAGAAAAAATCCTGAACGGTATTGTAAAAGATAAAAAGAAACTGGAAGGACTTCGTTTCTTCATTTCTCATGGTACGGATGATGCTGTAATCCCACTTGAATGGGGAAGAAAAGCAGCAGATCTACTTTATGATCTCAGCTGTTACTTTACATTCAGAGAGTATATGAGCGGACATGGTGTTAATCAGAAGAATTACATGGATTTGATGGACTTCTTTTCAAAGTAAAAAGACTTCTTTAAAATAAATTCAACAAAAAACACTACTTTATTGTAGTTTATATAAACATTTCAGGTTTTGGAATGTTTTTTTATTATGATATAGATAAATTCACTAAATTCAGTAAATGAAATTTAAATTGCTTTTACTGGGACTATTTCTAAGCATTTTTGTAAATGCCCAGAATACTTTTGAACTGATCAATACTAAAAAAGCAGTTATTCCTTTTAAGTTTATCAACAATCTTATCTTTATTCCTATTAATATTAATGGTGCAGAACTTACCTTTCTTCTGGATACGGGAGTTTCTGAAACCATTCTTTTTAGCCTGGAAAATAAAGAAGTGAAGCTAAGCAATGTTGAAAAAGTAAAATTTTCCGGACTTGGGGGAAGTTTAAGTATTGATGGGCTGAAGTCTGAACGTAATCTGGGCAGAATAGGTGATGGAATAATCAATACCACTATGTCTCTTTATATCATTATTGATGAAGAATTTAATATTTCGCCTCACGTAGGAATTCCCGTAAATGGAGTGATTGGCTATCATTTCTTCAAAAACCATCCTATTTATATCGACTATTCTTCCAAGAAAATAACGGTATTTGAAGATGCCTCTCTTTTAGAAAAGAAAATCAGAAAATTTGAAGAATTTCCCATTACTATTGAAAGAGATAAGCCCTATATGTATGCAGGGGTAGAAATGACGAATGAAAAGAAAGACTCAAAATTACTGATTGATCTTGGAAACAGTGATGCCATATGGCTCTTCCCCACACTTATTAAAAATTTTGTTTATAACAGACCTAATATTGATGATTTTCTTGGCCGCGGTTTCAATGGAGATATTTATGGTAAAAGAAGTCGTATCCATAATTTTTACCTCGGAAATTTTAAGTTTGAAAAGCCTCTTACTTCTATGCCTGATGAATTCTCTATACAACACGTCAATTTAGTAGAAAACAGGAAAGGATCTGTAGGCAATGAAATTATGCGCAGATTTACAGTAATTTTTGATTATCCCAATAAAAAGTTATATTTGAAAAGAAACAGATACTTTAAGGATCCTTTTCATTTTAATATGAGCGGATTGGACTTCAAGCAGGACGGGCTGGAATGGCAGCAAGACAGAATAAATATTGAAACTCAAAAATCAGCTAAAGTAGTTAATGAAGTTTATAAAGAAGCTTTTCGTTATAAATTCAGTCTGAAGCCTATATTCTCTATTGCAGGAGTAAGAAAAGACTCTCCTGCATATGAAGCAGGCCTGAAAAAGGAAGACAGAATTCTAAGTATTAATGGAGACCCTACTTCTGAGATGACACTGGAGAAAATTGTAGAGCTTATGAAATCTAATGAAGGCCGAAATATTACTATGGTTATTCAAAGGAAAAATGAAAAACTCATATTAAGTTTCACCCTTCAAGACCCTATTCCTTATCAAGAATAAAAATATGAATACCGAAGAAACCACCTTAGACAGAATAAGAACGAGACCCAGATTTAAAATGTTTACTCACCTTACCAAAGAAGAGTATGCTGAAAATCTGAAAAAATATATGGAAGTGCATAAAGATGAGTTTTCAGGCAACATCAATAAAGAAGTGGCTACCATCTGGGTAAAAACAGAATATGATAATTACTGGAAACCCCGTCTTGCCTTACGAATAGAAATGGAAGATGAGCATACGGTAATACGAGGCGTGTTTGGCCCGAGTTCTGCGGTGTGGACATTCTTTATGTTCCTTTATTTTTCTTTTTCTATTCTCTGGATGACCTTTTTCACCATGTATTACGTTGAAAAGCAAATAAAAAGCGCCGAATACCCTTGGGCATTGAGCGCTTCTTTTATCATGTTATTTTTTATTATTCTTACTTATATTGCTGCAAGATTCGGGCAATATAAAGGTAAAGAGGAAATGCTTAATCTTAGAAAATTTGCGGAAGAATCTACTTTACAGTTTGAAAAGAAAATTAATTAGACAGAGATTCTACAGGCTTTTCATTCTGAATAGGTACAGCTGATGCTTTTGCCGCTTTGATAGAATCCGCCACTTTTTCTCTGTTGCTTTGTTCTTTAAGCATTTTCGGGACATCCGGTTCTAAGAGTTTTGTAAGTTCTTCAACAGAAATATTGTTGGCATTAGGATCGTCCAGAAGCTTTCTCCATGGTTTTCTTCCGCCCCATTTATAATCTCCGAATACCATTACTGCTGTACCTCTGGCTTTAGTGGTAGCACCTCCGGGATTCAGAATCCAGGTATCTGCATAGGAATACAGCCATTGGGCATCTTTTCTCAGCAATCGTAAACATGAGTGTGAAGCAGGATATCCGGGAAGCGTATATTCATGCCATCCGATTCCTCCTATATTATGAATATTAAAGTTGTAAGGAAGTTTCCATTCACTGCTCACGGTGGAAATAGCCAGTTTCTTTTTCCAGTTGGCAAAAGTAAGTCCCCTTGTGGTCTGAGCTGCTTTTTTACCCATACTTGTAGGTCCCCATTTCACGAGACTTCCATTAGAATATACAGCAAAAGCCTGTATAGGATATGAGAAGATAACAAACTTTTTCACTCCGCTCAACACATCCAGCTGCATGGGAAAAGGTGAATATGCCATCAATGTTGTATCTATTTTCGCAGGAACAACCAATGTGTCTGCATTCCATTTACTTTTAGAATCTAATCGGTTTAAGGCTAAAATAGCAGTTCTTTCCTCTACACTATATTTTTTACTGAATTCTGCATAAATAGAATCACGCATTTTTTTATCCTTGGGAAGAACAAAAGCGTTATAAAAACCATTCTCCTGCATAACAGGTGGAACGGATTCTTTTTTTACTACAGGAACAGAATCTTTCTTTATAGAATCTTTTTCAACCTCCGGAACTTCTGAAGAAGAAACGGTATCTTTAAAAGTATCACTTATTTTTTCTATTTCCTTTTTACAGGAAACAAGCGAAAAAGCGCATAAACAGACATAAAAAAAGGATTTTTTCACAGATATGTTTTTCATAAATAAATCGGCCATTTAGTTTGGCTACCCAGTACAAATATCAGACCTAAATTTGAATCCTAAAAGACATTCTTAAAAATACCGTAAAAAAACGGATGCTTTATCACTGTAAATGAGGAGTTATAGTTGACAAACCGAAAGAAAACATAGATTTTAAAGGTATTCCCCGATATTGAAAAGAAACATTATTCATCAGTCTTTTATCTTGTAGAAATCCATTCTAGATTTCCCTTTTGTCAAAACCGTTAAGCATCCTGATGCCATCCTGCTCCACCTCGGCATCCTGTTATTAAAAGTTTCTTATCTTTTTCTACACTGACATCACATAAACATGAACAGCTTGAGTGCGAAGAGTCCGGTTCTTTAAGCTTTTCAAAACGTTTGCTTCGGATTATACAAATAAATTTCAAACATCCCGTATACTCCCATTCCATCATCAGGGACAGAAAATGCTATATCATCATTCCGGATCAAAATTATAATCTTCGATAATACGGATCAGCCTCAAAAGTTGGGGTAAAAATAAAAAAGTCTTCTATTTCTAGAAGACTTTTTGCGATCCGGACGGGACTCGAACCCGCGACCTCCGCCGTGACAGGGCGGCATTCTAACCAGCTGAACTACCGGATCAATAAGGTAGCATTTGCTTTTTAACTGGTGCAAATATATAGCTTTTTTTAGCTTCTTCAAAGAAACCTATTTCTTTTCTTTCACAGCCATTGTTAAGGTACAGATTGTCAAACACAAAAAATTAAGATATAATTACTATTAAATGTCTTTTTATTATTTTTTACTTAGAAAATTTAAGAAAGTTGATAATAAAAACACACAAGATCAACATTCCTGTTACTTAAATTCCAAAATAGTAATTTCTCCGTACTATTCAATTAGAGATATAGCGTGTATGATACTTTTAATATATTTTTTGAACATAGCAACCCATTCTATCTTGATTATTTATTCTGTTTGTTCGATAACTTCAACAAATTTTTTACACAAAATAGATTTGTCGTAAACTGTTTCAGCCAGTCTCCTCGCATTCTGTCCCATTTTATTTACCAATTCAGGGTTATCTTTCAGATAGAGTACTTTTTGTACAAGCTCTTCCGGACAGTTTGGGTTTACATAATATCCGCAATGGTATTTTTCAGCTATATCTTTAGTCCATCCGGCAGAGTTTACCATAATTGGTTTTCCTGCAGACAATGAATCGAATAATTTGTTTGGAGAGTTGGTGTACAAAATCGGGAGATCCAAAAAGGAAATCATAGAAACATCCGAAAAATTGACAATCTCAGATACGTCATTCATAGGGAACTTTCCGAGAAATTTCACATTTTTAAGTTTATTTTTTTCTACTTCATCTACCAAAGTTTTTTCGGTGGAACCTCCTCCTACAAACAGAAATTCTATATCATCTCTATTTTTTAATAATTTGGCGGATTCAATAATTGAATGAGCTCCATTTGCCAATCCCAGAGACCCAAAATGAACTACTTTGAAGGAATCTTTTTTTAACCCGAGCTTTTCCATTAGTTGATCGTTTTTTCCTCTGGGCCAGAATTCGTCCATTTTAGCCATATTCGGAATCATTGATGTTTTTTCTTTTGGAATATATTTAACGACTCCGTCCTGCATACCGGGAGAAAGTGCAATAACATGGGCAGCATTTTTATAAATCGTTTTTTCCAGCAGACGGATTATTTTTATTGTCCAGCTGTTTTTTATAGCTCCCATCTGAATGGGTACCTCCGGCCAGAGGTCTCTTACTTCAAAAACATAAGGTGTCTTTTTAAACCACTTTAATATAAGTGCCGGAATACCTATTGTAAGAGGCGTAGATGTAGCAATCACCAAATCGATATCTTTCTGTTTCAATCCCACAACAGAGGACTTGTACATAAACTTCAAGAAAGCTTTTAACCTTCTGGAAACACTCATATTCTGGTCGTAATCTTCTTTTATATAAATGATTTCAATACCATCAATTTTTACAATTTTAATATCTTCTGAAAATTTGGATGATGAAGTAAGCATAGTAACTTTATGCCCTTTTTTAATAAGTTCTTGTGCCAGCCAATACGATCTTGTTCCTCCTGGTTCCCGGGGAGTTACGAAATATTGATGTATGTATAGAATGTTCATTATTGTTTTTGTTTATATAATTGCTGATATGCTTCTGCTATTTTCTTCCAGTCGTGATTTTCTGAAAATTTTCCAATATCAAAACTATAATGATCCCGTTTTTGGATTAAGCGTTCAAGCCCTCGTTCAATTGCTGAAACAGAAGTATCTTCCACTTTTTCCCCAATAGAATCATCATAAAAACCATCGATTCCTTCATTTTGCGTGTACATCACCGGTAATCCCTGCAGTAACGCTTCTATATAGACCAAGCCAAAGGTTTCGGCTCTGGAAGGCATTGTAAAGAAGTCGCTTCTTTCGTAATAGGATTTTAGAACAGGCAGGCTGTTTACTCTTCCTACAAACTCAAATGAGTGATCGTTTTTAATAGAATCCAGGATTCTTTTCTCGTCATTTCCTCCTCCTCCAATCAGTGTCAATTTTACCATATTCTGAACTTTGTGATTGTGATTTTTAACAGCATTAATGAGGTTAAAGACATTTTTTCCTTTATCAAATTTTCCTATATACAACAACTGAATCTTTTTTTCGTTCTCAACAATTTTCCTCTGAGAAACCTTTGATTCTATCCAATAAGAATCCACACCGTTCGGGATCATCATTATTTTTTGCTGTACATCATTCATGATATGAGACAGCCGGGGATCTTCCAGCATTCTTTTCTTATAGACTGCCGAAATGGTTATGATCTTATCTGCATTCTGGAGTATTTTTTTACCATAGCCTCTTTCGTGCAGAAAATATTTCAAAAACAGATTAAGATCCGTATTGCGCACTGCCACTATGTATGGGATATTATATTTTTTATGAAGCTCATAGGCTGCCCCGCCATCACTGTACCATGTGTGAGCATGAATAAACCTGACGGACTTTAGATCTATTTTTGCTTCAATGTCTTGTACTATTTTTTTTATTTTTTTCTGATACAAAACCCTATCTGCATATTTTGATAAAATATGACTATAGATAATCTGAGAGCGGCTACTTTTAAAATTTATTTTATTTTTTCCCATTCTGGAAACCTCCCGAAAAGGATTATACACAATCTGCTCTACCCCGTTATTATCCAGCTCCCTCACTAAATTTTTATACACTGTGGATCCTGAGTAATCGTTTGTAATGTGAAGTATCATTTATCTAAAATTTTTAATGTACTATTAAGTTTCTCGTTAATATTAATTGTTTCTTTCGAGGGTTCCCAATAAATAATACCGCTTACTTTCTTTCCTTTGTAGCTATAATCTTTTATTAGTTTTAAATAAGTATCATATAAATTTTCATTAACTACACTACCACCGGAAATTTTATTATAAGGGTGAATTTTATACCAAATAAATGGCAACACTGGCTTTTGAACTTTTTCTGCCATATGAAAGCTCAGATCTAAATTAGTTGTGATATAGTTTTTAAAATAATTATCACCTTTTTCAAAATTAGAGTACATTAGGTATAATGAAGGTGCCAGATAATCTACACTTTTTAGTAATGGCTTCAGCTTTTCAAAGTCATTAAATTTCTTTTGAAAATCATAGTTGAAGTTAAACGGAACGCCATATAATACAACTTTTGCATTAGGTCTCATTTTTTTAACAAGATTTACCATATCTACCAGTTTCTTTATATTTGAAGCATAATTGACATCAAATCTGCTTTTCTGTTTGACATCCTGATAAATCTTATTTTCAATATCCAGTACTATTAAATCGGTACTTTGTTTGTTAGGTATTATAGTATTAATTCCTTGAGTTAAGGTATTAAGGTCAATGATATTTTTTTTATTCCCATCAATGTAATGTTGACCAAAAAAATAATAATTTTTTATACAATTTTTACATTGTATATTATACCTTTTACTTTGTGTATATACATAAAATTGTTGTCCATTAAACCAGCTAGGCACTAAGCACAGGAGTACGATGAACATTAAAATATTTTTCATATCTAAAAGTAATAATTGTTAAAATCAATAAATACCATAGCAAATTGTTGGAATAAATATTATTTGAAAACATACTGAAAATAAAAAACTGGCAAAAAATCATCGGAACCCAACCCGTTGAATGATCATTCTGTATAACATACTTACCTTTTATAAAAAGAGTTCTAATAAATAATATTACAAGTATCATTCCGATAAAAAAACCTGTTGCCATAAAAGCTTCGACAAAAAGGTTATGAGGATAAGAGCCTATATATGGTTTTGTTTGTATTAAAAAATTTTTTCCAAAAAAAGGATTGTCAATAAATTCTCTTAAAGCGACCTTAAATAATTTTTCACGCTCATTATCCTTTTCAAAAGTTGAAACCAATCTATCTAAAAAATTACTTTTAAACAGACTTCCAAACAATTCCATAATCTGAAAAAAGAAAACAGAAATAAAAACAGCAGGTATACTCAAATAAAAAACTCCTTTCGTTCCTTTTTTAATAACAAAATAAAAAACAGTTGACAAAATCAAAGCTATAAACGGACTTCTACTTGCTGATACGAAGATAATCAGTGCCCCTAAAATTATACCGGCTATATAAAGAATAGAAAAAATTCCTTTTTTCTCATTTGTTAGCTTATAAATCGACAATAATGCTAACATAGTTCCATATTGTCCATATACAAGGACTCCTATTTCAAGATCTCCGACATCTCTTCCTGTAACATTATTGTTATTTCTTGATAGTAGTGATATAAAGAGTAAAGCATATATAATATAATAAATTATGTTAAGTATTACTTTAAAGTTTAATTTCTTAAAGTCCAATACCATAAAGCCGAAAGAAGGTATTAACACAGCTCCAAATGCAAACTGAATATATTCTGAGTAAGATTTATTGGAAGCTAACCTAACAGGTTCTATATAAATATCTTTTAACAGGAATAATGAATAAAATCCCCAAAAAATTATAAATAACGTATAAAAGTTAAAAACTTTATAATTAAACTTTTTGGAAAAAATATTGGTACTGATAATTATAAGGCTAAAAGCTAGTACGAGTACACGATAGATTATATTAATACCCTGTCCTTGTATTTTTAAAATAGAAGGTAGGAAACTAGATATTAAAAAACCAGCTAAACAAAAGATTACATAAAAATTATAAAACTTTTTTTTAATTTGCATTATGCACTTTATTAATAAAATTCATCCAATTTATTTTCCATTTTTGTTCATTGAAAGAATACTCTATTGTTTCTTTTGCTTTTTCTGAAATTCTTTTTAAAATATCAGGATTTTCAATCAAAAAACTTATTTTTTCAATAAAAGCTTTGCTATCAGGATTCATAATATATCCATTATAATCGTCTAGAATAATATTGGTCATTCCCCCCACATTTGAAACAATAGGTACAGCTCCCGCCGCCATTCCTTCTAATAATGAGAATGAAGTCCCTTCACTTCCATAAGTCGGCACTAAAGTAATATGATGTTGTAAATTGAACTGCTCAGATTCTCCGATATCATATTTAGTAATGGTGACATTTGAGAAAGAACCGATTTCTTTTATTAATTCATTTTTTAATAGTCCTTCTCCACATATTGTAAATTCTACATTATCATATTTTGTTGTAATATTTTTTACTATATCTATCAAAATATGTACACCTCTCATCATCTCGAACCTTCTTGCAAAAAGAATTTTAATTTTATCCCCAGAAATCTGATTGATGCTGGTTTCTTTAGAAGTGGTAGCATAATTAGGTATCACTACCGTATTTTCTGAATAACTTCGAGGTAAAATTGTTCTTATCCAGTTTGTAAAATTATAATCTACACATACAACATTTTTACAAATAAGAAAGTCTTTTGCATTTTTGTAACATTGTAAGAGTTTATAGAATATACCTACTATGTTCTTTTTAAAAAATCCGGGAAAGGCATTATATGAAATATAATCAAATGAAATCCCATGTTGGATAGAAATCGTTTTTGAATATCCTTTTAACTTAAATGCGATCTTATCTGTACCAAAAACAATTATATCATTAACTGAAATTTTATCTTTAACCTGGCTAAAAACATCTTTCGTTTGTTTTTTTAATGATTCTTTCAGATTGTTTTTCTTGCCTATAATAGTTATTCCTTTATATTCTGACACAAAGTTTTCGTCTGCACCCTGGTAAATTACTACCTCATATCCTGCATTTTTTAAAGCTGTACCTAGACCTATTAAATAATTCTGAATACCTCCAACCGTAATCTGCTTACCCAAACGATCCATTACTGCTAAATAAAAAATATGTATTTTCATCTGATATTATTGTAATTGATTATAATATTCTTTTAATTTTAAAAACATTTGATCAGATAATGTTTTAAATGCAAGCATCTTCTGCGTCAAATATGTTTTTCGTTGTACATAGTTTTCATTGAGTAAAGAAATCTTGGAATACAAATCTTCCAGATCGAACGGATTTCCCCAGCTATATGAACTTTCAGAATAGGTTTCTGAAATAAACTTTAACTTCTGTTCAACTTCAATTGTTATAAATGGTGTATTCAATAATGAAGCAAAGATAGCCCCATGAAAACGAGCTGTAATAAATAAATCGCACTTTGAAATCTCTTCCAAAAAAGAGTCAAATTTATCCTTTTCAGGATTCCAGATGATCATATCCAATTTATCTTTTTTGCTATACCAATAGGAATCAGATTCGGCATCAAAAAGGATATACTTTATCTCGTATCCGTCTTTCTTAAGCTTTTCCGTAGCTTGCTGCAATTTTTCATAGTACTCTCCTCCTCCATTTGCATAATTCCAGTCTCTTACAATAACACCTATCTTCTTTATTTCGTTAGTCTCATTTGTATATGAATCTAAAAAATGGCTATTAAAAGAATAACAAATATCCGGTGAAAGAATTGGTTTTTTAACACCCCATTCTTTTGATTTTTTTAAAGCAAATTCATCTCTTACTCCCACAAATTCAGCCTTAGCAAACAACTCTCCCGTTTTTCTCTCTATAGTTGAATTTTCTATATCAAAAGGGCCTACACCTACACCAACCAATGCAATGTGTGAAGCATAATTGCTGATCTGGAATTTGTTTTCAATAAAGTTTTTCTTTACTATTTTTTTGTTAATATAATTTTTAATATGGCTGAGATTAAATATTTTATCTTTTAACGCTTTGCTGAAAGTATTTTTTTTAAAATGATAAAATTGTGTTCCCCCTCCATATACTAATAATTTTGAATTTACAGGTTCTTTAAGTTTATGATAATCCATAACTTTAATACCAGGTAAAATATTATTAATATAAGAAGCTGACTGGCAAAGAAGTACAATATCAGTGGAAACTTCATTCAATTCCTTTACAATAGTATACATTAAGGCATCATCACCAAAATTACCAAAACCATAACCTCCTCTTATAACTATATTAGTTTCCATTTTTTTCTAAAAATTTTAAATACCATATCTTGAAAATAAATGCAATAAATAAAAATGACATCAACATAATAAAAGCCCTTAAGAACATATTAAAATGAAAATAGTATGTTAAAACATTTCCAATTATGAGCAAATAAATAAGTAAATTATATTTGGTCATCAGTAATTCCTTGTTTACAAGCTTATTCTTTATAAAGTATGGAATAAAGACTACAAAATTTAATATATAAGCAACTAGAAAAGCGATAGACCTTCCTATTGCTCCTTGTTTAATTAATAAAAAAGAAAATAGAATTGCTGTAACAGCCCAAAATCCATTGCTAAATACACTAAACCACATAAAATTGCCAGCTGCAAAATTCCTTGCGACCCCTAATTTTTGTGCATTAATTAAGGTGAATAATACGACTATAACTGTAGTATTATACATAATAGAAGAATTATATTTACTCCCAAATAACTGAGAAAAGACATCAGGAAAAGTTAAAATTGGCAAGCATATAATTATACCGATAATGTATGGCAGCAGAATATTAATAAAATCAAACTTTCTGTTTCCTTTTCCAAAATTTTTAATTGCCATAGGATATATTACTTGTCCGACAATTCCCAGTAATAATGTTGCTAATTGGGAAAAATTAAAAGTCGCATTATAAATTCCTAATTGATAATATCCACTTATATGATTTTTTATCAACATAGAATTACAAATCAGTACCACGGGGCTTAGCATCATACTGCTTATAAAAGATGGTAAAGTGAAGTTATACACTGTTTCTAAATGCTTCTTCTGGCCTTTTATTGTAAACTTCATTTGTTTAAGGTTTAATTCTCTTTGTAATAATATTGCTGAACAGAGCCAAATAGAGAAATTAATTATAACAAGAGAAACAACTACACCGTAAATTCCAAATTTGTATGCAGAAAACATTATCAGCGGTAATGAAAGAATCCCATTTACCATATTGACAAATGATATGCTTTTAAAATTTTCAAGACCAGCAAGAGCACCAGTTTGCAATCCGTTAAGGGATGAGAAAAAAATAGCAAAAGCACAAAGTAATACCTCCTTATACATATTTTGATTTCCCACAATATACTCACCTATCTGTTTATTAAACACTAATGAAAGAACAAGTATCGCCACTGCTAAAAAGAATACAGACAATCTTGTTAAAGAATAAATCTCACTGGCCTTTTCCTTATCACTCTCAGCATATAGAGCAAGATATTTTGTAGCAGTTACACCAAAACTTGCAAGGCTGAATGTAGTAAATGTATTAATGTATGATTGCAATAATCCCAACTTTCCGTATTCGTCTACTGTTAATATTCTTGCCACTAAAAAAAGAGCTATAAAAACAAATCCTTTAGATATAAGAGTTCCCAAAAAGGACCAGAATACTCCTTTAATAATCTTTTGTTGGTTTCCCGTCCCTAAGACTTTCTTATATAATGATTTTATATTCACCTTTCAAAATTATTTGGATGATATAAAGTCTACGATTCTTTTACACGCCTTCCCGTCTCCATACGGGTTATGAAGCTCACTCATTAAGTTATATTGTTCGGAATTATCAAGTAAATTTTGTGTTTCTGCAACAATTTTATTTTTATCTGTTCCTACCAAAATAACTGTTCCGGCATCTACCGCTTCAGGACGCTCAGTTGTATCCCTCATTACTAAAACGGGCTTACCCAAACTCGGAGCTTCTTCTTGAACCCCTCCTGAATCCGTAATGATCATATAAGACTTATTCATAAGCCAAACAAATGCAGGATAAGCTAGAGGAGATATTAGATGAATATTATCAATTCCTGATAAAATTTTATAAACAGGTTCTTTTACATTTGGATTTAAATGAACAGGATATATCACCTGTACATCTGGATTGTTAATGGCAATTTCCTTAAGTGCTTCACAAATATTTATAAATCCTTCTCCGTGATTTTCGCGTCGATGACCAGTTACCAATATAAGTCTTTTTGAGGAATCAACGATGTTTTTCAAATAATCAATTTCATTATTGGATATTGTGTTGACTCTATCAGTACTATCTAATAAAGCATCGATAACAGTATTACCGGTTACAAGAATATTTTCGTTTTTTATATTCTCATTTAATAAATTTTGTTTCGATTGTTCGGTTGGGGCAAAATGGTAGTCCGATATACGTCCTGCAACCTGACGATTTATTTCCTCTGGAAATGGTGATCTTTTATTGTGTGTTCTTAATCCTGCTTCTACATGGCAAACTTTAGCTCCTGCATAAAAAGACGCAATACTTGCAGCCATTGTAGTCGTTGTATCTCCATGAACATACACAAAATCAGGTTTAAACTCCTCTAGAATAGGACGAAGTCCTGTAATAATATCGCCTGTAAGAGTGTATAGATTTTGATTAGGCTTCATTAAGTTTAAATCATAATCAGGCTTTATCTCAAAAAAATCAAGTACTTGATCCAACATTTCTCTATGTTGAGCAGTCACACATACTTTTGTTTCAAAATCGTCACATTTTAAAAGTTCCTTTACTAAGGGAGCCATCTTTATAGCTTCTGGACGAGTTCCAAATATAATTAGATGTTTTGTTTTAATCATTAAATTAATTATAATGCATTTATACTTTTAATCATTACCAAATAGATCCCTTGTATACACTTTTTCCTGTACATCAGCAAGTTCCGATGCATTACGGTTAGAAATAATTACATCGCATTCTTTCTTGAAAAGTTCGAAATCTTTTACTACTCTGGAACCGAAAAAAGACTCTTCATTAAGTGCCGGCTCAAACACTTCCACTTCTACTCCCTTAGCTTTAATCCTTTTCATTACACCCTGTATGGCAGATGCTCTGAAATTGTCGGAGCCTGCTTTCATGATCAGACGGTAAACACCTACCTTTTTTGGTTTTTTGGCGAGTACAGAATCTGCTATAAAGTCTTTACGGGTTCTGTTTGCATCTACAATTGCCTGGATAATATTATTGGGAACAGCGTTATAATTTGCCAAAAGCTGTTTGGTATCTTTAGGCAGACAATATCCTCCGTATCCAAAAGACGGATTATTATAATGTGAACCAATTCTTGGATCCAGACCAACACCTTCTACAATCTGGCGGGTATCCAGTTTATGGATTTGCGCATAGCTGTCTAATTCGTTGAAATAAGCTACACGCAATGCTAAGTAGGTATTTGAAAACAATTTAATGGCTTCGGCTTCTGTAGGATTTGTAAATAAAACTGGAATATCCTTTTTTATGGCGCCTTCTTTCAGCAATTCTGCAAAAATTTTTGCTCTCTCGCTCTGCTCGCCGACAATAATTCTGGAAGGATATAAATTATCATATAAAGCTTTGCCTTCTCTCAAAAATTCAGGAGAAAACACCACATTATCTGAATGCATTCTGCTTTTTAACTCTACAGTATAGCCTACCGGAACTGTAGATTTAATAATAATTACAGCGTCAGAATTATACTCCGCAATTTCTTTAATTACATTTTCAACACTGCTTGTGTCGAAATAATTGGTAGTAGGGTCATAATCTGTGGGGGTAGCAACAATAATATATTCAGCTTTATCATAAGCTTCCTTTTTATCTAAAGTGGCTTTGAAATTAAGGGGTTTCGTGCTTAAAAACGTACTGATATCTTCATCTTCAATAGGAGATTGTTTAGAATTAAGCAATTCTACTCTTTCCTGAATAATATCTAAAGCTACCACTTCATTATGCTGGGCCAATAAGACGGCATTAGACAAACCAACATATCCCGTTCCTACTACTGCTATTTTCATTTTTTATTTTCTTTTTTATAAACGATTATCGTATTTTTCTAAAATTCCTTTAACATCATATACAACTGCTTCTTCCTTCAGATAACGGGAAAGATCAATATTCAGGAACTCATCATGCGAAACCGTGAGAACGACAGCATCAAATTTTTCCTCCATATCTTCAAGAGTATTTCTAGATTTTATACCATATTCGTGCATTACTTCTTCCGGGCTTGCCCACGGATCGTAGGTTACAACTTCGATAGAATAGTCTTCAAGTGCATTGATAACATCTGCTGCTTTTGTATTTCTTACATCCGGACAGTTTTCCTTAAAGGTGATTCCAAGATTCAGTACTTTCGCATCCGTAATATTGATTCTTTTCTTAATCATTGTTTTTACCACCTCGGAAGCTATAAACTGCCCCATAGAATCATTCAGTCTTCTTGCTGTAAGGATAAGCTCAGAATAATATCCTACGTCCTGTGCTTTCTGAGCAAGATAGAAAGGATCTACCCCTATGCAGTGCCCTCCTACCAATCCGGGCTTGAACTTCAGGAAATTCCATTTCGTTCCTGCTGCTTCCAAAACTGCGTGTGTATCAATATCCAATAGATTAAATATCTTTGCGAGCTCATTCACAAAAGCAATATTGATATCACGCTGTGAATTTTCGATCACTTTTGATGCTTCAGCTACTTTAATGGTTGGTGCCAAATGGGTACCTGCTGCAATTACGGATTTATATAATTCATCTACTTTTTTACCAATTTCCGGTGTAGAGCCTGAAGTTACTTTTAAAATCTTCTCTACGGTACGTTCTTTATCTCCCGGGTTAATTCTTTCAGGAGAATATCCTGCAAAAAAATCTTCGTTAAACTTCAATCCCGAAACTTTTTCAAGCACAGGGATACACTCTTCTTCTGTAACACCAGGATATACAGTAGATTCATAAATAACAATATCTCCTCTTTTCAATACATTTCCCACTGTTTCAGACGCTTTATATAGAGGCGTCAGATCAGGACGGTTATGTCTGTCTACCGGTGTAGGAACAGTTACGATATAAATGTTAGCATCTTTGATATCCTCCAGATTAGATGAGCAAAGCAATCCTTTTGATAAACTTGAAAATGGATTCTCTTTTACTAAAACCGGCAGCAATACTTCATCTTCTACCTCCAGGGTAGAATCTTTTCCGCTATTCAATTCTGCAATTCTGGCCTGATTGATATCAAAACCAACTACGGAATATTTTGTTGCAAATAAACGAGCCAGAGGTAACCCTACATATCCTAAACCTATTACCCCTATTTTATTTTCTATATTCATATTTTATGGTGTTCTTACTTTATTTTTATGTTTATTTTTGAAGATAATTTGATTACTTATTAAAAAGCTTTTGCCACCAGTTTTTCTTCTTATCAGCTGTATATCCGTAACCGTAGCCATAGTTGTATCCATAGCCATAACCACCAACATTTTTAGAAACATCGTTGATCACTAAAGAGACGTTTGATATTTTTGATTCTTTAACCAGTTTATTTGCAAAATCTAGTAATATTTTTCTTGATACTCCTGATCTCAGTACGTATAAAGAAGCATCGGCAGTATCAGAAATACTCAATGTATCTGACACAAGCATCAGCGGAGCTGAATCGATCACAATATATTCGTAACGGGAAGACATCTCACTGATAAGCTTCTGATAACGACCGTTGGAAAGAAGCTCCTGAGGATTTGGAGGAATGGATCCTGCATAAATTACATCACACTCAGGATTGGTATCTGAAGTATAAATAAGATCTTCTACATCTACCGTTTCGTCATATAAATATTCCGTAAGACCAGCATTCTTAACACGTTCATCGTCATATCTCTGTATCTGTGGATTTCTAATATCCGAACCAATTAGCAATGATCGTCCGTTTTTATTTCCCAATGTCAGAGCAAGATTCACTGAAACCAGTGTTTTTCCTTCTCCCTTCACTGAAGAAGTTACCAATATGACTTTCGCTGAATCTTTCTTAGGAAGTAAGAATTTCAGATTGGAAACTAATATTCTGAATGCTTCAGCCAATTCTGAGAAATCGTTTTTCTGTACAAGGTGAAGCTGATCATCTTTTAGAGCAGGAATATCTGCCAGTACCCCAAGAGATGAATTTTCTGAAATATCTGTACGGTTGTAGATTTTATCATCCCACATAAAGAAAAGATAGAACAACACAAGCGGTATAATTAATCCTAATATAGCGGCAGCCAAAAGAATGATGTTTTTCTTAGGCGAAACCGGAATATCATCAGTGTAAGCAGGATTTACAATTTTAGCTTTCGGAACATTCACAGAAAGATTGATCGCATTTTCTTCTCTTTTCTGTAAAAGGAAAAGGAAAAGCTGTTCTTTAAGATTCTGCTGGCGTTCGATACCTCTGTAGATTTTCGACTGTCCGGGAACTTTTTCAATCATTCCTGTACTGGTGGAGATCTGGCTGTTTATCTGTGCAATAGTAGCCTGAATCGTTGCTTTTTGCTGACGGATGTTATCTCTCACAATTTCTTTTAGTGAAGAAATTTCTTTATTCATTTCTATCACAGCAGGGTTTTCATTGGTAGCCTGCTTCAAAGTTTTATTTCTGGTGATAACAAGAGTATTATATTGTGAAATTGCCTGTTCCAAAGCAGGATTGAGTCCTAAATTTGAAGGCATAAGCTGATTATCTCCTTTTGAAGCTTCATTTTGAAGTGAGTTAAGAAGATCCAGTTGTGTTTGCTGCTGAAGCAATTGCTTGGTATTTTCATTTGTATTTTGAAGTGCCAGCTGAGCCTGAGCCTGCAAATCCACGATTTGGTTACGGTTCTGAAAATCTTCTTTCTGATTCTCCACTCCGGAAAGATCCCGTGAAATAACTTCTAATCGTTTATCGATAAATTCCTGCGTATTTTGAGCTTGTAAGTTTTTATCTCTTAGCCCATCCAGATTATACTGTTTTGTTACTTCATTAAGAATGGCTTCTGATTTTTCGGGAACAGTTCCTACAATCTTAATGTCCATAAGCATAGCTTTCTGATCCGGAAGGTCAACCTGAATCTTTTTTTCCAAAGATTTTATCTTCTCTATAGGATTCCAAAAGACAATTTTATATTTATCTTTAAAGGTAAGACCCGGAACTTTTTGAAGAACTACAGTTCCAAAATCAAGTGCTAGATTTTTATCGAAAACCCCCTTTACTTTTTTGCTTTCCTTATCTTCTAAAACAAATTCGTTTCCGTTTACCTCTTTCACCATGTATTGGGAAGAAACAAATTTTTTGGTATTATTATAAGAAATAATTTTGGCAACAATCGGAACTTTGGTAAATAATTCGGAATCTCTTATTTCGCCTGAATTATAATATTGTATATTAAGATTCAGGTTTTCAACAACTTTCATCAGAATAGGTCTGGAGCTTACTACAGCCACTTCACTTTTAAGTTCATCTGCATTTCCTAAACCAAGTCCTAAGTTATCAAGATCAATTAATGCGCCTGTTAAATCAGACTGTTTCTTATCAAATTTTAAAGTAGTAATCGATTCATATTGAGGGACAGCGTATCTTAAATATATGAAGGCTACAATAAGAAATAATAAGACAGATGTTATAAACCAAGGCCATTTGACTAAGTACTTTCCAATGATCTTTCTTAAATCCAACGATTCTTCACTTTCCTGAAATTCTATCTGCTGCATATTTTATCTACGAGTTAAAGCAATAATAAGTGTACCAGCTGTCAGTAAAGCACCAATAATCTGGAATGTAAGGGCTCTGTTCGGATTCGAGTTGGCTTGAACCTGTTTATTTTTGTCTGGCTGTACATATAATATGTCATTTTGCTTCATATAATAGTATGGCGAACTCACAATATCAGATCTGGTAAGGTCGATATGAACAATTTGGTCTGTACCATCTTCTCCTGTACGGATAAGCTTTACGTTTGTACGGTCTCCGAAATCTGTCATATCACCTGCAAGACCAAGAGCCTGAAAAATATTGATTTTTTGAGAGACACTTTCTTTCTGTCCTGGTTCCTTCACCTCTCCTAAAACACTTACATTGAAGTTTTTAAGGGTTATAGTTACCAATGGATCTGTCAGATATCTCTTAAGACGTGATTCAAGTTCCTGTTTCAATTGTATCTGTGTCATTCCTTTGGTATACACATTTCCTAAAACCGGAAAAGAGATATAACCTTCTTCATTGACAAGATATTGACTGGGTTCTACATACTGGTTAATTCCCCTACCACCATCACTTCCAACCTTGTTGGCAGTATTTAAGTTAAAAGGTTTTACAGCAATTTCATCAAGTGCAGAAACAAGAATTAAAAGTACATCTCCTTCCTGAATATGCAAGCCTTGAAATTTTGCTTTAGCAACCTCCTCTTCCATATTATGTTTTGACATATATACCATATTCTGCTTTGGCCGGCATGATAATAAAATAACCGACAAAAGTGTTATATATGTAATAATCTTTTTATTCATATGCTATTTATTCTAAGTCTACTTGTGTTATTATTTAATAATCTATCTGGGTTAAATTTAAGATACTTATTGTAAGAAAGCTAACCACACATAATTTATTATATTAATCAGGATATTCACTTATGCGAAGCGTATTTTAATCTGTATATTTAAATTAATTCATTCTCTAGCAATTTTCATTCCGTTTGGAATTAAAATTGTTAAATTATTATTTTATACTTTTTTTTGTGGCTTTTATGCTTTAATTTCCGTCATACACTTTTACCCGGATACGCAGTCAAGAATTTCAAACTCCGAATTATTGCTTATAAATTCAGGAACAATAATTTTTAATATTCTCACAATCTGTAAACTATCTTTATTCATTGCTGACAGAATAATTTGTGTACTCAAATTTTCTATATCTTCAAACTTCATTAATGGATCTCTTGATATCATAATTTTCTCATGGTGCGTTGGAATTGTTGTAGCATTATCTGTTAAAAGTTCTTCATACAGCTTTTCACCAGGTCTTAACCCAATAAAATCAATTTTAATATCAATACCCGGAGTATATCCTGATAATTTTATCATTCTTTCCGCCAAATCCAGAATTTTAACCGGTTTCCCCATATCAAAAACATAAATTTCACCTCCCTGCCCCATCGTTCCGGCCTGAAGTACCAATTCGCAGGCCTCCGGAATCGTCATAAAATAACGAATAATATCGGGATGGGTAATCGTTACCGGACCTCCTTTTTCAATTTGTTTTTTGAAATGTGGTATTACAGAGCCATTGGAACCTAATACATTTCCAAAACGTGTTGTTATAAATTTTGTTGTATTATCTGAAGAATTTTGTAAAGACTGCACAAAAAGTTCTGCAGCTCTTTTGGAAGCCCCCATTACGTTAGTAGGATTTACAGCTTTATCCGTAGATACCATCACGAAACGATTAACATCATATTTTTTTGATAAGAGCGCAACATTCTTAGTTCCTCCGATATTTACAAAAATAGCTTCATGCGGATTATCTTCTATCAAAGGTACGTGTTTGTATGCTGCTGCATGATACACTATTGAAAACTGATAATCATCAAACAATTTTTCCATTCTGGAATAATTTGAAATATCCGCCAGTATAAATTTAAACCTTTGATTGGGAAATTTTTCTAATAAATCAAGCTGCAATTCATATAAAGGAGATTCAGCCTGATCTACAACTACAATAAGTGACGAATTTAGCTGAGCAACCTGTCTTACAATTTCGCTTCCTATAGATCCTGCTCCTCCGGTTACCAGAATATTTTTATTAACATGATAAGATTTTACCTCATCATTCTCTATTTTAATTGCCGGACGGTTCAGTAAATCCTCAATCTGAAGAGGACGAATGTCTTCCACTTTATGATTTTCTTTTATTATATTGGTTACCGGTGCTTTTAATACTTTCAATCCTTTATCCAATGCAAAGCTAGTCCATTCTTCTATCTCTTGCTTAGTCATCACATCTTTGATTAACACCGCATCAAACTGTTCTTTAAGATTACCGCTTTTAAGAAATTGCTTTTTATTATAAATTTTATGACCAAGCAACATTGCTTTTTTAGAATCCGATCTTGCACTAAGAAACCCAGCCAGCTGATATGGATGATCGGGATTATGAATAATAGCCTTTGCTAGTGACACAGAAGTATCCTCTACCCCTACAATAGCAATTCTGTCTTTAGATAGAGTACCCTTACTTTCTAACACACCAAAAAGTTCTTTTGTTATCATTCTGAAAAAGAACATCAGAAAAATAGAGATAAAGAAAAATAAAAAAAGAACAGGGTATAAAAATACTGGTTTACCCAATATCAGTTCCGATATAAAATTCAGCCCCAGCAAGACAATAAGAGCACTGCCTGAAGACCATACAATTCTAAAGAAATCAAAAAAAGTAGAGTGTCTGATAATTCCTGCATACGTCTTGAAAAGAACTATACACAAAATATTAATGATAATCACTGAAAATATTTTTTCCTTTTGATACTTAATGAAGTTAAGTTTTACTCCTAGACTATTCAAAAGAAAATATGAAACTAAAACTGAAAAAAAAATGACTGAAATATCAATAAGAAAAACCGACCACCTGGGTATATATCTTACTTCCCTGATTTTAAAAACATTCCCCATACACAAATAAACCTAAAGTATCTTTTTCATTAATTCAACATTTGGTGGTTTTATTATCGAGCGAAGATAATAATTATTATTAATATTTTTAATAGCATATGTTAATTTTTATTCAAAATATAAATCTTCTGTTTTGAGATATTCTTATATTTAATTCACATGCATACACAAAAAAAAATACTGTAAAATATGTATTTTACAGTATTTTGACTACTTTGATATCGCAGTGGCGATCCGGACGGGACTCGAACCCGCGACCTCCGCCGTGACAGGGCGGCATTCTAACCAGCTGAACTACCGGATCAATTTTTTTAAAAGAAATTGAGAAAACTTCTGCGATCCGGACGGGACTCGAACCCGCGACCTCCGCCGTGACAGGGCGGCATTCTAACCAGCTGAACTACCGGATCAATTTTTTTAAAGTAAATTGAGAAAACTTCCGCGATCCGGACGGGACTCGAACCCGCGACCTCCGCCGTGACAGGGCGGCATTCTAACCAGCTGAACTACCGGATCAATTTTTTTAAAGTAAATTGAGAAAACTTCTGCGATCCGGACGGGACTCGAACCCGCGACCTCCGCCGTGACAGGGCGGCATTCTAACCAGCTGAACTACCGGATCATTATTTTAAAGAACGTCGTTTCTTTTTCGTGGTTGCAAAATTACAACTTTTTTTGTCATCTGCAAATTATTTTAAAAAAAATGCCTTCCAATACTGGAAGGCGTTCATTATCAAACTTATTTTTTTTATAAGTGAGCGCTTAATTTTTCAGCAATTACCTCTTTTGGAGCTACACCTACTAATTTGTCTACTACTTCTCCATTCTTAAAAATAAGAACTGTAGGAATATTTCTAATACCATACTGCATAGAAATTTCTTGGTTGTTGTCTACATCTACTTTCCCAACTATTGCTTTACCTTCAAAATCTGATGCTACTTCTTCGATGATTGGTCCTAAAGTTCTGCAAGGTCCGCACCATACTGCCCAGAAGTCTACTAATACCGGTTTGTCTGATTTTAAAACCGTATCCTGAAATGAGCTGTCTGTAATTTCTAAAGCCATTTTTGTTTCTTTTATTTTAATTAATATTATTTTCTTTTCCTTTATTGGATGTTCAAAATTACGCTTTTTAGAGCACAAGACTATCTATGCTCAACATTAGTTTTTTCTATAGTGTAATCGCTTGAAATTTCCTTTAATGCATTGACCAATATATCGATCTCTGCTTTTGTAGTCATATGGCTGAACGATATACGTAATGGAGTGCAGTGATCCATTTCACCCTCAGAAAGCACCATCATCATAACCATTGAAGGCTTTGACGCACCTGATGAGCATGCACTTCCCTGAGAAATTGCAATGCCTTTCATATCCAATTGAAGTCCTATCAATGGGTTTTTATAAGGCAATAAAGCACTTAAAACCGTATAAAGACTGTTTTCTTTCTCAGCACTTCTTCCGTTGAATTTAATTCCTTCAACTTCGGCAGAAAGCCTTTCAATTGCATACTCTTTGATATTCTGCATATGGTTGGTATATTCCTCCATATGATTCAGAGAAAGCTCTAATGCTTTACCCAACCCTACGATACCGCAAACATTTTCTGTTCCTGCTCTAAGACTTCTTTCCTGAGGCCCTCCGGTAATAATTCCTTTTAAGCCTGTTGATTTTCTGATAAATGCAAATCCAGCACCTTTGGGTCCATGAAATTTATGGGCGCTACAAGATGCAAAATCCACAGGGATATCAGAGAAATCAAGGTTCATATGGGCCATTGTCTGTACAGTATCTGAGTGGAAAAGCGCATGATGCTCTTTGCACAGCTGGGCAACTTGTTTAAGGTTAATGATATTTCCGATTTCGTTATTGGCATGCATTAAGCTAACCAATGTTTTTTTATCTGAAGCTTTTAAAAGTTCTTCTAATTTAACAAGGTCAATGTCTCCTTTTTCATTCGGACGGATGTAGTTTACTTCTACTCCTTTTCTGCTTTTCATATCCAGAATACTTTCAGAAACACATTTATGTTCCAGAGGAGAGCTGATGATTCTTTCTACTCCAAGGTGTTCTACCGAGGATTTGATGATCATATTGTTTGATTCGGTACCACAGGAAGTGAAAATGATTTCAGCAGGAGTTACATGAAGATAGTCTGCAACCTGTCTTCTTACATTTTCAATAAGGATTTTTGCTTCCTGCCCAAAACTGTGTGTTGAAGACGGGTTTCCGAAATTCATTTTCATAGTGCCAACCATTGCATCTATGACTTCTTCTGCAAGCGGAGTGGTTGCGGCATTATCTAAATATACTTTATTCATTATTATTTTGAATATTTTAATTCTACAGAGGTAAATTTGTAATCTGCGGGAACAGTAAATATAATCCAGGGGCTTGAGATCATCTGAATTTCCATTCCACCTGAGGGTTCTCCAGCCGGAACTTCCACATATAAAATCTGATTTTTAACAGATATATTTTTAATCTCTTCAATTTTGTGACTGCCTGATCTGAAGCTTCCCAAATTATATAAAACAACTTTTTTATTTTTCGGAAATTGTGGATATTTTATATAAGATTCCTTTCCCGGTTCTGAAATGCCAAAACTTCCGCTGATAATGTTCCGAAAATCCTTTTCGTCTTTAATGATCTTAAAGCCGGGAGCATCGGCTCCTCCCTGATTTTCAGAAACCAGGAGATCCGTGTTTTCCTGCATAGCAGAAAACTTCTGAGATGAAGTACCGGCACAACCCATGAAGAGTACTGCACATGCAATGATAAGGCTTTTCATTTTTTACAATTTTATCTCCCAAAATTAGTGAAAAAATTGGTAATGTCCCTCATTTGCCCATTTCAACATTGGACGATCTCCGGAAGTATCACCAAATGCAATAATTTTATCATATCTGGAATCATTAATTTCTTCTTTGATTCTTACGAGCTTTTCATTTCCATTGCAGTTTTTTCCTACAAAATTTCCGGTGAAAACCCCGTTCTTGAACTCTGCCCGCGTAGACACAAGCTCCATTTTAAGTTCTTCTGCGAAAGGTTTCACCCAGATATCAAGTGAAGCGGTTACCAATAAACTCTGTGTATTATTCCTATCGATATTTTTTATAAAGTCTAACGCATTTTCCCTCACTATCTTAGGATAATGCATCTCAAAAAACTGTTTAGACTTCTGTTCTATTTTCTCCTGGGTCTGTCCCCTTAAAATAGAACCGATAAAGCTTTTTTTCACTTTTTCCGTTTCGGCCAGTTTCAGCTTCAGCAGGATAAAAAGAGGCACATGTCTTAAAAATTGTATACGGTATTTTGTAGAATCGTAAAATTTAAGATACATAAACATGGTATCCTTATATGTCAGGGTTCCGTCAAAATCAAAACAATACAATTTTTTCATTTTTTTTAAAGCTTTAATTTTTTAAATATAAATTCAGGGATATTCCTGATAATCATCATGATAATACTCCAAACCGGCAAAACATATGCCACATCCTTCTGCTTTTTAAAGGCTTTATAAATACAGGAAGCTGCCTGTTTCGGAGTTGCTGTCAGTTTCGGATTTAAAGGCAGGCCTTCTGTCATCTTGGTTGCCATAAACCCAGGCTTTATTGTAAGAACATGTACTTTCTTATCAAAAAGGTAGTTCCTCAAACCGCTCAGGTAAGCCGTAAAAGCAGCTTTTGCACTTCCATAGATAAAATTACTCTGTCTCCCTCTGTCTCCTGCCACTGATGAAAGCCCGATAATCGTTCCGGATCTTCTGCTTTCAAACTTATGGGCAAAATAATTCATCACAGGAACCAGTTTTGAATAATTAATCTCAATGATACGTTCTGTATTTTTGTTATCATATAATCCTTCTTCGGTTCCTTCTCCCAAATATCCTACGGCACAAAATAATACATTTGAATTGATATTATCAAATCTATTATAATCAATTTCTTTTGTCAGATCCAGTTCTACAACTTCCGCCTGCTGCAGAAACTTAACATCAATATGCCTTGCAAAACGCTCTGTAGTTTCTTTATTTGAGGTAAAAAGATAGATTTTTTCAAACTTTTCTCCTTCCTGAAGTGCTTTTTCCACAAAAGCCTGTGCCACTTCAGATGTACTTCCCAGAACTATCATTATGAATTGTTATTTATGATTCTTTTGTGCTGTAAAGACACAAATTTAGGATTTTGAATATTTTTCAGGTAACTGGTCAATGATGATCTGCTCATACTGTCTTTGGTAAGATAAATTCTCCCTCCAAACTCCTGAACAATAGCATCAAGCTGATCTACCAGTTTTTTCAGTTTTGAATTAACTTTAAAATCCAGAGCCAATGTATACCCTTCAACAGGGAATGAATTGTAAGCCTGAGGATTGTTTTTTCCAAAAAGTTTTAAAACAGCCAGGAATGATCCGTTTCCGCTATTCGCTATCGTTTCAAGGATTTTTCTCATTCCTTCTTTTCCTGTTTCTTTAGGAATAACCATTTGGTACTGTATAAATCCTGATTTGCCATAGATTTTATTCCAGTCATTAACAGCATCCAAAGGATAGAAAAACGTCTCATAATCGATAAAATTCTTAACTTCCTTCTTAGACTGTTTCTTATAGTATAACCAATTAAATATTTTTACGGTAAGGGCATTCAGTACAAATCCCGGAAAATAAAACGGAACTGTAGGAGAAAATTTCTTCTTCAATCTCAAAGGTGTTTTGGAAAAACTCTGGGGAAGTTCATGCTGGAAAGCATGTTCTCCTCTCATCAGAATACTTCTTCCGATATTTTTTCCTTTCTGAAGACAATCAATCCAGGCAACCGTGTAGGTCCAGCTTTCGCTTTCATCAAACAGTTTAAAGATCTCATCCAGATTATCCGCTTTGATGCTTTCCTGGCGAATGTATGCAGATTCTATATTTTTAAGTTTAAATTTTGCGGTAAGAATAATTCCTGTAAGTCCCATTCCTCCAATGGTAGCCCAGAACTTTTCCACATTCTCTTCTCTGGAACAGGTAATAATTTCACCTTTCTCAGTCATTAGCTTAAACTCAATCACATATTCTGAAAAACATCCTTCTGCATGATGGTTTTTTCCATGAACATCGGAAGCGATAGCACCTCCTACTGACACAAATTTTGTCCCGGGAGTAACGTATAGAAAGTATCCCTGTGGAACTGCTATTTCCAGTACATCTGAAAGCAGCACTCCGGATTCACATTCTATGATTCCGTTCAAACGGTCAAAATTGATAAATTTATTTAATTTTTTAGTTGAAAATATAGATTCTCCCAACGAAGCATCTCCGTAGCATCTTCCATTTCCCCTTGCAATAACTTCGTTGTGATTGAGTACAAATTCTTTTATTTTTCTGAAACTGTCCTCAGATCTCATTTCCTTCTCTACTATTGGGAAATTCCCCCAGTTTGTAACTTTCTGTGTGAAATTCGGTTTCATTTCTTAAAATAAATTTGAATTAAAAATGCAACTACCCAAAGCAATAAGGTAACCTGTATATAACGGTCTCTGTAAACAATTTTTGTTGGAGATTCCGTTCTGTTGTAAACAAGGGTCTGCTGAAGATATCTTAACAACGCAAATACAACAAAAATTACGGTATAAAAAACTCTTTCGTGAAATCTTTCCTGAACTTCCGGAGAAAGGGTAAACATGAGATAGCAGACAATAGCCAGTGTAATAGAAATGGACAAAGCAATATCAGCAAACTGAACGTTATATCCATCCAGCGCTTTTCTTGTTTTTCCTGAAACCTGTGCATTGATAAGTTCGCCTCTTCTTTTTCCTATAGCCAGTACCAAAGCCAATACAAATGTAAGCAGGATCGCCCACTGTGAGATACTTATTCCTGTAATATAACCTCCGGCCAATACACGCAGAACAAATCCTATGGCAATAATAAAGATATCAATGATAGGAACATGCTTCAGCCTGAAAGTATAGGCAAGATTCATCACCACATAAAAAACTATGATGATGGCAAATTTCCAAAGTAATTCATGGAAATAAATTTTTGTAAAGAATACAAGAGCAATATTTACCAAAATAAGACCAATAAGAATTCCTACGGCTTTTGATTTTGAAATAGCACCACTGGCCAAAGGTCTTCTCCTTTTCTCTGGGTGTTTTCGGTCTGCTTCAATATCGTTATAATCATTCAGTATATAGACCACACTTGCTGCAAGTGAAAATATAACGAATGCAAAAATGCTCTTGAGAAGCAGATCTATATTGGTAATATTACCTGAAAAGAAAAGAGGGACAAATACAAAAAGGTTTTTCACCCATTGCTCCACACGGAGCAGCTTTAAATATTTCTTCATTTATGTTATTCCAAATACAAAAATAATAAATTCAAAATTTCTAGCATAAAAATACAAAAAAAACCGCCGGGGCGGTCTTTTACGAAAATATTTATATATTAAATTAACTATTGGCCTTGTTTGGCATCGTTAATCATCTTTTCATTGGCAGTAATAGCAAACTCTACTCTTCTGTTTTTAGCTCTTCCTTCATCTGTATCGTTGCTAGCTACAGGCATAGCTTCACCTTCACCTTTTGTAAACATTCTGGCTGATGCAATTCCTTTTCCTACCAGGTATGACTTCACAGCGTCTGCTCTTCTTTGAGAAAGCTTAAGGTTGTAAGCATCTGCACCCTTGCTGTCTGTGTAACCATAAATATTAATATTCGTATCTGGATTATTAACCAGTACTTCAGCTAATTTGTCAAGGTTTGTTTGTGCAACAGAAGTAAGGTTTGAAGAGTCGAAAGCAAAGTTTACAATACTTTCATTCATGGTTACCTTAATACCGTCTCCTACTCTTTCTACCTGAGCTCCCGGCAAAGTTTCTTTAATATCTTTTGCCTGCTTATCCATTTTGTTACCAATAACGTTACCTGCAACGCCACCTATAATACCTCCCAATATAGCTCCGATAGCTCCGTTTCCTCCTTTTCCTACATTGTTACCAAGGATACCCCCAATTACGGCTCCCGAAGCAACCCCTACTGCTGTACCTTTTTGTTGGTGATTTGAATTCTGAACCGCTTCACAGCTTGTCAATAATAATGCTGATGATAAGAAAAGGGCTCCTACGTATGTTTTTGTAAATTTCATTTTTTTTGATCTTTTATGTTGATAAATTATTTCATTCCTGTTCTCTGGAAGTTGTAAACTACTTTTACATTACCTCCTTCAAAAGGAACATCTTGCTCAAGTGAAAACTGATCTGTAGTCTGATTGATCATTGTAAGGCTGTAACCTGCTGTATTTTGTTTAGCTTTTGTACCTGAAGCAATTTTTTTAAACATAAATGTATTACCGCCTTTTACTTCAAATTTGATGGGCTGTGTAATTGCCGGGCAATCTCCACCCCCGTTTAAAGTATATGCTCCTGTCCAGTTATTGGGAATCAATCTCCAGTGGCTTCCTACGAAACACTGTGCATCTGCACCTTCGTCAAAAGGCTTAATTTTATAACCTTTATCATAATCTATGCTTACAATCTGCCAGTCTCCTTTCATTTTCAGGAAGTCGGCTCTTTGATTTTGAGATGTGGCTGCTTTGTTAACAGAGGAACACGAAACTGCAAAAAGTGATGTTCCCAACATCCCTGCAAGTAGTAACTTTTTCATTTTGTTGTTTATTATTTTGTTACTATAAAGTTACAAAAAACCGTGCCAAAATTTAAAATAAAAAATAAAAAGTCCGAAAAAATTCGGACTCTTTATGGTTTCTCCTTAAATACAGAGAGATAAATTATTTTTTAACAGCCTTTTTTACGGATTTCGAAGGCTTGGCCGTGCCTGAAGGTTTACCTTTATAGAAATTGGTATACGCATATTCTGCGGCCTTTTTCAGGTCAATAACTCCACCAGCCTGAGATTGGTCTCCAAATCCATTTGCTGTACTTGGATTGCTGCTTTTCACAAGAGCTTCAATGATCTGATAAGGCTTCAGATCCGGCATATAAGCCAGTAAAACAGCCGCTCCTCCGGCTACAACAGGGGAAGCCATAGAAGTACCCTGCAGGTATTTATATTCGTTTTTAGGAACGGTAGAATAAATTTCCTCTCCCGGAGCAAAAACGTTGACCATTTTTTTGTTGTAATTAGAAAAATCTGCTCTCAGTGCATTATTTTTATTGGTACTTGCCCCTACTACAAGAACGTTACTTACAAATGGCTTTTCATCTGTAACATTTTTAAAGTTGGTAGGATATGCCAGATGTTCTGCTACATCTTCATTTTCGTTACCAGCAGCTTTTACCAAAAGAACACCTTTATCTTCAGCATATTTGAAAGCATCCCAAACCACATTTTTACCGGGAGAAACCGGTTTTCCAAAGCTCATGTTTAATACTTTGGCTCCGTTATCTACTGCATATCTGATGGCATTGGCAACATCTTTATCTCTTTCATCTCCATTCGGGACTGTTCTTACAGACATGATTTTAGCCACTTTGGAAGCGACTCCGTACTGAACTTCTTTTCCTTGAGGAAGTCCGGCAATAATACCTGCCACGTGAGTTCCATGTTCTGCGTCCGGTCCTTCATAATGATTATTTCCATAGATTTTTTCAGAATAATCATCATAGTTATCCCCTACAATCTCTTTTCTTGGATCATATGAAAGGTCATATTGTTTTGCTGCAGGAGCAAAGTGATCGATTGCTTCTTTCATTTCCTCCTTCATCTTCTTTTCAAACTCTGCTGCTGATTTTCCTTTGAATTCTGGGCTTTGTGAAATCTGGCCTAAAAATTCCATCGCAATGGCATCTCTCTGATCTGTAGGAGCTTTGATCCCAGCAATCGTTTCTGCAGTTACAGGCTTACCTCCCAGCAGTTTTACCATATTAGGAATCAATTCGTTAAGCATAGAATAGGTTCTGAAGTTCTGCTGAGCCTCGATACTCTTTTTATTGAACATATCTTTGGCTTTCATGTACATCTCAAACTCATCCTTCATCTTAGCCTGATTGGCTTTATTTTTTGTGGAATCATCTCCTTCGAAAACAGGTTTATATTTGGCAACTACTCTTGTCACCTCCATGTTATCGATATCAATATCACCGTTTTTTCCTCCTATAAAGTTCCATCCGTGTACATCATCAATATATCCGTTTCCATCGTCATCTTTTCCGTTTCCGGGAACTTCGTTCGGATTTGACCATAGATTCTTTACCAATCCCGGATGATCTACCTGTACTCCGCTGTCTAACACACCCACCACTACGGTTTTATGCTTCAGCCCTTTAGATTCCAGGTATTTATAAGCATTTGCAGTATTTACCCCATATACTTTTGAAGTTGCAAAATCTTTATGATACCATGTCATAAGATCTTTATCTTCTTTGGGATCAATACTTTTAGCTTTAGATTCCTGTGCAAAAGAGAAGCTAAAACCTGCCAAAAAAACGGCAGCTAATAATACCTTTTTCATATGTTGATATTTAATTTTTTAAAGACTTATGCATATTCCCATCGCCACCTGCATCTGTTTTATAGTGAAAATGCCATCAAAGGCGATGGTATGCTAATCTAATTGTTTTATATTTTTTATATACACTAATGATTCCGGCCCTTTATTACAGATAAGGTCAAGAACCGAAAGATCTTCCAAAAATCCTAATTTATCAGAGAATGTCTGGTAATACTCTTCCATCTGAAATTCTGAAGGAAGTTTTGCTGAAAACTTTTCTCTGAAATTGATACTGTCAGGATTTTTGATATATTCTTCATTCAAAGAGTGTGCCTTTTCTGTTTTCAGTATCTGTTGGATTACTTCTATTCCTTTAAGGTTAAAATCAAGAAGAAACTTTTCTTTAAGGTCAAATATTTTTCTGAACTTGTCTTCGTAATACTCAAAATAAGGAGAGCTTTGATATGCGGTCTTAATGGATTTCCAATGAAGCGTTCTCCAGTCTTCACGGTAAGAGATTTCAATATCTTTAAATTCTCTTTTCCCGTTATGGTTGATAGGAATTATTAATGACAATTTTCCGTTGGCACCATAAATATTGGCTCTGTTTCTATAGGTTTGCTTCGGGAAGTTTTCAAACTGTTCAAATACAATTTTATTATCAGGATTCAAAAACACTGAGAACCATGAGATTGGGGGCATATAAAATGCCGGCAATAATACATTCGTCATATTCATAATGCAAAAATGAAGTATTTTTTCAAATACTTCATTCTATTTTAAGTTTAATTTTTCTATTAGTCGTCTTCAGTTTTTTTCTTTCCGAATAATTTCATGAAATAATCCCATCCGAAGAATAAAATCAGAATCATCGCTGCAACCCACCAGTAAGAAGTTTTATTGGCTTCACCTGTGTTGGTGGCTTTGAACATTCTTTCCCAACGGATTTTGAATGGAGCCTGGTAAGTGGAACTGCTGTCAGAGAAAGCACCCTGAAGACTCATCCATGTAAACATTGGTTTTCCAACAATATTTTCTTCCGGAACGAAGCCAAAGAATCTTGCATCCAATGAAGCATCTCTGTTGTCCCCTATCATCATATAATAATCCTGCTGAATGGTATACTGATTCGCTTCTTTACCATTAATGAAGATCTTTCCGTTCTTTTTCTCTAAGCTGTTGTGTTCATATTCAGAAATGATCCACTGGTACATTGGCAGTGTTTCCTGATTGATCGCTACTACATCTCCTTTTTTAGGAATTCTAACCGGTCCGTACCAATCCTGATTCCATGGTTTGTTGATTGGGAAAATAGATTGAGTAGTATCGATTTTAGTTTTAGCTTCGTCTCTGTAATATACTGCAGCTTCTCCTTTTGGTGAAACCTCTTCCTTCATATCAATAACGTGAGGAAGTTCTTTAATTTCTTTAGCCGTTTTATCCGTTAAGCCCTGGAATCCATAAAGGAAACCTCCGTTATTCTGCTGTACTTCCTGAACCGGTAAGAATCCATAAGCTTTATATAAAGTAGGGATATCCAATTGAGCGTCCGTCGTTACAAGGTATCTGTGCTGTACTTCCTGATCTCCTAAAACAGTCTCCGGCTTTCCGTTGACGAAAAGTCTTCCGGCTCTCATTTCAAAAGTATCTCCTGCTGTAGCCACACATCTTTTTACGTAAGGATCTTTTCTGTCAATTGCTGTATGTACTGAATCCTGAGGATAGTTGAAAACCACCACATCATTTCTCTGCGGCTTATTGAATTGTAATATTCTTGTATAAGGAAGCTTTACTGCGTCTACATAAGACTTCGGATCATCTTTCGGATTCCCTTTCTGTCCTGTATCCATAATGGTTCCCTGAAGGAAAGGTATGGCTACCGGACGCATTGGAAGTCTGTAACCGTAGCTCCATTTGTTTACGAAGAGGAAGTCACCTACCAATAATGTTCTTTCCATGGATCCTGTAGGAATCCCGAAAGGTTGTGTTACAAAAACGTGGATAATGGTTGCGAAAACTACCGCAAAGGTAATGGAACCGATGAATGTATCATTCTTCTTATCATTTTTTTCTTCGTCTGTAAGAAACAGATCGTTTGCATTTTCATCTTCTAACTCTACGTCTTTAGAATAGTTGATGACCGCCATATAAATAAATGGCAGGATCACGGTAAGAATCTGATCTTTGAAAAGTGTTTTTCCAAACTTTTTCACCAGGTAAAGGTGGAAAACAGACATCATGATTGGCCCTACTATCGGAAGATAAGACAGGATTGCCCACCATTTCGGGTGTTTTGTTTCTTTCAGAATAATGAAATAGTTGTAGAAAGGGATAAAAGCAAATAAAGGGCTATAACCCATTTTCTTGAACAGTTTCCAAGATGAAATGCCCATCAATACGGATAGTATGAGGACATATACTGTATAAGTTAAAAAATAATTCATAAATTTTTGTGCCTATTCTTATGATATCAATGATAAAATGATGAGTAATAAATGATAAAAGCAGTCCGCTGTTTACAATTCACTATTCATCATCTTCTTTATTTGTCGCAATTTACAGAATTTGTTACAAATTAAAGCCCCAAAACGTCTTTCATTGCGAAGTTTCCTTTTTTATCTTTAATCCACTCTGCAGCTACTACAGCTCCCAGTGCAAAACCATTTCTGTTGAATGCGGTATGTTTGATCTCGATTTCGTCTACCTCACTTCTGTAGTACACGCTGTGCGTTCCGGGAACTTCATCTTCACGTACTGCAAAAATTCCAAGCTGCTTCCCTTCTGTTTCTTCCAGCTTCCAGGCATCAAATTTCGGATTGTTTTGAATGATTCCTTCTGCAATGGAAATGGCAGTTCCACTTGGAGCATCTTTCTTATGAATGTGGTGAATCTCTTCCAGCTGGCAAGAGTATTCATCTACGTTTTTCATCAGAGCTGCCAATTTTTCATTTAAAGCAAAGAATAAATTTACTCCTAAACTAAAATTAGAGCCATATAGGAAAGCTGTTTCGTTATCTACAGCCAGTTTTTCAATTTCAGCTTTTTGATCAAGCCATCCTGTTGTTCCGCAGATCACCGGAATTTTATTTTCAAGACAAGCTTTGATGTTTTCAAATGCAACTTCCGGCAGTGAAAATTCAATCACAACATCCGGATTATTAAGATTCTCAGCAGTTGGGGTTTCCTTCAGACGGGCAACTACTTCATGACCTCTCTTCTGTGCGATCTCATCAATGATCTTACCCATTTTACCGTAACCGACTAATGCTATTTTCATATAATCTTTTTATTTTTTTAAACTGCATTCAATCCTAAGAACTTTCTGCAGGTCTATTGTCTTTTAAAATCTGTAACTTAAACTGAATCCTGTTTTCGGTGCACTGTACCCATACTGATCCTGAATAACCGATGGCTTAAAAACCAGATCCGGGTCATGACGGCTTTCGTAAAGATGGGCATCTACTACAGCATCTACAATATTCAGAATATAGATCAGACCTGTAATAGCAATGGCATAATCCCTTTGCCTTTTGGCTCTGTCCTGTGCATTACCCAAAGCTCTTTTGTCCAGCCAAGGGTGGGTGTCTACAAATTCATTTGGTGTACCGTTCAGTTTTGCTACGTAATATTCCCGATATTTTTTGTATTGGTTATCATTCCATACAGCAATACCAACTCCCGCTCCTACCGCTCCCCAAACAATGGGAATCTTCCAGTATTTTTTATTATAAAACTGTCCTAATCCAGGTAAAACTGCGGAATACAATCCCGCTCTGGTAGGATTCAGCTTTATAGTTTTTACTGTGGGACCATTGGCTTTTTCAAGATCTTCAATAATCTTTGCTTCTGTTTTGCCTGGTTTCACCACACGAGGTTCTTCTTTCGGAAGAGTCTGCATCCGAACGGTATCGATAGGTTTTACTTGTGAGTAAGCCAGTGCAGCGATACACAAGAAAAATGTGAAAAATATTTTCTTCATTTATTTAATATGGGATAAAATATATTCCAGCTCTTCTTCATTTTTGAAGTCCAGAACAATCTTACCTTTTTTACCATTTCCAGAAGCTTTGATCTCTACTTTTACGTCCAAGATATCTGCAATGGTCTTCTGGGCTTTTTTATAGTTGTTGGAAAGCTCTACTTTTGCTTTTTTAGCGGCAGCAGATTTTGGGTTCTTTAATGCAGCGGCAGCCTGTTCAGCCTGACGAACGTTTAATTTTTCTTTGATAATAAGATCAAACAAAACCTGCTGATCCTCTTCACTTTCAAGGCTGATAATGGCTCTTCCGTGTCCTGCAGAAATCTCACCGCTTCTGATGGCATTCTGAATATCCGGATTTAATCTTAACAGTCTGATAGAATTGGTAATGGTACTTCTGTCCTTTCCTATTCTCTGGCTCAGGTTTTCCTGAGTAAGACCTATTTCTTCTAAAAGCCTGTGATAGGTTAATGCTATTTCGATAGCATCAAGATCTTCTCTCTGGATATTTTCAACAAGAGCCATCTCAAGAAGCTCCTGGTCATTCACTAAACGGATATAGGCAGGAATAGTCGTTAACCCTGCAATTTTAGTTGCCCTGTAACGTCTTTCCCCGGAAATGATTTCAAACTTTTCACCGTCTTTTCTCAGGGTAATCGGCTGGATTACACCCAAGTTTTTGATTGACTGTGCTAGCTCATTTAATGCTTTTTCATCAAAATAAGTTCTCGGCTGCGTTGGGTTCGGATAGATATCTTCAAGCGCAACTTCCACAATATTTCCCACAAACTTATCTGCTCCTTCATCAGTAGCGGAATTGATAGTTGCTTTGGATTCTGCACTTAAAATGGCGCCCAAGCCGCGTCCCATAGCTCTTTTTTTGTCCTTCATAGATATAATTGATAAATGATGTTTGAAAAGTGATGCCTGGCATTCACTTATTGCCATTTATTATTAATTTAATTCTTTATTAAGTTTTCATTCTTCAAAAGAACTTCTTCAGCTAACTGAATATACTGAACAGCTCCTTTACTTTCTGCATCATAATTCAGGATACTTTCCCCGAAACTTGGTGCTTCACTCAATCTTACGTTTCTGCTGATAATGGTTTCAAAAACCATCTCAGGGAAATGCAGATTTACTTCTTCCACTACCTGATTGGATAATCTCAATCGGCTGTCATACATGGTTAAAAGAAGACCTTCAATTCCAAGATCTTTATTATGGATCTTCTGAACATTTTTAACGGTATTCAAAAGTTTCCCAAGCCCTTCTAATGCGAAATATTCACACTGGATCGGAATGATTACAGAATCTGCTGCCGTAAGAGCATTGACGGTAATAAGACCTAAACTCGGTGCACAGTCGATGATAATATAATCATAATCATCTCTTACGCTTGCCAATGCTTTTTTCAGCATATACTCACGGTCTTCCTTGTCTACCAATTCAATTTCCGCTGCTACCAGATCGATATGTGACGGAATAATATCCAGGTTCGGAGTTGCCGTTCTTTTGATACAGACTCTCGTATCCGCACTGTGCTCCAGCAGATTATATGTTGAATACTGAACATCTTCAACACCCAGGCCGGATGTAGCATTCGCCTGAGGATCAGCATCGATGATTAATATTCTTTTTTCCAATACTCCTAATGCTGCCGCCAGGTTTACAGCGGTGGTAGTTTTACCAACGCCTCCTTTTTGATTAGCAATACCTATGATTTTTGCCATTATTAGAACTTTAAGTTTCAAAAATACACTTTTTTCTTTGCTCTCGGTGAGTGAGGAAAATCAAAATTGAGTTAAAATATTGTTAATAAGCAATTTAACGATAAAAAAAATTATCCACAAAAAAAATTCTTTGTGGATAACTATTTGAAATTTACTTTTTCGTATTAATTCTCAAATTTCATGGAGATGGGAAATTTGAAATAACTTCTTACGAATTCTCCTTTTTTGTTTTTGGCGGGAATCCATTTTCCTTTGTTGGAAATCATTTTAATTGTTCTCATTGCCTCATTGTTAAAATCGGCGTTGGTTCCGTTAGCTTTTACCCCTGAGATGGTTCCGTCCATTTCTACAATAAAGGTAACTGTCGTTTTTACGACATCTTCGGATTCAAATCCTGAACTGTCGAAGCTGTTCATCACTTTATTTCTGAAGGAGTCTATTCCTCCTGCAAAATTGGCTTCTACACTTAATTCCGTTTCAATCTTTTTAGGATCTGCTTTTTCAACTACTGGATCAACTTTTACCGCAGGTGGACCATCACCTCCAATAACACGCGGAACAATCGGAATATAGGTTGTATTTGGTATTTCTTTACCTTCAGATGTTTCTGTGCTTGCTACGGCATTCGTTTTATCTACAACTTGTTTTTCATTGGTAACAATCGCTTTAGGCTCTGGCATTCTGTCATCATATGTTTTTACTGCGGGAGCTGGTGGCGTTGGTTTTACAATTTGTACAGGAGGATCTTTCGGCTTTTCTACATCTTGAATCTCAATTACATGTGGAAGATTATATACAGTTCCTGTAGGTACTTCTGCAGGTTTAAATGCAGAAATCACAAACGGCGTAATAGATACTGCAGCCATTAGACTTGCTCCGATAAAAAGCGCTTTGGTTAATATTCTATCTGATTCATTTCTTAATGCATAGGCACCATATTCTTTATTGCGGTGCTCGAACAGGACTTCGTTGAACCGAAATTCCTGGTTTTGGTTATGTTGTTTCATCACTACTACTATTTAAACTGTTAAAAATTTTGATTATTAGTTTTGTTAGCTCTTATCGATAAGCAATATTATAATATCAAAACATCTGCCAAAATTTTACTAAAACAACATAATATTAGAAAATTTTATGACAATGTTTAAATTTTAACATTTACAAATAGAAAGTTTACAGGAGAAAAAGGAGTTATTTCTTCTGTAAATAAATAGCAATTCATTACCTTATCCCTGTCAAGGTTTTGAACCTTGACAAGGGTAAAAAAAAAAGAGACCATCCAATGATAGTCTCTCTATTATTTTAATCTCTAAGAATATTAGAATAATTCTTTTCTGATGATATTCTGACTTCTTTCAGGACCTACAGAAACCAAGTATACGTTGATTCCTAAGTATTTTTCTATAAACTCGATATATTTCTGAGCGGTGTCAGGAAGTTCATCATAGCTTCTTGCTTTCGTAATATCTTCGCTCCAGCCTGGTAAATCCTGGTAGATTGGCTCGTAATTGTATAGTTTTTCTGTTGAAGAAGTGAAATAATCGATGATTTTTCCGTCTTCAGTTTTGTAATGCGTTACTACTTTCAGATTCTCAATTCCTGTAAGAACGTCAAGCTTAGTGATGACAAGGTTATTGATACCGTTAATCATACAAGCATGCTTTAAAGAAACAAGGTCTAACCAACCTGTTCTTCTTGGTCTACCTGTAGTTGCTCCGAATTCACCACCGATCTGTCTGATTTTTTCACCCAGTTCGTTATCCAGTTCAGAAGGGAAAGGTCCGTTTCCAACTCTTGTACAGTAAGCTTTTGCAACACCAATTAAGTTCTGAAGTGAAGTTGGCGGCACACCTGCTCCTGAACAAACACCTCCTGTAGACGGAGAAGATGAAGTTACGTATGGATAGGTACCGAAGTCGATATCCAACATTAACGCCTGTGCACCTTCGAATAAGACGTTTTTACCGTCTCTGATCGCTTCGTTCAGCTCTAATTCTGTATCAACGATTCTGTCCTGAAGCTGTTTTCCGATTGCTAAATATTCGTTGTAGATTTCTTCAACGTCTAACGTTGGCTTTCCGTAATATTTTTCAAAAAGAGAATTTTTAACTTTTAAGTTTTTCTCGATTTTATCTCTTAAAATTTCAGGATTTAAAAGGTCTACCATTCTGATCCCGACTCTTGCAATTTTATCTTCATAACAAGGTCCGATTCCTTTTTTGGTAGTTCCGATCTGAGTTCCTCCGTGTTCCTCTTCACGGTAAGTATCCAAAAGGATGTGGTAAGGCATGATGACATGCGCTCTTCTGCTGATAAAGATATGATCTGTTCTCAAGCCTTTGCTCTCGATCTGACCAACTTCTTTAATGAAAGACTTAGGGTTTACCACTACTCCGTTCGCAATGATACATTTCCCTTTGCATTGAAGAACTCCTGAAGGAAGAAGGTGTAGAACGAATTTCTCATCACCCACATAAACCGTGTGACCAGCATTGTCTCCACCCTGGAAACGTACTACATAGTCCGATTTTGCTGATAAAACATCCGTGATTTTTCCTTTGCCTTCATCTCCGTACTGAAGACCTACAACTACATAAGTTGACATATTTTACTTTTGTTTTTAGATTCGTGCAAAATTACTTTTAAAAAATTGGGTGAGCAAATTTGAGAGGAATTTTATTTTGGGGTGGGGTGAAAATCATGAGGTTGGAAATAGTAAAGATGAAATATTAATAAGATTTATTCTGTATCATTGTACTTACAAAATATGCCAACCAATTCAACTAAATATTTTATTAGTTTTGACTTTCCGAAAAAGCTTAATATAATTTAAAACTCCAATGAAAAAAATCATTTATCTACTCTTTTCGATGCTTTTTCTAGGTACTTCTTTGAGTTTCTCACCCAAAAAAATGGAAAACGGGAAATATAAACTTACCGGAAAAATAGTAAGTGATATTTCTCTACCTCCAGATTGTGGTTATATTGCTTATGCTACAGTAGTAGAATTCGAAATTATTGATTCTAACATAAAAAGTTATACAAATAAAAAAATTCCCATTATAATAAAATGTCCTGAGTTATATGGAAATCATTTTTTTGAAAAAGATAAAGTTTATACACTAAATATAATTGATAAAAGCCAGACTGATTTTGGCTGGACGATTACAAATTTAAGTCTAGAAAAGAAATATAATCTGGATAAAAGGTTATGGGCAGTATCAATTAAAAAGGAGGAATAGTTTTTGTTAATGCAAAACTTTTTTATTCCCTATCTTTGATCAACACCCAAACAATTTTCTATGTCACTATCCCAAACATCAGCCTTTCTCCCATCAAAAATAAACAGCGAATCCCGGCTTTACTATACTCAATTCTCTACACAAACAGCAAAAGCCACTCTTCTCATCGTTCACGGCATGCAGGAACACAGCGGAAGATATGCAGAGATTGCAGCATATTTTGCGTCTCATAGAATTGCTGTATTGACCTATGATCACCTGGGACATGGAAAATCTGTAAAAGAGAAAAAAGATATTGGTTTCTTCCAGCTTGAAAAACCGGATGAAAGGCTTGTTGCAGATGCTGAAATGATGGCAGATTATCTTGCAGAACAATATCCGGATGTCCCCCATTTTATTCTGGGACATTCTATGGGATCTTTTATTACACGATGTCTTCTTCAAAAAGCAAGCAGTAAATTTTCCGGGGCTATCATTACAGGAACCGGCGGACCTTTACCGGGAATCAATATATTGAGAGTTTATTTGTCATTGGCCAATGCCATAGCGCCTCATCATCGTACTTTTTTGAATTCTGTTTTCACGAGTGTCAATAACAAACATTTTAAAAAGGATAAAGATTTCAGTGATACCAGCTGGCTCAGTGTAAATCCTAAAAACCGACAAGCTTTTGAACAGGATGAACTTTGTGGAATTCCGTTCACTCATAATGCTTTTTATACTTTATTTACCATTTATAAAAAAGCGACAGCGAGAAACTGGGCTGCACCTATTTCTAAATCATTTCCTTTTTTATTCGTAAGCGGGCAGAACGATCCGATCGGTGATTTTGGAAAAGGAGTCATGCAAACCGTCAACAACTTAAAAATTGATGGTTTTCAAAATGTGGACTTAAAAATCTATCCTGATATGCGTCATGAGATTTTAAACGAATCCATAAGAGAACAGGTTCTGAAGGAAATCCATAACTGGATCTTAAAATAATAAGAACAAAATAAAAATTCCAGATAGCATTGATCTGGAATTTCTGTATAAGTTTTGGCTAAAGCAGATGGAGTTGTTTTGATGTTGAAGGCGGGCTAAAGCCCACCCCTATTGAATATCTAAAAAGGATTTTGTCTGATTTGCAAGAAATATAATAATTACCCCAGCATCAATTCTCTGTCAATTCCAATCTCCTGAAGGAAAACCTCATCATGGGAAATCACCAGCAGGGTACCATGATAATCTTTTATAGAATTGGTGAGAATTTCCACATTCTGGAGATCTAAATTATTGGTAGGTTCATCAAGGATAATCATATCGGGTGCTTTATTACTGATGGAAAGTCCGCAGAGAAGCAACCGTAAACGCTCTCCGCCACTTAGCATTCCACATTTTTTGTCCCAGGTATCTTTCCAAAATAAAAATCTGGTCAGTAATGTTTTCACTTCGGATTCCTGCATGGCATTGTCATTGAAAGTCTGTACAAAATCGTAAAGCGTTGAATCATTATCAATAAGGGAATATTCCTGGTCAATATAGATACTGTTGAATTCTATCTTATTTATTTTTCCTTCCGAAGGTTTAATATTTCCCAGCAGAAGTTTTATCAGGGTAGTTTTTCCGGAACCGTTTGAGCCTTTCACTGATATTCGGTCTCCGCTTCGCACCTCCATACTGATGTTTTCTTTCCAGAGTTTTTCTTTTCCGTAAGTGAAATTAATATCTTCAACGGTAACAAGGATCTTTCCTGAATGCAGATTGGAATCATTAAAATTAACTTTCATCTGATCAGAATTCTTTAAGGAGGAACGCAGATCTCTTAAGTCACCGGAAATCCCACTAATTTTCTCTGCGTGTACACTTTTAAGTTTTGAACTGTTTTTTTCAGCATTATTCCGAAGCGTATTCATCATAATTCTGGCTACTCCGGACTTTTCCTGCTTCCCTTTACCTCTTGCATCCAGTTTTTGCTTTCTTTCCAGAGTTTCCCTTTCCTTTTCTTTTGCTTTTTTCAGAGCACGTTCTTTGGAATGGATATCATTTTGCAATGCTTCCTCCTCCACTTCTTTCTGTTTGGCATAAAAGTCATAGTTTCCACCATAAGTTGCAATTCCCTGATTGCTTAATTCGAATATGGTATCCACAAGATTGAGCAAATTACGGTCGTGGCTTACGATAAACACTGTTGCATCTGTTTTGTTGATAAGATCATACAGTAATTTCCTGCCATTAAGATCCAAATGGTTGGTAGGTTCATCCAATACAATAATATCAGGTTGATTGATCTGAATTCCGGCGAGAAAAACTTTAGTCTTCTGTCCTCCACTCAGGTCTTTCAGTTTTTGAGTTAATTCAAAATTTTCGAGACCCCAATGCTCCAAAGTATGCTGGCATCTTTCTTCAATATCCCAGTCGTCATTGAGCGTTTCAAAATATATTTCGTCCACCTCTCCATTGGTAATTTTTTGAAGAGCATGGAGTTTCTGATCTATCCTCAGGCATTCTGCAATGGTAAGATCATTTAAATTTCCAAATATCTGCGGTACATAAAAGATATTACCCGGAATATTGGTATTGCCGTTGAGAGGCTGTATTTCTCCCGCGATTATTTTCAGCAGGGTTGATTTTCCCACGCCATTACTCCCTACCAGAGCAGATTTGGTATGAGACTGTATTGTTAAATTGATATGATTAAATAGAAGATTTCCTCCCGGAAACCCAAAGGATATATTTTGTAGTAAAATCATGATTTCTTTCTTAATAATGGTTGAACACCAGCAACTTCTTCATTACTGTTTTTATGAATCTGAAAGAAATGATATCCTACATGTCTGTATTGTTGGGTTTGAAAGAACAAAGATAGTCATTTTCCTGAATATCATTCTTTTTCATTTCAATCAGAACATTTATCCCCCTCTTTTGCTTCTTTGTTTTAAACACTTGTTTATTTTTCATTGTTTGCGGAGTCGTTTTTTAAGGTTATACCTTAATGTCTCGTTAAAAAGCTTCTCTTTATTATTATTTAAACAGACTTTATCATATTATTCAATTCAGATGTCCTGAAACCATCAAAGTTTCAAACTGATAAAAACAGGAAAGTATTTTAATCAAAAATCCGTAACTTTGCCTCCTACTAAAAATTTTATGGAAAGCATTAAAGTTCACGACAAAACTTTCGTTCCTTATTTAAAGGATGCCGAAATTCAGGAAATTGTAAAAGAGACAGCGTTAAGAATTTATGAAGATTACAAGGATGAAGTTCCTGTTTTCATTGGGGTGTTAAATGGAGTGGTGATGTTCTTCTCTGATCTTTTAAAATATTACCCGGGGGAATGCGAAATTGCCTTCATTCAAATGAGCTCTTATGTAGGAACTGAGTCTACGGGGATCGTTTATCAGAAAATGGAGCTTACAAAAGACGTAAAAGACCGCCATATCATCATTGTTGAGGATATCGTAGATACAGGAAATACGGTTGAAAGTCTTTTCAAATATTTCAAAGAAACACAACGTCCTAAATCTGTAAAACTGGCTAGTTTTCTATTGAAACCTGAGATTTACAAGAAAGATTTCAAACTGGATTACATCGGAAAGGAAATCCCAAACAAATTTGTACTTGGATACGGACTGGATTATGATGAATTGGGAAGAAACCTTCCAAATTTATATCAGCTGGAAGACGGACAAATCAACCATTAAACGCTGTTGGCTATTAGCTGATAGCTTTTAGCTTAAAAATTATAATAAAGAAATAAATTTAATATTAACTTAAAAAAGCTGAAAGCAAAGAGCAAACCGCCAAAAGCCAGGAGCCGGAAGCAAAATGCCAATTGCTGGAAGCGTATCAACATTATGATAAACATTGTTCTGTTCGGCCCTCCAGGAAGTGGAAAAGGAACACAAGCCCAGAATCTGATCGAGAAATTCAATTTAAAACAGGTTTCAACAGGTGATCTTTTCAGATACAACATGAAAAATGACACTGAACTTGGAAAACTGGCGAAGTCATACATCGATAAGGGAGAATTGGTTCCGGATCAGGTAACAACAGATATGCTGATCGACGAGATCAAAAAACCTACTGATACCAATGGTTTTATTTTTGACGGATATCCAAGAACAACTGCTCAGACAGAAGCATTGGAGACTATCGTTAAAGAAGTACTGAATGACGAGATTGACATCTGTCTTTCATTGGTAGTAGAGGACAAAATTTTGGTTGAAAGACTTCTGAAAAGAGGTGAAACCAGCGGAAGATCAGACGACAGCAATGTAGAGATCATCGAAAACAGAATTAAAGAATATTATACCAAGACAGCAGAAGTTGCCGAGCTTTATAAGCAGCAGGGGAAATATGTAGAGGTAAACGGTGTTGGAGAAATTGATGAGATTTCCCAAAAACTTTTCGCTGAGGTAGAGAAAATTAAATAATCGGGATATGGCAAGGGATAAGAAGTTTCATCCCTGCAACCCGCAACACAAACTATATGTCTAACTTTGTAGATTACGTAAAGATCCATTGTAAAAGCGGACACGGAGGTGCTGGTTCTGCCCACCTTCGCCGTGAAAAGTATATTCCTAAAGGGGGGCCTGACGGTGGCGACGGAGGTCGCGGCGGACACGTCATCATGAGAGGAAATGCTAATGAATGGACTTTGCTTCCACTCCGATATACCCGTCACATAAAAGCAGAACGAGGTGAAAACGGAGCGAAAAACCAGCTGACAGGAGCTGACGGTTCTGATATTTATATCGATGTTCCTATTGGGACTATCGCTAAAAATGAAGAAGGTGAAATTATCGGAGAAATCCTTGAAGATAAACAGGAAATCATTTTGATGCAGGGAGGAAAAGGAGGAAAAGGAAACGAACATTTTAAATCCTCTACCAATCAGACTCCAAGATATGCTCAACCCGGAATGGATGGCGAAGAAGGCTATGTAGTCTTCGAGCTTAAAATTTTGGCCGATGTAGGACTTGTTGGATTTCCAAATGCTGGAAAATCTACACTCTTGGCTTCTGTTTCTGCAGCAAAACCCAAAATTGCCAATTACGCTTTTACTACATTAACTCCTAACCTTGGGATTGTAGATTACAGAAATTACAAATCATTTGTGATGGCTGATATCCCGGGAATCATTGAGGGAGCAGCAGAAGGAAAAGGTTTAGGACACAGATTCCTGAGACATATTGAAAGAAACTCTATCCTTTTATTCTTAATTCCGGCCGATTCTGAAAACCATTTCCAGGAGTTTAAAATTCTTGAAAACGAACTGAAGGAGTACAACCCGGAACTTTTGGATAAAGATTTCATTGTTTCCGTTTCAAAATCTGATCTTCTGGATGATGAACTGAAAAAAGAAATTGCAGCAGAGTTCCCGGAAAACAAACAGCCTCTATTTTTCTCAGGGGTTACCGGAGAAGGCCTTATGGAGCTGAAAGATGCTATCTGGAAACAATTGCACGGATAGACGTACATTGATTTATCAGTTTTATTTTGAAAATAGAGCTGCAGCATAAAAAACAGCCTCAGATTTCCTCTGAGGCTGTTTTTCTTTATAAAATTTCCCATGAATTTTTAAACCATTAAGAAAAGATTTAAAAATAAAGCATCGTTAAGATGAATCATTCTGATCTCTTAAGCATAAAGCAGAGCTTATCTTCATATTCTTAACACTTGATACAATCTTAAAGGTTAAGCAGATTTACTATTTTATGTTTAACATCGAAACAAAGAAAATTTTATCTTTTGGAACAATTCTTGGGAGACTCTTTCAAATTTAAAAAGACTATGAAATATTTCCTCGCCATTTGCGCATTTGTGTTTTTGACATCCTGTACAACTTCTCAAAAAGTAAATTCAAAATATACTGCAATTGAATATGAGGCAACTCCGTGTTTTGGTTTCTGCCCTGTTTTTAAAATAACAATCAACCAGGACAGAACTGCAGTTTTTGAAGCAGAACATTTTAATTTTAATGATAAGCCTTCCAAAGATGAGTTCTCCAAACCACGTGAAGGAACTTTTAAAGGAGTCATTAAAGAAGAAGATTATAATAAATTAATCAGTTTACTTGATGGCTTAAATGTAAAAAGTTTGAATAACAAATACGGTGAACACAATATTACCGATCTTCCAACCGCCTATTTAAGAGTACAATTCGCTGACGGGACTTCAAAAAATGTGGAAGATTACGGAAAGCGTGGAAGCGAAAAGCTTTCGGAACTGTATCAGTTTTTTGAAAATTTACGAAAAAACCAGCAATGGACTAAAGTGAAATAATTTCATTTACTATGATCTTTTGATCCAGATAAGATTTTTACAATAAAACAATTGGCTGCTTGTATATGGGTGGCCATTGATATTTTACAGCCATAAAATAAGCTTTATAAAGATACAAATGAGCAGAATAAAAATCTTAATTTTTTTTAAACTACCTTTGCAGAATGTAATTCTTTCAGACTGAAGGAATTTTTATTTAAATTTTAAAATAATTCATTTGAATTTTACAGACTTAAACTTAATAGAACCTATTGCAAAAGCAATCCAGGAGCAGGGATACACCACACCTACGCCTATTCAGGAAAGATCTATTCCTGATATTCTGGAAGGCAGAGACTTTTTAGGTTGTGCGCAGACAGGAACAGGAAAAACAGCTGCTTTTTCCATCCCCATCCTACAGAATTTATCCAAAAATAAAATTCCCAACAAACATATTAAAGCATTAATCCTTACACCAACCAGAGAACTGGCTATTCAGATTGAGGAAAACATTAATGCGTACGGTAAATATCTTCCATTAAAACAACTTGTTATCTTCGGAGGAGTAAAGCAAGGAAACCAGGAGGCAGCTTTGAGAAAAGGTATTGATATTCTGGTAGCAACACCGGGAAGACTTCTGGACTTTATTGCACAGGGCATAATCAGCCTGAAAAATCTTGAGATTTTTGTTCTTGATGAAGCAGACAGAATGCTGGATATGGGTTTTGTACATGATGTAAAAAGAATCATTAAACTTTTACCTCAGAGAAGACAAACTTTATTCTTTTCCGCAACAATGCCGGCTGAAATTCAAAAACTGGCTAATTCTATCCTCAATAATCCGATAAAAGTAGAGGTAACTCCGGTTTCTTCTACGGCAGATACCATCAAACAATCTGTGTATTTCGTAGAAAAGGATAATAAACTGAATTTACTTTCTCATATTCTGCAAAATGATATTTCAGACTCTGTATTGGTTTTTGCAAGAACGAAGCACGGTGCAGATAAGATTTCCAGAAAACTTCAGAAGGATAATATCTCTGCAGAAGCAATTCACGGTAACAAATCTCAGAATGCGAGACAAAATGCATTGAATAATTTTAAATCCGGAAAAACAAGGGTTCTTGTCGCCACAGATATTGCTGCCAGAGGAATTGATATTGATGAATTGAAGTTCGTGATCAATTTTGAGCTTTCCGATGTTTCTGAAACGTATGTACACAGAATCGGAAGAACCGGAAGAGCCGGAGCCGAAGGTAATTCTATATCTTTTGTAGACGGACTTGATCTTTTGAATTTAAAGAATACAGAGAAACTGATTGGAAAGAAAATCCCCGTAATCAAAGATCATCCGTTCCATACTGATGATCTTGTTGCCCAGAAAAGGGATTCAAATAACAAACCTGTGCATGCAGGTGGTGAGAAACCTAAAACAACAGGCAACAGTAACAGCTCAAGGCAGAGTAACAACCGTAAAAAGCCTTCTGCGGGAGCTTCGGTAGGGTTTAAAAAACCTAAGAACAAGAATTTCACAAGAAAGAAATAAAATAAAAAAGGTCGTCTCACAACTTGTGAAAACGGCCTTTTTTATGATCGTTGATTATTATTCTGTTTTTTGTTTTGTATAGCAATAACCGATAATACAAAAAGGTAAACAAGCTGCCAGATAAGTGGTAGAAAAGAAATTATTCTGGTAAGAAAACCCTAAAGTGAAATACTGTTCACCTACAAAACTTAACATCACCAAAAAAAGAATATAAGCTGAGAAGTAAAATACTGTTTCTATTTTTTTAACATAGAAGGAAAGGATAACCGACAGTATCATAAAGAACAGCATAACAAATTTATTGCTTTGTCCCTGAAGATTAAGAGGATTATATTGCAGCACATGCTCAATATTTTTGGCAGGCAGCAGAACAGATGCCAATAAGATTGCTACCGTCAATAAAAAGCATACCCCAAATTTTATTTTATTTTTCCAGCTGGTTTTAATAAAAGGATTTAATAAAAAAATAATCAAAGGGATGATCACTGCGCTTCTTGTAAGACATAGAATTCCTATGCATATTCCCAACAGAAAAGGTCTTTTAAAGTAATCATCTTTAAACTTTCTGCTCCAAAAAAGAATAAAGGCTGCAACTGCAATAAAGGAAGAGATAAAATCACTCTTACAGACCACTTCATAAATATAAGCCAGGGAAATACCCAACATTCCTATCGCAAAAAATCTATGAAAATTGCTCTTAAATTCTAAAAAAATAACATAGGAAAACAGTAAGAAGGCAGCAACCTGAAGGTATCCGACATTCCCTAAAAAATAAAAAACACTTGACAAAAGCAATTGCCCGGGGAGATAAGAGGATAAATTTCCCATGAAATTTGGAGTATCATAGATATATTCTCCTTTTATCCAATGCTCCACAGAAAATTCTAAAGTTGCCCATCTGTCAATATTCATTTTGTAGGGATCTTTTATCACATGGCACAAAGCAATGTAAACAATAGTTATAAAAACGATAAGAACATATACAGATTTTTCGGTCCATAATTTTTTCAACCAGGACCATTTTCCTAAAGAGAATAATAATAAATTACCCCCTGAAAAAAGAATAACTAAAATAGTAAGAGGAACAAAAGACTGCCTGATTCCATATTTTGTCAGAAATAAAAGATTAATGATGAAATAAACAGCAAACAGCAATATGCCATTCAACCTGTTGCTCCTAATAAAATTTAACAGGGCATTCATTAATTATGGTATTTGAAAAATGTTTTTGGCATTTTCTGTTGTAATACGGTCTATCTCAGAAAAGTCTTTCCCATAGATATCCACCAGTTTTCCGGCAACCAGATCAAGATAAGAGCTTTCATTTCTTTTCCCTCTTTGAGGAACCGGAGCCAGATATGGAGAATCTGTTTCCAGAACAATTTTATCCAATGGAACTTCGTTCAGAAACTGATCTATTTTTCCATTTTTAAAAGTCACTACTCCACCGATTCCCAAGATAAAATTAAGATCAATGGCATGTTTTGCCTGTTCCAGATTTCCAGAAAAGCAATGGAAGATTCCTCTAAGTTTCGGATGTTTTTTTCTTTCCAGAACCTCAAATGTTTCATCAAAACTTTCTCTGGTATGGATGACAATCGGAAGGTCTTTTTCTATCGCCCAATCAATCTGCTGTTCAAAGGCTTTCACCTGAATATCAAGTGTTGTTTTATCCCAATAAAGATCAATTCCAATCTCTCCAATGGCCGGAAAATGTCTCTGACCAAGATAATTTTTTACGATTTCAAGTTCTTTTTCCCACGATTCTGGCTTTACATAGCAGGGATGCAGCCCCATCATAGAAAAAATCTGGCCCGGATAGTCTGTTTCCAGCTGCAGCATTTTCTCATGGGATTCAGAATCGATGGCAGGAAGGTAAAATTCATTAATTCCTTTATCTAAAGCTCTCTGAATAGCTTCTTTTCTGTCTTCATCAAATTCTTCTGCGTATAGATGTGTATGTGTATCAATCATTTTATTTAAAATTTCAACAGATCTTCATAAGGGTTTTCAAGTCCCAGCAATAGTCCGAAAGCTGGCTCTGTTTTTATTCCCTGTTTTTTCAGCTCTATTATTTTTTGTTTAAATTTTTTTCCTTTTTTCAGTAATATTTTGTATTCTGCAACCATGTGAAGGTATGCATTCTGCTCTGTTGTAGGCTTATTTTGTCCAAAAATCTCAATAAGAAACCCGTCCAGTATAAAATTTAACGTAATACATTTCTCCCCGTTTACAATGGGATATTCCACTTCTGCATCATGAGGAATAAGCTGGCAAAATAGTAAATCATCCAGAAAATCCTGTTCAAATTTTAAATCCACCTCGAAAATAAGATCCAGATCACTTCCTTTGATATCAATCTCAATAGGAACAGTTCCTGCTAAAATTGGAGAATAATCCTTCAATTTATCGAAAACACGATATTTTGTAAGAATTTCGTAAGCTTTTTTCTGTCTTTCATTTCCATCTTTCAGATAGTCAATTCTGGTGAAATCAGGCATTTAAAATATTTTATGTTTTACCTTCTTGCGCTGTACTTCAATTCTCTGATCCAGTTTTTCTCTGAACTCAATAAACTTAGGATCTTTCTTATCGCTTGTCTTGTGTTCAAGAGCCTTGATGATCTTAAAATTTTCTTTGATAAAGTTCTGGGTTTCTTCTGAAAAATAAGACTTCCCGAATTTCTCAAATATATAATTAACCGCCTGCGTACTGGGATGAATCATATCTTCTTTATAAAAACGGTAATCCCTGAGGTCATCCATTAAAATCTCATAAACCGGCAGATAATGACAGTCTTCGAACATAGAAATAGACTCATGGATAGCCGTAATCAGCTTGGATTTGCTCAATTGGTTTTCTACCATTCCGTCTTTTGTATGCCTTACGGGGGAAACGGTAAACAGAATTTGCACTCCTTCTTTACAAATATCTTTAAGATCCAGAATTGTATGGTAAATTGAGCTTGTCAGCTCCTGATGGGAAAGTAATCTTTTCTCAAAAAACTTCTGCGGAATTTTGTGACAGTTGGCTACCAGCTTTTTCTTGGGAAGAAATTCATAGATAAATGAAGATCCGTAAGTGATAATGATCCAGTCAGCTTCCTGAAGAAAGGCATTTCCCGCTTCAATAGCACCGTTAATCCTGTCCAGGGTCTGATGAATATATCGGGTATCAAAACTGGTGTGATGATCCAGAGAGATGTATTCTTCATTGTAAGTAATCAGTTCCTCTTCTTCGTAAAATGCAGAATCATGTAATCTGTTGATGGCATTATTGATGGAAAAAGGATTAAAAATAGTCCCAAAGGGGTTGTTAAGAGTCTGAAGTTGTCCGTCCTGAAGTAGATCTGTCATTTCAGAGGCAAAGCATGATCCTATTGAAAATATTTTATCTTCAATCTCAATCTTCTTTTCTGATACGGGAATATCAACTTCGGTTCTGAATTTCATTGTATAGGGATTAGGTTACAGGGAACAGGTTGCAGGTAAATTGCTGTTACCTGCTAACTACCCTCTGTTACCTATATTAACTTTCTCTTCTCAACAAATAATTAGCCAGTTCAATGAAAGGTTTTTTCTTTTCTTCCGGAACATCTATTTTCTGAAGGTAACTTTGTCCTATTTCATTATGTTTTTCAATCAGACGTAAAGCTTTTTCATCTACTTTTGTTCTTCTGAAAATCTTTTCTACGCCATACACCTTATCAACATTTTCAGTCTTCTTAGAATACCAGTAATCCAGTTCTTTTCTTTCTTCATCGGTAGCATGTTCTCTTGCTAACAGATACAGAACCGTTTTTTTGTTCTCATAAATATCTCCGGCATGCTTTTTTCCAAACTGTGCCTGATCTCCGAATACATCAAGATAATCATCCATAATCTGGAACGCAATTCCGATATGCTTTCCGAAATTAAAAATAGCTTTCGCATCTTTAAAATCAGCTCTTGCGATCAAAGCCCCGATTTCAAATGAAGAAGCACTTAACACTCCGGTTTTATAGGTAATCATTCTGATATAATCATCAAAAGTAACGTCTTTCTGAGTTTCAAAGTTGATATCATACTGCTGTCCTTCACACAACAGAAGTCCTGTGTGGGTAAATATTCTGATACATGCTTTGAAAATTTCAGGTTCAAGATCTTCAAAAAACTTATACGCTTTCAGCATCAGCCCGTCTCCGGAAAGAATACCTACATTAAGGCCATGTAAAGTATGAATGGTAGGCTTGTTTCTTCTTAAAGGAGCTTCATCCATAATATCATCATGGATCAGGGTGAAGTTATGGAAAAACTCGATAGCCAATGCAGGTTTGATGGCCTGTTTAAGATCTCCACCGAACATATCACATGCCATCAGCACCATAATAGGACGAAGACGTTTTCCACCATGGGAAATAATATAATTCATCGGCTCATAGAGCTCCGAAGGTTTATCTTTAAAAGTATATTTAGTGATGGCATCTGCAACAATCTGCTGGTATCTGTCTAAAAATTCCATAAAATCTTATAATTTGAACAAAAATACGATTTTTCAGGGCTTTATAAAACAAAAAACTTTGCCCAAACGGACAAAGTTTATATAATTATATGATTTGTTTTTTAGAAAACGAAAGTTACCACAAGATAGGTAATTCCCGCTACTATTGCAGAGATCGGAATGGTAAGAACCCAAGCCCAAAGTAAGCTTACAGTGATTCCCCATCTTACCGCTGAAATTCTTTTCGTTAATCCTACCCCGATGATAGAACCAGTAATCGTATGGGTAGTAGATACAGGAATACCGAAGTGGTCTGTAATGAACAAGGTAATAGCACCTGCAGTTTCTGCACTTACACCTTCTAATGAAGTTACCTTAGTAATCTTGGTACCCATAGTTTTGATGATCTTCCAACCACCGCTCATGGTTCCTAAACCGATAGCAAGGAATGATACCAAAGGAACCCAAAGGTAATGTTCTGCAAAATAATCAAAACGTCCTGCAGCAGGAATATTCAGATAAACCGGGTCATGCAGCATTTCAACATGATAATAGATAAGTGCTGCACCAATGATCCCCATTACTTTCTGAGCATCATTCAAACCGTGCCCCAAGCTGAATAAAGCTGAAGAAGCCAGCTGTAATCTTTTGAAAGACTGGTCTGCTTTGTGTGGGTTTGATCTTTTATAAAGGTGTACAATAATCAGGGTAATGATGATTGAGATAATCATCCCTATAATTGGTGCCATAAAAATGAACAGGAAGATAGGAATTACTTTATCAAACTTCACTACACTCTGATGGGTAACCTGATTGAAAGCTTCTTTAACAGTACCCCACATTCCAAGATCTGGCTGTGTTGCCACCACATCATGATAATCCATCATGAAAGCATGCATAAGAGCTGCTCCCAGGAAACCTCCGATCAGCGTATGTGATGATGATGAAGGGATTCCGAACCACCACGTAAGGAGGTTCCAGGCAATAGCTGCCACAAGACCGGAAAATATAACTTCAAGGGTGATAAAATTCTCGTTAACTGTTTTGGCAATTGTGTTACCAATTTTGAATTCTCCAATAATATAAGCAGCAATAAAGAAAGCTGCAAAGTTCCAAAGCGCCGCCCAAAGTACAGCCTGGAATGGAGTTAAAACTTTTGTAGAAACTATAGTTGCAATTGAGTTGGCTGCATCATGGAAACCATTGATATAATCGAAGATCAATGCCAGCGCAATAATAACTATAAGTAAAATCGGAAATTCCATTTTTGCTATGTATTAGGCGTATTTAATCATGATGTTCTCAATGGTATTGGCAACATCTTCTGCTTTGTCTGTTACAATTTCAAGGTAGTTTAATACGGATGAAACTTTAATAATGTTGATGGCATCATTGGTTTCAAATAATTCTACCATTGAGTTGGAAAGCAAATCGTCGGCAATATTCTCAATAGAGTTCACCTTAATACAAGCTTCTTTCACCTGTTCCATATTTTTAAACCCTTTCAGGTTTTTCATAGCATTCTGAATTTCAAGACATGCTTTGTGGATCAATAAAGAGAAGTCTGAATAAGCCTTCATCTCAGGTGATTTGTAAAGGAAAATATATTTTGTGGATGCGTAGATATAATCAGCGATATCATCAAGCCCGGTTGCCAGTGTGTGGATATCCTCACGGTCAAAAGGTGTAATGAAGTTTTTCCCTAATTCCACGAAAATTTCGTGAGTGAGTTCATCATTCTTGTGTTCGAAGTCGCTCATTTTCTTCAACATTGAATCGTCATTAAGATCGAAATCCTTGATTCCTGTGTTGAATTCTTCTGACATTGCAACTAGATTTTCAGTTACTTTTTCGAAAAGTACAAAGAAGATTTTATCTTTTGGTTGAAAAGCGTGGAAAATATTACCAATTCCCATTTTTTAGTATTTATAATTCGTGTGCAAATTTCTTAAAAAAGGATTGTACGTGAAACTATATGACATTAAGTTTTGTTAACATTCGCTTAACAACTGATTATCAAATAAAAAAACCGGCATTAATGCCGGTTTTGTATGGTATAGGAAGAGATTAGTTTGCTACTTCAGCTCTCATATCTTTTCCTTTGAACTTCATAGATTGAATATTGCTCAATACATTGTCTTTGAAAGATTTTTCAACTTCGAAGAAAGAGAATTTCTCTAAGATTTCGATATCACCGATTTCAGCTCTCTTTTTGGTTTTTCCGCCAGCAGTTGCCTTATTGATAATATCTAAAACATCAAGCTTTTTCAAATGGTCTTTCTTACCAAGGTTGAAGAAGAATCTTACCATGTTTTCATCTCTTCTTCTTGGTTTTGCCCCACGATCTCTGTCTCTTCCACGATCTCCTCTATCTCTGTCGCGACCTCTATCTCTGTCTCTGTCACGTCCACGGTCTCTTCTTGAGAAATCGTCATCTCTGCTGCTGAATTTCTGCTCTACAAGATCATGCTTGTCTTTGTAGTATAAAGCAAGATCTCTCAACTGGAACTGTAGAAGCTGGTGTACCAGTTCTTCTTTTGTAAAGTTGCTCAGATCCGGGATTAAGCTGTCATCAAATTCGAAAAGATCTTCGTGCTCCGTCAATAATTTTTCGAATACACCACCTACCTGAGCTTTGATAATATCATCACCAGTAGGAATGAATTTCTCGTTGATTTCAATTTTTGTTGCAGATTTGATCTGTTTCAGTTTTCTGCTTTCTTCAGGCTTGATTAAAGCCATGGAAATACCATCTTTCCCAGCTCTACCTGTTCTTCCGCTTCTGTGAACGAATACTTCAGGATCATCCGGTAAAGAGAAGTGAATAACGTGAGTTAAAGAGTTCACATCCAATCCTCTCGCTGCTACGTCTGTTGCTACAAGAATATCGATGTTTTTCAATCTGAATTTCTTCATTACCGTATCTCTCTGCGCCTGAGAAAGATCACCGTGAAGAGCATCAGCTGCATATCCGTTCTGCATTAAGAAATCAGCAACCTCCTGAGTTTCCATTCTCGTTCTGCAGAAGATAATGGAGTATTGGTTAGGATTCGCATCAATAAGTCTCTTCAATGCTTCTTTTTTCTGACGGTATCCTACAACATAGTATTCGTGAGTAATGTTCTTCTTCACTTCGTTGATAGAACCTACTGAAATACGATGTGGTTTTGTAAGATAATTCTTGGAAATTCTTTCCACCTCTTTATTCATCGTTGCAGAGAATAAGAAAGTTTGTTTCGTTTCCGGAGTTTCGCTTAGAATGGTTTCCAATTCATCCTTGAATCCCATAGAAAGCATTTCATCAGCTTCGTCTAATACCAACCAATGAATCGCAGAAAAGTCTAGTGCTTTTCTGTTGATAAGATCAATTACTCTTCCCGGAGTTCCCACAATGATTTGTGGTTTATCCTTCAAAGATCTCATCTGCTCTACAATACTACTTCCACCATAAACCGCAGTTGTCTTGATGTCTTTCATATACTTAGAGTAATTCTTTATGTCCTTCGAAATCTGAAGACATAATTCCCGTGTCGGACAAAGCACCAATAATTGGATTTTGCGACTCGTATCGTCAATCATATCCAAAATCGGAAGCGAAAACGCTGCTGTTTTGCCTGTCCCCGTCTGCGCAAGTGCGATCAAGTCGCGAATATCTGAAAGAATAAAAGGGATAGTCTGTTTTTGGATTTCTGTTGGGCTTTCGTAGCCCAGTTCGCCAATTGCCTTAAGGATATCAGGACTTAAATTGGTTTCCGTAAATAAATTCATTAACTATTTTAAAATTTTTGCAAAGATACAATAAATATTTGATTTGTTTTTGAATAAAGTTTTAAATATACAATCTTAAATTCACAATCCTGTAATATTTTTTTAATTTTTGGAAAATTAAACCCAAAAAAACAAGCCTCAGATTAGAAAATTGTTAAACATTATTTTTTTTTATTAAATTCGATTGATTTTTTCTGTACTATTTATGAATTTTCAAAAATAAAGCCATGAAAAGTAAATTTTTCTTTTGGCATCTTTCTGCATAATCATTTAATACCTGTCCATCCATACTATTATGCATCCGTATGAAATCTGGGAAATTTTATTGAATAGAAAAAACAGAATAATATTTCTATGAATACTTTTTGTACATTTGGTTTTGAGGTTTCAGGGCTTTGAAATTTTGGTCCGGGCTCGGGAAGCAGTTTCGAATCTCATGTAATAACAAAAAAACACTTAACACAATATGTCTGCAAGTATTTCTCCCAAAACTTTTGATTTTTTACAAAAGTTAAATAAAAATAATAACCGCGAATGGTTTAATGAAAATAAAGACCTGTACACAGAATCTCAGCAAAATGTAGTTTCATTTTTAGATGAACTCATCAAAGAAATGTCTGGTTTTGATGATGAGCTTGCTAAAATTGACAGTAAAAAAGCCCTTTTCAGAATTTACAGAGACACCCGTTTTTCTAAGGACAAATCTCCTTATAAAACCAATTTCGGAGCTTCTCTTGGAATGGGAAAAGGAAATCAGAAAGGAGGTTATTACCTTCACCTGGAACCTGGAAAATCCTTTTTAGCCGGAGGAATTTACATGCCGGAATCTTCCGTACTGAAAGAAATTCGTAAAGAAATTTCTTTGTACGGAGATGATTTTCTGAAAATTCTCAATAATAAAGATTTCAAAAAACATTTTCCAGAACTTGATCAGGAAGACAAACTGAAGAAAATACCTCAGGGTTTTGAGAAAGATGATCCTATGGGAGAATATCTCAAGCTTAAAAACTTTATTGTGGTATATTCTCTGAAAGATGAGGAAGTACTGGACAAAAATGCGGTGAAAAACATGACCAAAGTTTTCAAACTGATGAAGCCTTTCAATGATTTCCTGAATACACCTTTTCTTTAAACAGTTTTATTTTTTTTCAATCACAGATCACTCATTTTTAACAGAGAATCGGGTGCGTTCTTACTGGTTTGTATTATTTTAGAATATTATTATTGAGATATTCAGGGTATGCAGATATCTCTGGGACAAATCAAAAATATATTAAAATTCAACAGGTTACAAAAGTGATTTTAAAAACCTATCCTGAAAATCAAGCCATTATAATTAACATTTTTTAAGAAAAGTTTTACATTTTTACTTATCTTTGCTGTTCGCCAAAAAGCCAAAGATGTCTTTATACCAAAAAATTGCAGAGAAACTACAATACATAAGCCCGAATTTCTACAAAAAAAGATATTTTAAAGCTCTAAATAATCTTAATAAAAATAACTTTTCGGAACGTAATGTAGAACCGGAATTGGTATGGATTAAAGAATACCTTCCTAAAAATGCTGTGATACTGGATATTGGTGCCAATGTGGGAACTTTCCTTTATCAGCTGGAAAATACATTGAAGCATGAGCATATTTATGGTTTTGAACCTAATAAAAAGCTTTACAGAAGACTGAAAAGACTGTTTTCTGACATGCATATTCTCCCTCTTGCTCTTTCGGATGAAAACAGGATTGCAGAATTCAAAGTACCCATTATTAATGGGAAAACTATTGCTTCCCGTGGTACTTTAAACACTTCTTACAAAGAAAAAGGAGAAGAGAAAAGCTATACGGAACAAGTAAAGGTTATTAAACTTGACGAATGGGCAGCACTGGAAAATTTCAGCAGACTTGATTTTATCAAAATAGACGTTGAAGGAAATGAAATAAAAACATTGTCCGGGGCGAGAGAAACCATCAGACAATTCAAACCGACTTTAATGGTCGAAATGGAACAAAGACACCACCAAACTCCTATATGGAATGAAATATCCGAAGTGATGAGCTGGGGATACGATGCCAAATATCTTAACAGAAACAGCTTTACGCTGGAAAATCTTACAGAAGATATCATAACGCAAAATACAAACGACGAAAAAAATAAAACTCAGTACATCAACAATATTATTTTTATACCTAAAAACATTTAAAACAACTTATGAGTGTAGTAGCGAGACAAGGCTTCAAATATTCCATTATCGGTTATATTGGTTTTTTGCTGGGCACGGTTTCCGCAATATTCATATTTCCGAATGATTTTGAATTTTACGGAAAGCTACGCTACATTCTTCCTACAGCTGAAATGCTGGTTCCTTTTGTTGTTTTGGGTATTTCTTATTCGAATGTGAAATTTTTTCACAAAGTAGAAAAAGATGGTAAAAAACAGAATATGCTGTCACTGTCACTACTGACGGTTTTTATCAACTTTATTATTTTCACTGCTGTATTTTTTATACTTCCCTATTTTTATCCGAAATTCAGACATTCAGAAGCATGGAAGATCAAGGAAATGATTCTGCCATTGATTTTAATCCTTTCATTCTGTGCTATTTTCAATAAATACACATCCAATTACAAAAGAATTGTAGTTTCCAATATCTTCGACAATCTGTTTCCGAAAATAGCGAACCTGGGAGCATTCTGTCTTTTTTTCTTTGCTTTATCACAGAATGTTACAGCTTCTGCGTCACAGATCATTGCATATGCTTTCTTTTTTGGAATTTTCTTTTTAATGCTTTTGGGATATATTTATTACACCAACAAACTGGAAAAAATTCAGCTGGATTTTAATACCGATTATTTCAAAAAGAATAATTTCTGGAAAGAGTTTTTCAATTACAGTTTCTTTGGATTTCTGGGAACTTTTGGAAATTATCTGGCGATCAACAGCTTTATGATCGGAGAATTTATGGGAATGGAAGAGGTTGGAATTTATTCTGTTCTGTATGCTCTGATCTCGTTAATTTCTATTCCCCAGCTTGGATTATTTAATATTTCAGCACCTATCATCAACAAAACTCTGGCAGACGGAGATATGGTGGAACTGGACAGGTTCCATAAAAAAACTTCTTTAACACTGTATTTCCTTGGTGCTGTTTTATTCTCATGTATTATGGTAGGATTCCCTTATCTGACGCAGTTCATGCCAAAGAACGGAACCATGCTCAGAGAATATGAACCCGTAGTCTGGATCTGGGGTTCTGCAGTATTAATAGATCTTGCTACCGGATTCAACGGGAATATTATTTCACTCTCAAAATATTACAGATTCAATATTCTGGTGATGCTTTTGCTGGCCGGGCTGACTATCGGACTGAATTATTATTTCATTAAAAACACGGATCTGAAGCTGATCGGAATTGCTCTGTCTACAGCAATTTCCCTTACCATTTACAATGTGGTGAAAATTGTTTTCAATTATATTGTGTTTAAGGTTTCGCCTTTGAGTATTGAAATGATTTTTGTCTCCATTATCTGTACTTTAGCTATTACCGTGGCTATTGTTCTCCCAAATTTCAACAGCAATCTGCTTAATCTTGTTTACAAACCTGCAGTTGTTTTGATACTGATCTATATCGGAAATTACTTCACCAAGATTTTCCCGGTTGAAGACTATCTGAATATGAGATTTATTAAGAGTGTATTTAAGATAAAATAAGAGAATGATCCTGGCTTTTCAGACCAAAGACGCTAGAAATTGTTCCAGTCTCTTCTGAACTTTTTTCCTGCTGTATGTTGTCAAAAAATCAAATGAAGTCTCTGAAACAGTTCTTAATTGTTCAAGAACATTTTCTTTTTCAGCAATAATGAAGTCCAGTTTTGAAGGATAATTTCCTGGAAAAACCGCCAATTTTCCGTAGGCGATGGCATCACCCAGATTTCCTGTCATTTTAGTCAGTCCATAAATTTCTTTCATGCCGAAAAACTCTGTTTCCTGCTGAATCGGGCACCATAAAACATCTGCTTTCTGCATCCATTTTTCAAAATCTTCGGAGGAAACCCTTTCTGAAAAACAGATAATTTCAATGTTTTCCGGTAATTTTCCAGGCAGGTTTTCAAGTTGTTTTAACTCGTGTCCGCCCGCTTTTCCAAGGAAAACAAATTTGCAGGGCTGATCCGTACTGAGTTTCTGAATAGTTTTAAAAATATGGGCGTAATCTCTTCTTTTCTGTGAAACTCCACCAGGAATCACCACCACAAGTTCTTCATTTTTTGCTTTATCAAAATCTCTTGTATAAAACAGCGGCAAATACTGATATCTCCCTGAAACCAATGCTTCATCCAGCACGAAAAGAGTTCCTGAAGTCTTATAAACTTTGGTTTTGTAAAATAATCCTTCCTTCAGCCATAGTTTTAATCTGAAGATAATATCTCCTTTGAAAACACTTTTTATAAGGTCCAGCTTTGAAGATTTTATGAAATTAAGATTATGGGTAATGACTGCGGTATTATACTTTTTTGTTACTGCCAAAAATGTATTAAAATAACGATGAACAGTTCCTATGATCACCAGATCATACCCTTTTCCCTTTAGCTGATCCATAATCATAGAACTGTCTGATAAGAAAACTGCTTCATTGTGATGACTTACCTGATCTTTGATTCTCTTTGAAAAATAATAGTCTACCGCAAAATCCTGACAACCTTCCATAATATCCATGAAAGCGTGAGCTATTTCTGCGTGAGTGTCTATTTCTATGTAAGCTATTTTTTTCACGGGTTTGCGGGAGTTATATCTTAAGTTTTGGCTAAAGCCAATGGATTTTTATTTTTTTAATTAAACGGGCTAAAGCCCGTTTATACTGATGAACATTTGCAATGTATAAAATAATTTATCTTTTACATCTTAAGCCATTTCTTTTTCAGCATTCTCCAACGCTTATCATTAACGGCTTTTTGTTCTTCTTTTGTAATTTTCAATTCTAATTTCTTTGATCTGCAGCTTTCATAAGACCTGATGATATCAAAGAAAAATGAAGAAGACTTACTTTTCATAGCTTCTTTTGAGGAGGCGATATATGCCAGAAACCTGTTCAGTCCCAAGAAATAAAAATATCTTCCGTAATAATCTGCAGGACGTATCGTATAATCAGCTCCTTTTACTTTAATCAACTTTACATGGAGCTCAGGAAGAACAACTTCTTTCCATCCCAGATTTCCCAACAGTATAGAGTCAATATTATCCCAGCCCAAAGTTTCCCTTAAACCGCCAATCTGAATAAAACATTCTTTACGGTAAGCCTTCATAGGACCTCTTACGTGATGTTTATTAGAATTACCTTCATACACCCAATTTCCGTCTTTTTCTATATACAGAAGGCCTCCTACAAGGCCATATTCGGGATGATTGATAAAAGCTGTTTCTACTGCAGTGAGGTAGTTTTCCGGAAGAATGATATCAGCATCAAATTTACAGATAATGTCAAATTCATTTATCGTTTGAGTATTGAGTCCGTTGTTAAAAGCATGAACTACTTTAGAACCTGGCTGATGTTCAGATTTCTGAAGGTTGATTGTTTCAAAACGGGAATCAGTTTCTGTGTATTTCCTGATCACTTCAGCTGTTCTGTCTGTAGAACCGTCATTCACCACCACTACTTTAAAATCTTTGCTGCTTTGCTGTTGCAGAGAATTAAGAGTAAATGGGAGGTTGTCTTCTTCGTTATGAGCAGGAATGATGATTAAAAACCTCACGAATTATAGTATAAATGATGAATAATAAATGATCAATGATGAGAAGCTTTTGAGGGCATCAATTATCATTGATCATTTATCGTTGATGATTTTATTTGTTATGCGGTTTCAGCATGTTCTTCGGATCAAGAATTTCATCCAGTTTTTCCTGAGAAAGAATTCCTTTCTCCAGAACAAGATTGTAAACACTTTTCCCGGTTTCCAATGCTTCTTTAGCAATTTGTGTAGACTGTTTGTATCCGATATAAGGGTTTAATGCGGTTACAATACCAATGCTGTGTTTCACCATATTCAGACAGACTTCCTTATTGGCCGTAATTCCAACCACACATTTGTCACGAAGTGTATCCAAAGCATTGCAAAGGAAGTTGATATTTTCCATAATGGCATGAGAAAGTACCGGTTCCATTACATTCAGCTGCAGCTGTCCTGCTTCTGCTGCAAAAGTTACGGTAAGATCATTCCCGATTACTTTGAAACAAACCTGGTTGACTACTTCCGGAATTACAGGATTTACTTTCCCAGGCATGATAGAAGATCCTGGCTGCATTGGCGGAAGGTTGATTTCAAAAAGACCTGCTCTTGGGCCTGATGAAAGTAATCTTAAATCATTACAGATTTTAGACAGCTTTACTGCAAGACGTTTTGTTGCTGAAGAGTAGATTACATAAGACCCTGTATCAGGAGTGGCTTCTACTAAATCAGGTGCTGAAACAATCGGAAATCCTGTAATCTGAGCTAAGTTTTTAGCACAAAGGGCAGCATATCCTACCGGAGCATTTAATCCTGTTCCGATTGCTGTAGCTCCCATATTTACTTCCACAAATAGGCTGGCATTGTTATTAAGCTTGGAGATATCTTCTTCCAAAGTGGCTGCGTAGGCTTCAAACTCCTGTCCTAAAGTCATCGGAACGGCATCCTGAAGCTGTGTACGTCCCATTTTGATCACATCCTGGAATTCCTGCCCTTTTGCACGGAAAGCCATGATAATTCTTTCCAGTTTTTCCACCAATCCGATGTTCATCTGAAGCAGTCCCATTTTGATTGCTGTAGGATAAGCATCATTCGTAGATTGAGAGAGATTGATATGATCATTAGGTGAACAGAACTCGTATTCTCCTTTATTTTTTCCTAATTTTTCCAACACGATATTGGCGATCACTTCATTCGCATTCATGTTGATGGAAGTTCCAGCGCCTCCCTGAATCATATCTACCGGAAACTGCTCATGATATTTCCCTTCTACAATTTCATCACATGCTTCTGCTATTTTAAAATACAGATTTTCGTCTAAAAGCCCTAATTCATAATTGGTTTTTGCCGCTGCTTTTTTTACAAACGCCAATCCTTTTATGAAATCCGGATAGGAAGACAAAAGCTGTCCTGAAATTTTAAAATTGTCGATAGCTCTTTGTGTCTGAACCCCATAATAAGCGTCTAAAGGCACATTCAGCTCGCCTAATAGATCACTTTCTTTTCTGAAATTTTCCATTACAGATATTTTACTGTTTTTGATCGTTTAAAGATAGCAAAAACGCATCTAACCGATGCGTTTTAATTTGAATTATTTTACAGTATATTTTTGATTTAAAGCCTGGAGTATTGCCCATGTTTCAGCATCCATGATTCCGTCATAATTCTGTGGACGGAAGTGGTACTGGAAAGCTTCAATTGTTTTCTTGGTAGCATCGTCCCATTGTCCGCTAAGATCAAGTGCATATCCGAATTTCTGTAATGAAGTCTGAATAAGGAAAATAAAGCTGGCATCATTATATCTGGCTGCCAGGTCTGCCTGTGCAGTTGCAAGATACGTCTGTTTGGCAGCTTCATCATACCACATTCCAACCTGATATTCGTCATAGAGCTTTTTCCATGGGAACATCGGTCCAGGATCCTGCTTTCTTGTAGGGGCAATATCTGAATGGCCCAATACGTTTGTTGGCTGGATCTGATACCTTGTTACAATATCTTTAACCAATGCAGCCACTTTTTTTACCTGCTCATCACTAAAAGGGGCAAAAATTCTTTTACCGGTACTATCTGTAGTATAGCCTGTATTTACAATTTCAATACCGATAGAATTATCGTTAAGATTTTTATCATTTCTCCACGCACTTACGCCTGCATGATATGCCCGTTTGTTTTCATCCACCAATTGATAGATCTCATTATCTCCGGTATTATTTACAAGATAATGGGCACTTACCGCCTGTTGGGTAAGAACAGTAACTGATTTATCATCTGCAAGAGCGGTATAATGTAATATCAGATAACGCTGTCTGAAATTCTGGGCCACTGCAGGAAAAAAAGTTTTCACCACTTTATATCCGCCTGGTTTTGCAGATACGATAGAACCATAACTTGCCGTATTATCATTTTTGGTTGGATCTGCTATATTGGTCGTAAAAAAATCCACTCCATGATCAGATACAACTTTAGGTTTTTGAGCAACCGGAGGTTTTGTCTGAACAGCTGGTTTCGCCTGTGTTGTTGGGGTTTTCGGTTTGTAAGTATTTTTTTTCACATTTTGCCTGGAAGTACATGAAAAAACAAATGTGCTTAATCCGATGATATATAATGTTTTACGCATCAGTTTGGTTTTTGGATGATTTATTAGTTCAAAAATACACAAAATTTTCTTGAATTTTATTTGGTAAATAAAGAAATCTGTTCTATATTTGCACTCGCAATAACGGAACAACGATCATTAAAAAATAAACAAAAAAGGAGGGTTGCCGGAGTGGTTAACGGAGCAGTTTGCTAAACTGTCGACGCGAAAGTGTCGCAAGGGTTCGAATCCCTTACCCTCCGCTCTTCTTATATATTCGGGGCGTAGCGTAGTCCGGTCATCGCGCCTGGTTTGGGACCAGGAGGTCGCAGGTTCGAATCCTGCCGCCCCGACTTTTTAATGTGCTTATTTACTAAGCGGGAATCAACTTTTAAGGGTGCGTAGCTCAGCTGGATAGAGCATCTGCCTTCTAAGCAGACGGTCAAAGGTTCGAATCCTTTCGCGCTCACAAAAACCTCACAATTCTTATTGTGAGGTTTTTTGTTTATTTTAGTTTCATGTAATTTATTCCGAAACTTTGGATAATTCTATCTTATACATTCTTCAGAGTCCCTTCATTATGAGCATCAATTGCATGATTGATGGAGGCTTAATTGACCGTTTTCATTTTTTACCACTTATCAGATTAAACACTAACCTTCTATAAATGCAACATCTTTTATTTTTGCTCCATTTTTAGCAGCTTCCATTTTCTTCGTCTTTCTAAGTTCCCGTTTGATTTTACGATATTCCCACGGAGCAATGGCATTACTATCCTGCCACAGACCTATTTTCTTCTGTTGTGCGGTTTCCTGCAGTTTTCCCAAAGAGGCATCTTTGGAATAGGAAAAATACCACCATCCCATTCCGGCTTTGATAAGCTCTCTGGAAAGGTATTTTCCGTCATCATAGTACACTTTCGCAATGGATCTTCCATAACGGTCTGTAGTGGTTTCAACAAAGCTTACCGTTTTCCCGAATACCTGAGCAGAAGTAAACTGCCTGGCATTTTTACCGAACGCCTGCCCATTTTCCGGACAATCGACTTCGGCTAATCTGATCTTTTTTTGTTGATTGCCTTTAAGCAATAAAGTAATTGTGTCTCCGTCTGAAATTTTGATCACTTTTCCAGTCGTCTGTGAGAACAGGAATAAAGGGAAAAGTACGTACAACAGCATTAATCGTTTCATGGGGCAAATATAGGGATTAGTGGGGCTTTTTAATTAAAAAACCTCGCAAAATGCGAGGTTTTTATAATATTGAATTAAGTTATTTGATTTTTTTTTTGCATCAAAGTTGGGAGACTTTGCAGAGTGAGAGAATCTTAAAAAGCTAAATCATCTACATAAATATTAAGACCGGTCCTTTTTAAAATTTCTAAAGATCTAAAAAAATAACCAGTTCCCAATGATTTTTCCAGAGCGTCTGCTGAATTGATATGCAAATGAAATTCACTCATATTATTATTCATACTTACATCGATAGTATGATCGTGAAGTGAATCCAATCCATTTCCCATAAAGCCTCTTTTCCCAAAAAACAATTCACCTAAATAACAGAAATAATCTTCATTATTTTTAACAAGACTTCCCTCCATTTTCATGATGCTATTCTCTTTACTCATTTTATAAAGACCATGGTTCCAAATAAAACAAGCCTGGAGATAAGAGTTTTTAAGTTCACTGTTCTCAGTCTCCCACCAGTTAAATTCTGAATAATTGAACCAATTGTAAAAATTTTCCATGAGATATTGATCATATCCTCTTCCTGTACTACTCATTTTATTAATCATAGTTCCATAAAGAACGATCCCATCTGTCTCATTATAATCTTCCTCAGTTAAAACATAGTCTACGATAAATCGGGTTTTATACAATATTTCTTTTTTACCTGCTTTATTGTAAATCTTTACGGTTAGCTTAATTTCAGGCTTTTCTAATTCTGCTAAAATAATGGATTTAGCTTCAGGCTTAACCTTCAGCAATAATTCATCATTGACAATTTTCTTATTTCTAGTAAGATCTAGATAATCTATTTTAATATTATTTAAAAATACCTCCATTTTTATTTACCAAATTATTTTATTTCATAAACACCCTTACTCTTAGGATCTTGTCCAGCAAAGTCTTCAATTTTGTATATAACAAAACTTGTAAAACTATTAAGTTTATTGGTATCAGCTAAAACTAAATGTATTAACTCAAAAGTTGGGTTCTAAACCAAATTTATCTTGATAATCAAATTTTTCAATTTTATCAGAGTTTTTAATAACTATCTCTAAAGAACCTTTTGGTTTTATTATTGAGTCTCCATCCAAAACCTTATCCCACCAATCTCTATAAACCACTATACTATCTTTATTGCCATACACCAAGAATGGTATATTGTGATTATCATAATTAATATACTTTTTGCTAACTATTGATTTTATACCTTTATTTCTAATTTCATCTAAAAAACGGTCTTTGCTTTTTGACGAAAATATAGCTTTGTATAGAAATATGCCGGCAATTATAATCAACATGATTATTAAATTTCTATTTCTTTTGTATGAAAAATATCTATCCACAGCCTCTTGAGTTCAGAACTACAATTTCACCAGTTAAATGGCATGGACACATAGGTGTTTTCAAAGATATTTAGGGGTAAATCTTCTGTTATTTTTAAGCTAGTTTTGTCACTCTTCACAATGCAGACTTTCAGTAATTCTCCACGGTGATGGTAACCATTTAAGATCAATGTCTGAATACCATCAGTATCTAAAATTCTGATAAGCGCTCTAGATTTATCTCCTGTATCTGTTAATTCCAGAAAACTTAAATCGATATCTTTAAAAGAGAGATCCTCATCGGTCACAATCTGAAAAAAGCGTTGTCCGGTATCATATGCGGTCAGGCCTTTAAATTTTTCATCTGCAGTTTTAAGATTGGTTTCCAGGCAATCCAGATATACTTTTCGCTTTCCTGACAGGTAATCTCGTTTGTGTAGCTTAGCCTCTGGTAAGAACTCAATATCATTTCTCCTGAATGCTCTTTTCCATTCATCTATTTTTACTAAAATATCTTTATCTGCATACTCCCATAAAAACGAATAAACTTTTTGGTCAGGAAGAAAATTTTCCATTTGAATTCCGTCTTCCTGGTTATAAAACAACCAGAAACTATCATAGTTCAATTCACTATGTTTAAAAAAATTGGAAAGGTAATAATGATGAATATCTCTATATTTCTTCATAAAACATTAATGTTTTTTTTGGAAGGCATTTCATTTTTCGCCGGAATAATTATAACTCCCAACAACCAATATTTACAGGTAACGAAGAATAAGTTTCAACAAAAGCATCATGATCAAAACGATAAAAATAAAAGTCTTGCATATTAATCTCAATTTTATGGATTTTAATTTCCAGATGCATAAAAAATGTAACAAACGTCCTCATAAAATCATTGATATTAAGTACTACACTCTCGTCAGCATACAATCCACCGTTGATCTGATTACCAGAATAACCACCTCCCCAATACAGACCATGATGTTCAATAAAAGAAATAAACCAGTCAACCAGATTCTCCGACAATTCTTCATAAATTACAATTTTAAACTCGAATATATCTTTCATTAATTCTTATTTCAAATAGTTTTAAAAACTTTTAAAAATAACTGTTTATTCTCTTCAATCAAATCACTGATAATAATTGCCATTTTATTTTGGTGAATATCTACACTGTCAAAATGAATCCCAATAAATCCTTTATTCATTTTTTTCGGCATCATAATCTTAGCGCTGTGTTTATTGATTATATCCTATCCTAGTAATAATAATTAACATTAAAAACTCCATTTCTGTAATATCTGTCAGAATTATCAGAAAAATAAGCTCTGAATTCTCTGTTATTCTTAAACTTCTCAAAAATCTCAGGCTCTACCGTAATCATATAATTATCTTCCACAAAAGGTTTATAATCACCATAATAAATATAACCAATGTGCTTATTTGCAGTATTAATGCTGTATAACCGGGAATCTTCAGTCCATTCTTTTTTAACGACCATTGATTTGGGTAAACTCAGTGATGCATTTACAATAGTGTGACTTACAAATTCCTGATTCTTATAGCAAGAAGACATCACCATCAAAAAACAACAGAACAGAGGAAAACAAGCTCCTGCTTTCCAGGCTGTTTTTTTATATTTCGGGATAAGAATGTTTAATGTGAACAAAAAAAACGAAAATTCTTTCATCATTTTTAATTGGGCTAAATCAATGGTTATTAACAGGGTAAAGGTAATAAAAACGGGCGCATAAAAAATTAATTAAAAATTATACTTCGTTTTCTTTTTTTATTAAAAAAAGAATCGCAACTTTGCAGCCCTAAAAATGAAGTAAAATTCGTTATTGATGACCCTTTCGGGGCGTAGCGTAGTCCGGTCATCGCGCCTGGTTTGGGACCAGGAGGTCGCAGGTTCGAATCCTGCCGCCCCGACTTTAAAAAAAACATTTAGGGTGCGTAGCTCAGCTGGATAGAGCATCTGCCTTCTAAGCAGACGGTCAAAGGTTCGAATCCTTTCGCGCTCACTTAAAGACTTACTGGAAACAGTGAGTCTTTTGTTTTTTCTCCGGTTTGGGTAAAAGACATCCATTTTAGTGAGGGATAACAAAATAATCCAAGAACGTGATTTTTAAATAAGTATACCTAATCAAAGAGCGTTCATAAAAAAATAATTAAAATTTATTCATAAATTTATTTTTTTATTCCAAAAAGTATTGTACATTTGCAACCGCAAAAACGAAGTAAAATTCGTTACTGATGACACCCTCGGGGCGTAGCGTAGTCCGGTCATCGCGCCTGGTTTGGGACCAGGAGGTCGCAGGTTCGAATCCTGCCGCCCCGACTTTAAAAAAACATTTAGGGTGCGTAGCTCAGCTGGATAGAGCATCTGCCTTCTAAGCAGACGGTCAAAGGTTCGAATCCTTTCGCGCTCACTTAAAGACTTACTA
>NZ_QICX01000010.1:152814-179548 GCF_003201365.1 Chryseobacterium sp. CBTAP 102
AACATTTAGGGTGCGTAGCTCAGCTGGATAGAGCATCTGCCTTCTAAGCAGACGGTCAAAGGTTCGAATCCTTTCGCGCTCACTTAAAGACTTACTAGAAACAGTAAGTCTTTTTTGTTGTATCCCAAACCTTTTACAGCAAAATAATGGATCAGTCTCAAAAGTTGGGGGTAATGTTAAGTAGCTTTATCTTTGCATAATGTTAAGCGATCACGAACTTCTTAAATTATTACTTCCGGAATTTTTAGTTCAGCACTTTGATATCCTCAATGCAGAACCCCATGATGCAGAACTTCATATTTATTTTGAAGAAAAAAAGGGATCAAGCACAAAATACAATACATCTTTAATTTTACAAAATATTGCAAACCCCATTTACACCGCACAAAAACCACGAACATACATCATTTATACAACCTAATAATTTTCCCTTACAGATAAGCAAAAAAAATATGATGTACCCGTGATGTACTCTATTATTTTTCTTGATTCTTTTTTTTTCCGAAATTCCGGTCAAATTCCGATCAAAACACACAAATGATCAAAAAACTTTACAGATGGGGTTAATAATCCCATCTGTTTTTTACCGATATTATCCCTAGTTATAAGAATTAATAAACTACAGTAGATCTAATTGTAATATAAAGATTTTCTGCGTTTTATTTTCTTCAAACCCAAAGATTCCATCTGCATATCCTTCATTTTCCTGAGCTGCAAAAAGTTGCAGCGTCATTAAAAATAAAGCTTTCCATAAAGTTTTTATATTCGTATTTTATTTTTGTTGTGTTATTTTTCAAGCAGAAGACTTACCCATTCTTCACGCTGTAACTTCTTTTTAAGCTCCAGTCCGCTTTCTTTACAGACTTCCAGAATATCGTCCACATCAAAGAAACAAAGACCTGAAAGCAACAGTTTTCCACCTTTGTTCAATACTGAAACATAGGTTGGAATATCTGAAATAAGGATATTTCTGTTGATATTGGCTAAAATAATGTCATAATTTTCTTTTCCCAGGTTTTCGGCAGTTCCCTGTTCAATATCCAGTTCTACATTATTTCTTACCGCATTTTCTTTGGAGTTTTCTACTGACCATTCGTCGATATCAATAGCTTTTGTATCTCCTGCGCCCTGCTGTTTTGCATAAATGGCCAATACAGAAGTTCCGCATCCCATATCCAGTACTTTTTTGCCATTGAAATCAATGTCCATCATTTGCTGGATCATCAAATGGGTCGTTGGGTGATGTCCCGTTCCGAAAGACATTTTAGGCTGGATGATAATTTCATGCATTCCCGGTACAGATTCATGGAACTCTGCCCGGATCAATACTTTATCATCAATATTGATTGGAGAGAAATTCTTTTCCCATTCTTCATTCCAGTTGATGTTCGGCATTTCTTCGAAAGAATATTCGATTTTTACATTTTCGTTTTCAAAGATCGGAAGTGCTTTCAGCTGATCTTCGTGAAACAATTCTGTCTGGATATATCCTAAAATTCCGTCAATTTCTTCTGTAAAGCTGTCAAAACCTATTTCTATAAGCTCTGCCATTAATATTTCGTTCCAAGGTTGCAATGGAGAAATCCTGAAATTGAATTCTAAATAATTTTGCATGTGACTAATTTGCTGCAAAAATACTAATGTTATTACGGTTAAAAAAATGATGGGGGAATTTTTGGCTGAAACCGGGGATTTTTTGTAATTTTTTGAATGAATGCTACGAGAAAGTTTATTTGTGACGGTTTGTCTCAAAGATTACACAAATTTGTATTGCAGGAAAATTCTAAATTTTGGCTGAAGCCATACAATAAACTGTAAAAAGAGAGCGGACTAAAGCCCGCTCCTATTGATTTTCTATCATTCAAACTAGATTAAAATATCCTTTGCCAAATGCTTTAAACATTAAACTCTAAACCCTGAACGTTAAATTTTAAAACTTATTATGGATTTGTAGAGAAAATAGAACCGTTTGCAATCAGTGCTCTTCTGTTCATTTTCAGGATATCTCTTACCCATTCTGCAAAGTCTTCCGGCTGTAATACTTTATCAGGATTTCCGTCTGTAAGACCTCCCTGAATGCTCATATCAGAAGCAATAGTACTTGGCGTCAGTGTGATCACACGGATATTTTGTTTTCTCCATTCTGCCATCATAGATTGAGACAGGGATACTACGGCTGCTTTTGAAGCGGCATATGCTGACATATTCGGTCCTCCTTTCAAACCTGCAGTAGAAGCTACGTTAACGATATCACCTTCTCCTTTAGCTTTCATGAATGGATAAGCTGCTTTGGCTGCATAGTATACTCCGAAAAGATTGGTTTTAATAACCTGTTCCCATGTTTCGGAAGGCATTTCTTCAATGGAACCAAAGTCTCCTATTCCTGCGTTGTTGATCAAAATATCTATTCCGCCCAACTGCTCTGCTAAAGATTCTATTCCAGCCTTTACCTGAATTTCATTGTCTACAGAAAAAACTGCATAGGCTGAGTTTACTCCCAGTTTTTTAATTTCTTCAACCGTCATTTTAAGGTTCTCCTCATTTCTTCCTGTAATGGCAACATTTACTCCTTCATTCGCTAAAGCTAGTGCCACAGCCTTCCCTAGTCCTCTTCCACCACCTGTTACGATGGCATTTTTTCCGTTTATATTCATAGTAATGATACTTTTCTTAGTACAAAGTTACGAAAGAACATTTTTACGAAACAGCAAAAACATGGATTTAATAGTTTTTTAATGGTTTTTTGTAAACCTCGATAAAAATTAAAACCGGCTCATGAGAACCGGTTTCAAAATCTAAAAAAAGTATAGTAAAAAAAATAAAAAGCTTAAGGAATCTGAATTGAATTCTGAACTTCAAATTCTTCTGAAGCTGAGAATTCATTTCCGTACATATCGGCTGCTTTCACCTCAACTTTGTGTTTTCCCAATGCTAATTTCTTGGGAAAATCAGCCTCCCAGATGTGTTTTGACATTTCGGGGTTGGAAGGTCTTCTTCCCGGAAGAATTTTCTCTGTAGAATCCCATTTGAAAACAGAAAGAGCAAAATTCGGGTCTATGGTTTCATCGTACTTCATTTCTTCCCATTTTCCACCATCTATTCTGTATTCTACCTTGTCTTTTTTGCTTCCCATGAAAAAATTAGCCAACAATTTTGCTGAGGTTCTTGAGGAAGAAATCACTTTCGGAACATATAATTTGATCTGATAATCTTCCGGTTTTCCGGCTGTTCTGTATTTCACTTTATACTGATTATCTGCAAAGCTGATGAAAGAATATCCTTTTGCTGTTCCGTCTCTCATCGTTGAAGTAGGAAGTCCGGCATCATCTGGTGTTCCTGAGTACCAATCCCCGCAAGTAGTTCCTACGTTATATTCATGCAGTTCTTTGATTCCGTTCCAGCCTGCTTTTTTACCGTAGAAAATCTGCTGTTGAATATGGGTGTGTGCTGATAAAAGCAATACATTCCGGAAAGGATTTAAGAAATCAAATAACTTCTGGCGGTCTGCATTTCTGAAGTTGTCTTCGTTGTTATGCTCCAACGGAATGTGGAAAGAAATGACAATCAGTTTATTCTTGTCAACCAGTTTCAGATCATTTTCGATAAACTGAAGCTGGTCTTCACGGAATCCGCCCCAATATCCTTTGCCGTCTCTCGGATCCGGGTAAAGAATATCGTCTAAAATGATGAAGTGTACATTCCCATAATTGAAAGCGTAATTGGCCGGACCAAAATTAGATTCAAATGTTTCATCGGAAAGTTTGTCTTCATTCGCATCATAATTCATATCGTGGTTTCCCATCACATTATACCAAGGAAGCCCTATTTCTTTCATTACATCTGCATAAGGCTTCTGAAGATTTAAATTATCTCCTACGAGGTCTCCCAGACTGATTCCCAGCACTGCATTTTTCTTGGTATTCTTCACTTCATTTACAATTCCTCTTTTGAAATAATCCAGTTCTTTTTCTGTGTAAGGCTGCGGATCACCGAAAACGAGGATATCGAAGTTTTTATTTTCGTTTTGCGCATAAAGCGGGAAGTTCAATTCTTTTGGAATTTCTCCTGTGGGAGCTACTCCTTTGTATTTGAAATCTGCCGGAGAACCTTTGGGCTTATGATGGTAATAGAACTGTGGAAGATTGTTTGCATTTAAGGCAGTCTGATACCCTGAAGGCTTGATCACAAAAATAGTCTGATCTTCCTGAACCGGCAGGCTGTATCTTCCGTTTTTATCCGTAAGAACAACCTGAACTCCATTAGAAACAGCTATTCCTTCAATTCCTTTTTCGCGGTTTTCTTTCTTTTGATTTTTGTTGCTGTCTTCGTAGACATATCCGGAAACAGAAGCTTGTGAGAACGCCATTGCAGAAATCAGCATACAAGGCATTAAAAATTTTATATTGATATTCATAATTTTTAAATTTTTATTATTTTTTAATTGGGGGTTATTATTTATTCCACCACATTTTTATATTGATATTGTCGCCTCCCATGGATTGTACGGCTGCGTTGTAATTATCTGTATTCATCACTTTTGTAGCGGTAGGATACATGAATCTCACGGGCATCTGTCCGCCGTTCTGAAGACCTCCGTTATTGGGAAGTACCGGAAGTTTTGTACGTCTGTATTCATACCATTGCTGATGGTCAACAAAAAACAGGGAAATATATTTCTGAAGCATAAGCTTTTGCAGCGAGCCATCATAAGCTACTTTTGGATTGCTGAAATAATTGGCAGGAACTGTTGCTCCCCATTGTTCGATAATAGATTTCACTCCGTTTTCGTAATAGGTCTGCTGATTTCCTGCGACAATTCCTTTATTGACTAATTCTGCCAGGATAAACTGAACTTCAGAATAGGTCATGATTAAAATCTTTAAAGGTGCTTTCGCCAGGTTCTGGTTCAGGTTGGAAGGCTGATAGTTGAAAGATGTTCCCAAAGCATATCCTGAAGGCGCTCCTTTATAGCCAAGATCTTCTCCTGTTCCTGCTTTAGCTTTCGTAAAAAACAGGCTCAGCCTTGGATCATTATTGTCTTTCATGGCATTTACAAAGAATTCGCCTGCTGCCCTGTAAGCTGTAAAATCCTGCGGGCGGGCTATCGGCGGCAAGTAAGGAGATATTCCGGAAAGCGGCAACACTGCACTGTCTGCGTTGTTCTGGAAAATTGGATATTGAGCCGGATTATTGACAATTTCCTGGATTCTTTCATACACATTCACTTCTCCGTTCCGGCTTAGAATTCTGGTCAGTAATCTTAATGAAAGAGAGTTACAGAATTTTTTCCATCCTAAAATTCCGGTCTGGCTATTGGTGTTGGCATTATAAAACAAATCTGTTTCCGTTAATACCTGATTGGTATTGAATAACGAGTTGGCTGTTTTCAGGTCATTTAACAGCTCAATATAGACATCTTTCTGCTTATCATATTTTGGTCTTAAAATATTTTCTTCAACTCTTACTGCTTCAGATAAAGGTATATCTCCGAAAGCATCAGTAAGGTTGGAGGCAATCCATGCATTCAGGACCATTGAAATCGCCAGATAATTATTATTCTGCTCCTTGGCTGCATATTTTCTCAGGTCACTTACCTGCTTAAGCCATCTGTAAGAAGTATTCCAGTAGCCATTGCCACTTTTTTCGTCCATATAATATCTGCTGTAAGAATTTCCTTCATTGGGAAAATCCAAAGCAATCTGCATGATATCAAAAGTGAAATCATCTGCCCTGTTATAGCCGTAACTCGACATTTCATACTGGATGGGAGCAAGAAGGCTTCCAACGGAAGGGTCTTTGATTTTGCTGGTGTCTGTATTCATTTCCTCGAAAGTTCTGTCACAGGATTGAAGCATGAAAACAGAAACTACCCATGTCAGATGTATGATTATTTTTTTCATTTTTTAAGATTTTAGAATTTAATATTTAACTGAAAACCAACTGTTCTTGCTGTCGGAAGCTGCCCCATTTCCACTCCCGGAGTGATGGTTGCATTATCCAAAGTAGCCACTTCGGGATCAAACATTGGAAATTTGGTCCACATCCACAGGTTCTTTCCGAAAATGGCAATGGTAAGATCATCCAGACCTATAGATTTGATGGTTTCTTTCGGGAAGGAATAGGCAATTCTTGCGTCTCTCAGTTTTATAAAATCTGTACTGAAGCTATTGGTTTCCACATTGGCCCTTCTGTAATAATCTCCGTAATAAGAAGATACAAGTACTCCTTTTGTGTTCGTACTGAAAGATCCGTCAGGGTTCTGAACCACTCCATCTCCTACAATCATTCCATCAGGATTGTCTCTTCCCGGAAGGGTAGATTTCAGCTTGCCTTGTTCAGACATTTTATGATGTGACTGAGAATAAGCAATACCACCATACTGGCCGTCAAATGAGAAGCTTATTGTAAAGTTTTTAATTCGGAAATCATTCTGAAGACCAGCTCTCCATTTCGGGAATGCATTTCCTACTTTTTCAATATCTGCAGGTCTTGCAGGAAGTCCGTTGTCGCCATAAATTACTTTTCCGTCCGGAGTCCTCAGTAATTTAAATCCATACATATCACCAAGTGAGCCTCCTGTTTCCATTTTATAGAATACTACATCTCCTACGTTGGAAACGATACCATCAAACCCTTCAGGTAAGGTCATCACTCTGTTTTCGTTGGTAGACCAGTTTCCCCCTACTTTCCATGAGAAGTCTTTACGTTTTACCGCTAAGATATCCGTTGAAAATTCCAAACCTCTGTTTCGGATTTTCCCTGCATTGATAATTCTTTTTGAGTATCCGCTTTCTGAGGGCAGCGAAACAGGGATAATCTGGTTTTCACTGAAATTCTGATACGCAGTAAGATTAAGATTCAATCTGTTTTTGAAAAGGCTGAAATCCATACCGGCTTCAATATTGGTATTTTTTTCAGGTTTAAGAGAAGGATTATTAAAGATCGTAGGTGCTACTACACTTCCTGTAATGTTACTTGCTGAATAATAGTTATCCAGAAGATAAGGATCACTGTCTATCCCAACTTTTGCCCATGAAGCTCTCAGTTTCCATAAGTTCAGATTATTGCTTTTGAGATTAAAAATATCTGATAAAATGAAACTGGTACTTACTGAAGGATAAAAGAATGATCTGTTCTGCTTCGGAAGCGTAGAACTCCAGTCATTTCTTCCGGTAACGTCCACAAATATTTTATTGTCATATCCAAGAGTAAGCAATCCGTACACACTGTCAACATGTTTATCTCTTGGTGCCGGATATTTAACCGGAATATTAAGTGCATTGGTAAGACTGTATTCTCCGGCAGTTTTCAATCCGATGGCCTGATAATCATTCAACAGGTATTCATTATAACGGATACTTCCTCCTGCAGAAGCGGAAATACTGAATTTATTCCAGTCTCCTTTATAAGAAAATAAAAGGTCGTTATTATATTCCTGGTTTTTGATAAACTGTTCTCTATAGAAACCTTTCAGGTAATTGGCAGAACTCCATGGTCTTTTGGTGGTTCTTTTTTCGTTCAGAATTTCAATTCCTGACCTCAACATCAGACTGAAATTCTTATTAAACTGATAATCAGCAGTGATATTTCCTGTAATGGTTTTCTTTCTCACGCCATTCAGCATTTCGTAAGCAATCATATAAGGGTTATCAATATAGGAACTGAACGGATGGATCTGATCAACCTGTTCCTGGCCCGGCTTCCAGATCGGCTTATACCATTCAAGGTCCACATTGGGATTCTGGAAGATCATGAAATAAGAGATCGACTGATTGTTGTATCCTGTCGCAGGAAGATTATCACTGGAAGTAGTGTTATAAGCAAATTTGGTTGATATTTTTAATTTTTTGGTTAGCTGATGGGCAAATGACAAAGCAAAATTGAATCTGTCAAAACCAGTATTAGGCATCATCCATTCGTTATTAAGATAGGTTAGTGAAGACCTGAAACTTGTTTTGTCATTGGAGCTTTCTACTGAAATACTGTTGGAGTAGGTAGAACCTGTTCTCCAGAAACCTTTGATATTATTTTCATAAGGCCTCCACAATTGTCTTTCCTTGCTCTGTCCCATCACCTCAGGATCATATTGGAAATAATACTGTCCGGCGAATTTAGGTCCGAAAGCACTACTGGTGCCTCCGGTACTTGGACCATCCGGAGAAAGACCATATGAGTAGTAAAAACTTCCGGCATTTGTGGCCAGTGTTCCCTGTCCGTATTCGTATTGCCAGTCCGGCCATTTCAATACGGAATCAAAGCTTGAGGAAGAGTTAAAAGTGACTTTTAGTTTTCCGTTCTTTGTTTTGCCGGATTTTGTGGTGATCATTAAGGCTCCATTGGCAGCACGGGAACCATATAATGCAGCAGCAGAAGCTCCTTTCAATACGGTTACAGATTCAATGTCATCCGGATTGATGCTGTTCAGTCCGTTTCCAAGATCGATGGGAACATCACCTCCAGAACCAGCTCCGTAGGCCGCCGTACCGGAACCTGTAGTAGAATTTCCCAATGGTACACCATCCACCACAATCAGAGCATAGTTATGATCCATCATAATTGATTTCTCTCCTCTCAGGGTAATTCTGGAAGTCCCAAGCGGTCCTGCTCCGGCAGTCTGGATTTTAAGACCTGCCACTTTTCCTTCCATTGATTGCGCCCAGTTGTTGTTCTGGGTTTCTTCAAATGTTTTGGCTTCTACTTTTTCTGCAACATAGCCTAAAGCTCTGTCATGTCTCTTAATTCCCAAAGCAGTAACTACTACTTCATCAAGTCCTTTAACTGTGTCTTTTTTAGCTTTCTGCTGAGCTGCCAGATTGACACTGACAAATCCTAACAGCGACAAAACCAACAGTTTTTGTGTCTCTTTACGCATTTCCTTTTTGTTTGCGCAAAATTAGAACGACATTACAAGGATGACCTTAACACAATTTTAACGTTTCTTAAAAATTAATTAAACCACATATTAATCAAACCTTAATAATATTACATAAATTATTAATTATCAAGAAAATAATTAATTAATCATTTTTAATACCAGTCTCCGGCTGTATTTATGTATCTTTATTGTCTTTTCTTGAGATAATACCACACAAAACATGTAACAAATTGATTTACAGATAAAATGAATATTATCTTAATAATATTTTTTTTCATTATCATTACAAAGAAGAGCTTATTGTCTAAAAACAAACAGTCTGCCCTTTAAAAGGAGGCAGACTGTGTAAATTATAATTATTGTTGGTTTCATTGAGAAGTGTTGTAAACCCACTCGTCAAAAATTTTTTAAATTTTTACAACTCCCGGAGGAGGAGAATATTTTGCCCTTCGTTACACTCTTTGTGAGAAGCTTAAAATAGTTATTTATTCTTTAACTGATCAGGAATATTGGTTGTTACAAATCCAATTCCCTGTTTTTTCAGTTCATCATATACAGCAACGTCATTCACTGTCCAGGCATTGGTAATTAATCCTAATGCTTTTGCATCAGCAATCCAGGTTGGGTTTTTCTGGAAAACACTGTAGTGATAATCCATTCCATCCAATCCTTCTTTTTTGATTTGTTCAGGAGAAAGTTCTCCGTTCAGATATTGTACTTTAAAAGATGGAGCAAGTTTTTTGATCTCTTTACAGATATTAAGGCTGAAAGAAATAAACTCACTTTGAGATTCCAACTTCATATCTTTGATCATTTTGATGGTTTTCTGCGTAATCTCATTTTCAATTTCCGGAGTTTTTGCAGGTTTGATCTCCACAATCAGTTTCAGAGACTTATCTTTTTTTCCTTGTTTCAAATAATCTTTTAAGGTGGGGAATTTTTCTCCGTTGGATAATTTCAATGATTCCAGCTCTTTGAAAGTGGTTTCTGAAATTTCCATTTTACCGTGGTGCTCATCGTGGTTGATCACCAATACACCATCTTTTGTCATTCTCACATCAAATTCAGACCCATATACTTTTAACTTCTGGGCATTTTCCAGTGATTGAAGTGAATTCTCCGTTGTTGGAGGCTGAGCCTGGAAATATCCTCTATGGGCAATAATCTGGGTTTGTGCTTTCATCATAACTGTACTTAAAACTGCTAACCCTAAGATAAAATTTTTCATAATATAATTTAAATTATTAAAAATAAAGTCGTAAAACTTCCTGATAAAGGTAGTTATTACAAAATGGAAACCACAAAGACATAAAAGATTTTCTGGCTAAAACTAAGGTTTCAATACCCATTAATCTGCTGTTTCAATTTCTTTTATGTCTTCTGTGGTTTTAAAAAGATATTAGAAGGAGTATTTCGCTCCGATCTGAATCTGATATGGATTTCCGGATAGAGGAACCAGTCCACCTCCACTTACGTTTTTGGTGTATTCGTACTGCATTGTGTCTTTATTGAACTTGGTTACTTTATACAAAGATGTATTATTATATGATTTGTTTACCCCCCATTCTTTGTTGAGAAGATTGGCTACGTTGAAGATATCTACGGAAAGTTCGAAAGCTCCCACTTTATCGAATTTAATTTTCTTCGCTACACGAACGTCCCAGACTCCGTAGAAACCGTTTTTACCTCCGTTACGTTCTGCAATTTTTCCATTGTATTCGCTGATATAATCTTTCAGAGCCTGCCCTACCTGCGGATCATCCAGAACAGCTTTGGTGAGGTTCGGGAAGATAAAAGCAAGGTCGTTGGAATCTACGAAGTCTCCATTGATATTTCCTCCTGTAGTTGCAGAGAAACGCGTTCCACCTATTCCTGAATATCTGATTCCCAGTGTAAATCCGGCAATCGTAGGCGAGTTACCATAGATCACGACTTTATTACGGAACTGGTTGTCAGAATAGGTCATTCTTAAATCTCTCGGGTCACTCTGAATCATGGTAGACAATGTTGCAGAGTTCGCTACATTTCCGTTGTAAGAAGTATTGTCTTTAATGTCCGACCATGTGTAACTTGCTGTGATTTCTCCATCTTTCCAGTAACGGTAACTTGTATCTAATACGAATGAGAACTGGTTTACTTTACCATCACTTACCAATTCCAGTACTCTTCCGAAATTTTTATTAATTCTTCCTGCTTTCCAGTCGAAACTTACACTGTTATTGGCATTATTGGTAATGGCAGTTGTAGGGATAAATACTCCTCTTCCTCCTTCATTAGCTAAGGTAAAGAAAGGATTGGCCACCATGTTTCTGTCATAGTAATAGTAGTTGTTTCTGCCTAAAGCCATGTATCCTGCGATTCCCGCTCTGAATCTCTCATTAAAGAAGTGAGTATAAGAGATATTCGCTTTATAAACGATTGGAATTTTTGCGTCTTTACCGGTATAGTTGATGGTTGGGATCTGATACTGGGAAAGTGAAGGCACCGAATTATAATCATTTCTATAGCTGTTAAAATCCGGCGTAAGACCAATAGCTGTAGGATTCACATCCACAGTTGCAAGGTGCTTCCCGTCAAATACAAGATTGTTGATGATCATATAATTGTTGATATCCGAAGAGAAAATTCCGGCACCGAACTTAAGGAAATCTTTATTTCCTTCATTGATATTCCAGTCAAACTGGAATCTTGGCTGGATCACAAATGATTTGATCTGATTATCCGTTCTGATTCCCATTTCATCAAACAATTTCTGATTAAATTCTGCTTTTGGATAACCTCCGTAATCTAATCTTAAACCAGCCATTAAATCAAGACCTTTAGCCACTTTGGTCTGGAATTGTCCGTACAGACCGATGTTCCATATATTTGATCTTACAGACGGATCTGCCATCAAAGGAACTTCTCTGTAGAATCTGTAGGGCGTCATTGCATCAAAATTACTCATTCCCTGAAAATGGAACCTACCGTTTACCTCACTTCCGTATACCGATTTCGCTGTTGTATACATCAAATCAGCTCCGAAAGTATATTTTACCTTATCCGTATTGTAATATAGATTGTCTACGATCTGGAATACATTATTCCTAAAGCTTTCCTGTGCAAAACGGTGCCCTCCGATCTGAATATTAGTAGATCCGGCACCTGAAGCTACTCCTTCCACAATTGCTCTTGGTACAGGTTTTCCTAATTGATTGTTCTGGTAACTATCCTGGAATGTATAAAGGTACTGTGCCTTTAATTCGTTGGTTAAATTAGGCCTCAGATTTGACCTTAAAGTTAATAATAAGCTATTGTCAAGGTTTTTATCATTTCCGTACGACTCAAAAAAGTTGATATTGGTATTGTCGCCCAGTCCGTTTTTATTAAGATCGTAAGTAAAGTTATTTCTAAGGGTTAATAAATGCTTTTCATTGATCTGCCAGTCTAAACGTAGAAATCCGGCATCAGAATTTCTCACTTTATCAAACGTTCCGAACTGCGGGCTGTTTCCTACTCCATATTTTGCTCTTGCAATATCCAGGAACTGATTCAGCGTCTGCGTGGTTGTATTGAATCTCTTCTCATCATCCGGAGATTTGATATCAGCAATCACCAATGGTCTTGAATCCAGCTGATGATCCCATGCTACGAAGAAATGTAATTTATTTTTAATGATCGGACCCCCCAATGAAAACCCGAACTGCGAAGTGGAGAAATCATTGTTTCTTTTATTTCCTCTGATATCATAGGGACTGGAAAGCCAGTTGGTTCTTAAATATTCCCAGGCACTTCCTGAAAATTTATTGGTTCCTGATTTGGTAACAGCACTTACTGTTCCTCCTCCACTTCTTCCTAACGTAACATCATATTGGTTGGTTGTGATTTTGAATTCACGTACGGCTTCAATGGAGATTGAAAACGGAGCACCGCTTCGGCTGGTGGTTGATCCTGCGGAAGTGGGATTTTTTGCGGTCATCCCATCAATGGTAAAGTTGGTAGAAGAACCAAGCTGTCCGGAAAGGTTTCCACCTTTTCCACTTAAAGGAGAAAGTTCCGTAAGATTGGTGAAGTTCCTTCCGTTCACCGGAAGCATGCTGATGTTTTTAGCAGAAATTGCTGTAGCCGCTCCAAGGTTTCCGATCTTGTTTTTAAGGTTCCCTGTAATTTTTACTTCCTCAATAGCTTTTTCATTTCCCAGATCCATATTTACGGTCACCTGATCTCCGAAGTTCACACTGTAACCTTCTTTTTTATCATCGTTTACAATGACAGTGTAAGGCCCGCCAAGAGGAATTTCTTTAAAAATATATTCTCCTTTTGAGTTAGTTTCGGTTTCCGTTCTGAATCCTGTGGACTCGTTCACGATCGTTACTTTCACTTTTTCCTGAACCGTACTTCCCGGTCCGGTAACTTTCCCTACAATAGAAGCCTGTGTGGTCTGTGCATAAGCCATTGTCCCAAGCCCTAAAAACAATAATCCCAGTACAATCTTTACTTTTTTCATTTCTTCCGAAGATCTATATTATTAATTTTTTGATATTCGCCAGGAAACCTCTTTGATTTTCATATTGATAGATTAATCTGAGGTTTCTTTTAATTAGACGTGCAAAGGTATTTTGACTTTAGCAGCAGGGTGTTTAAGAAAGCTTTAACATTTTTTTAATTAAATCAGAACGTTATGTTAAATTACTTTAAACAAGTGTTTTAATTTCTGTAAAACCAATGTATTAAGGTGTATTAAGCATTTTTAATTTTCCTGTAGTATTTTATTCTGTTATTTTTTAAATGCAATTACTTTAGTTATTTTTGCCCAAAAGATAGAAACCCAATGTCTGAAAACATTCAACAAAAGATAGAACAGCTCCGCAAGGAACTTCACCAGCATAACGAAAACTACTACCAACTGGATACTCCTACTATTACAGATTATGAATTTGACATGCTTCTGGAGGAGCTACAGGATCTGGAAGCCAGGTATCCCGAATTTTATGATGAAAATTCTCCTACCGTTCGTGTAGGTGGTGGTGTTACCAAGGTTTTCCCTACCATTCAGCATAAATTCAGGATGTATTCTCTGGATAATTCTTATGATTTTGATGATCTGGAAGACTGGGAAAAGAGAATCATCAAAACCATTGAAGATCCTGTGGAGTTTGTTGCTGAACTGAAGTATGACGGTGCATCCATTTCTATCCTTTATGAAAACGGAAAACTTTCACAGGCGGTTACCCGTGGTGACGGTTTTCAGGGAGATGAGATTACCCCGAATGTGAGAACTATTTCAGATATTCCTCTGACTTTGAAGGGTGATTTCCCCACTCATTTTTTCATGCGTGGGGAAATTTATCTGACCAGAAAAAACTTTGACAAAATCAATAAACTGCGTGAAGAAGAAGGTCTTGATCCCTTCATGAATCCAAGAAATACAGCCAGCGGAAGTTTGAAAATGCAGGACAGCGCTGAGGTAAGAAAACGCGGACTTTCTTCGGTATTGTATCAGTTTATTTCTGATGAAGTTCCTGCAGAAACCCATTGGGAGCTGCTTCAGAAAGCTCAGAGCTGGGGCTTTAAAACATCACAGCAGGCCAAATTATGTAAAACGATGGCTGAAGTACAGGAATTTATTACGTTTTGGGATACCGAACGTCATAATCTTCCTTTTGAAATTGACGGAATCGTTTTAAAAGTGAATTCATTACAGCAGCAGAGACAGCTTGGCTATACAGCCAAATCTCCACGTTGGGCAATGGCTTATAAATTTAAAGCAGAAAAGGTAGAGACAGAACTTCAGAGTGTGTCTTATCAGGTGGGAAGAACGGGTGCTATTACTCCTGTTGCCAATCTTAAACCTGTTTTACTGGCCGGAACCATCGTAAAAAGAGCTTCTCTTCACAATGAAGATATCATCAAAAAGCTGGATCTTCATGAGAATGATTTTGTGTATGTAGAAAAAGGAGGTGAAATCATTCCGAAAATTGTAGGCGTAAATACAGATAAGAGAACGGAAGAAAGCAAAGAAATAGAATATATCAAACATTGTCCTGAATGTGGTACTGAGCTGGTAAAAATTGAAGATCAGGCGATTCATTTCTGTCCGAACGAACTTCATTGCCCGCCACAGGTTGTAGGAAGAATGATTCACTATGTTTCCAGAAAAGCGTTGAATATTGACAATCTGGGAAGTGAAACGATTGAACAGCTGTATAGAGAGAAACTGATTGAAAACCCTGCCGACTTCTATGTTTTAACGAAAGAACAGCTTCTTCCCCTGGAAAGAATGGCTGAGAAATCCGCGCAGAATATCATCACAGGAATTGAAAAATCCAAAGAAATTCCTTTTGAGAAAGTATTGTACGGAATCGGGATTAAACATGTAGGAGAAACGGTTGCTAAGAAACTGGTAAAAAACTTCCCTACAATTGAAGAATTGAAGAGTGCTACGGTAGAAGAGCTTTGCCAGGTAGAAGATATCGGCGTTAAGATTGCAGTAAGCATTGTTGATTTCTTCCAGAATTCTGAAAACCTATTGATGATCGAGCGGTTGAAATCTTACGGAGTACAGCTTGAAAAAGGAGAAAGCACAAATGAAGTATTATCCAATGTTCTGGAGGGAAAAACATTCCTTTTCACTGGAAAATTATCTCTATTTACCAGAGAATCTGCTGAGGAAATGGTAGAAAAGCATGGCGGGAAAAATATTTCTGCGGTTTCGAAAAACCTCAACTATCTCGTAGTAGGTGAAAAAGCAGGAAGCAAGCTGAAAAAAGCTCAGGATATCGGAACCATTGAGATTCTGGATGAACAACAGTTCCTGGATTTGATTGATAAACAATAAGTTTCCACAATATTTTCTCACTAAAATGAAACACCTTATAGGTTTATAAAACCTATAAGGTGTTTCAATACGTTATTTAATCCTTACGAAACAGGCAGTCTGAAATAAAACGTACTTCCATTATTCAGCGAACTTTTTACTCCTATTTCTCCGTGTTGTTTTTCAATGAAGTTTTTTGAAATAGCCAAGCCTAATCCTGTTCCATTCTGATGTTCTCCCGGCACCTGAAAATAGCGGTCAAAGATCTGACGGTGGTACTTTTCATCAATCCCGCTTCCGGTATCAATAATACTGAACTGAATGAAAGAATCCAGCTTTTCTACTACAATCTTAATATTTTCGTCCTGAAAAGAGTGCTTTACCGCATTGGTTAAAAAATTATTCATTACCCAGACGGTTTTGTCAAAATCAGCAGTCACAGCATCGTTATCTTCCAGAAGATATTCTGTACTGATGGAAATATTTTTCTGTTCGGCAAGCTTTTCAACATTTTTTACAGCAGTCTGCACAATTTCTTTAGGAGAGCATTTTTCCACTGTCAGTCTTATATTTCCGGATTCTACCTGGGAAAGATTAAGCAATTCTCCTGTGATATCCAATAAACGCTGTCCGTCTTCATTGATGCTCTTCAACAATTCCTGCTGTTGCTCGTTCAGTTCTCCGAACTTTTGGTTTCCAAGAAGCTGAACACCCATTTTGATCGCAGAAATCGGAGTTTTCAATTCATGGGAAATGGTCGCAATAAAGTTGGTTTTGGCAAAATCCAGTTCTTTAAAAGGGGTAATATTTCTTAACAAAATTACCTTTCCGATATATTTTTTCTCTTTTTCGCCGGTTTTTACAATATTGATGGGAATAATATCCTGTTCAAAATAATTTTCCTTGTTATCGCGAACAATTTTAATCGGATCTTTTACCGGATGATCTATATTTTTCAGCAGTTCACGCATCAGATCATTGTTGATGGCAACTTCATGCGCGGTTTTTCCAATAATATCTTCTTTATGGAGATTGGTGATCTTCAGCGCTTCGTCATTGATCATGTAGATAAAATGATGCTCATCCAGACCAATAACCGCATCATGCATATTATTGACCAGGGTTTCGATCCGTTTTTTATCCATCAATTGCTTAGAAAGTGTACTGCTTTCGTACTCCTGAAGTTTCTCAGCCATCGTATTGAATGAATCTGCCAGACTGCTGAACTCTTCACTTCCTTTAAAATGAACTCTTTCATTATAGTTTTTGTCGGCAATCTGTTTGATACTGAACGTAAGCTGATTGATAGGCTCGGCAATGGTCTGGGGTAAATTGAAAAGCAATATAAAAGCAATCAGAAAACATACGGTTCCCAAACTTACAATCCAGAAAGTAGCGTTTTCTGCTGTAATGATCGCAATATCACTCTTCCGTTCTATGCCTTTCATATTCAAAGACATGATCTTCGCAAGATCCTCACGGATGAGCTTTTCTTTATGGATATCAGGCGCTTTCAGATAACTGTTGAAATGGAGATTCAGATTCTGAGTAGCTTCTTTTTCTCCAAATTCTGTAAGGTTTTTTTCCTGCAGTTTATTATTTTTCCGAAAGTCTGCTATGGCTACGGCACTGTCTGTACTGATATTATCCAGTGCCAGAAGCATATTTTTGGAAAATTCCAGACTGTTATAATTGGCCGTAAGAATTTTTTCAGTATCGGATTTTAATTTGTTGATGTATACAGAACCTATCACTGAAAGAAGCACGATCAGCAGAAATAAAAGGCCCACGCCTAAGGTAAGTTTCGTTTTAAGTTTCATTATTTTTATGATAAAATAATAATATCTATCTGTCTTTCATTCAGCCTGTTCATAAGGGTATAGATCCAGCTGTAGCCTGACATTCGCTGCCAGAAACTGGCATGAGGCTTTCCAATGCAGACCGTGGTGATATTATGAGCAATCACATATTCCAGGATTCCGTTGTGAACACTGCTTTCCTTGATCCGGACTACTTTGGCGCCCAATTCCTGTGCTAAATTAAAATTATTAATTAAATACCGCTGTTTATCCAATGCAATTTTTTCCGGATTTTCAGAAGGTTTCTGAATGTACAAAACAGTCCATGGACTGTTGTAATAACTGGCCAATCTTGCCGTTTTGCGGATAATTGTTTTGGCAATTTTTTCATTACTGCTGATACAGGCCAGAAATTTTACAGGTTTAAAATTTTCGGTTTTAATTTCAGTTTCCACCTTTCTTTCCACGTGAGTGGCTACTTCTTTTAAAGCCAATTCACGAAGCTGCAGAATATGTCCGCTCTGGAAAAAGTTACTGAGAGCCGTCTGAATTTTTTCTTTTTTATAGATTTTCCCCTCTTTTAAGCGGGTCAGCAGCTCATCAGCCGTAAGGTCAATATTAACTACTTCATCTGCCAGGGCCAGAATCTTATCCGGAACTCTTTCTGTTACTTCTACTCCTGTGATTTTCTTTACCTCTTCATTCAGGCTTTCGATATGCTGGATATTCATGGCGCTGATCACGTTGATTCCGTTATCAAGAATTTCCAGCACATCCTGCCATCTTTTTTTATTTTTAGAGCCTTCTACGTTGGTATGGGCCAGCTCATCCACTAAAACAACTTCAGGATGTTCATTGATAATGGCCTGAAGGTCCATTTCCTCAAGATTCTTTCCTTTATAAAAAACCGATTTCCTTTCAATTTGAGGAAGACCTTCTACCAGAGCTTCAGTTTCTTCCCGTCCATGAGTTTCAATATACCCGATTTTTACATCAATGCCATTTCGCAAAAGAGAATGCGCTTCCTGAAGCATACGGAAACTCTTTCCTACCCCTGCACTCATCCCGATATAAATTTTGAATTTTCCTTTACGGGATTTTTGAATCAGTTCTAAAAAATCTTTTGCTGATGACATTGATTTTATTCTTTTTAATTTTACTTTAAGCACTTTTTTCTGTGGCTAAACCGGTTTTAGAACCAGACTGCTAAGCTCGATGTTATATAGAAATTTCCTTTTTTAAATTCATCATTTTTAGCAAAAATGGCATCTTTTGAAGTAAAGCCTCTCGCTTCTGTGCGGAAAACTACATTTTTGAATACTGCATAATCTACATTGAGAGAGTATCCGAAAGTCTGAAATCCATTAGGTGTTTCAGTACTGATAATCACACCATTTTTATCATTATAATATTCCAGTCTTCCTGCCAGCGCCCATTTGTTGTCCAATTGATATTTCATCTGAACATTCGGGCTGTACCAGATATTATACTGCTCGCTACCCTTTGATTTTTGCTCTGCACCAATATCAAATCCTAATACCGCAGAAAACTGATCCGTTATCTGGAAGCTTCCATACAAATCATGGAAATAACGCATCCTTTTGTCCTCTTTTGCTTTATCATTTCCTATGAATGAGCTGCTGTTCAAAGTAATTTTATCATTAGGTTTATACGTTATCTGATGTCCGAAAGAAATACTCTGGTTTCCTTCAGGTTTGGCTATTCTCTGCCATCCGTTCAATACCAGTCCGCTTAAAAACCATTTCCCATTATCTGAGGTATAAGAAATTTTGGCTCCTGTTTCGAAATAGGGTGAGTTTTCGGCAGCCAAACTTCTTGTCAGATTCAAATTATCCCTTCCTATGGCGCTTTCCCAGCCGATATGTGAAGGCATGATCCCGGCATCAATCCACAGATTTTTATTTTTTGATATTCTGATCCCTACGTTGGCTTCATTGATATACCGCAATGCATTTTGCTCCGCAGCCATATTATCTTGTGCATAAGTTCCTGCCATCAAAGCAATATTGGCGCGGATATTTTCGCTTTGGTAATTGGCCTTCACCAATCCCAGATTAAGATTCATTTCATTATGTCTGTTATAGGAATAGAGAAAATTTTGACGCATATGATTTCCGGGCTCATTAAAATCGTAGGTATAAAAGAGTTCTGCATAAGCGGAAAACGTAACTTTATTGCCAGTTTTTAATGAATCTGATGATTGTGCTTTGGCTAAAAACAGCCCTGATAGCGTAGCTATAGCTAGATATTTTTTCACTTTTATTATAAGGTATATTAATCATGTCAAGGTTTAAAAGCTTACCATGAGTATCGTTTATTAAATGTATTATTTTAATTGATCCAAAGCAATATTAAGCTTCAGAACATTCACTTTTGAGGGTCCGAAAAGCCCTAACAACGGCTTTTCAGTCTGATTATTAATTAAGCTTTTAATTTGCGCTTCTGAAATATTTCTCACTTTTGCAATTCTCTTCGCCTGATACAATGCTCCTTCTTCAGAAATATCAGGATCCAGGCCGCTTCCGCTGGCTGTAACAAGCTCTACAGGGACTTTTGCATTTACCATTTCAGGATTATCCATTTTCAAAGTATCGATTCTTTTCTGTACAGTTTCCAGATATTCTTTATTACTTGGACCTTTGTTGCTTCCACCACTTCCCGCTGCATTATAATTAACAGAAGAAGGACGGCCGTGGAAATACTTTTCAGATTTGAATTCCTGCCCGATATTGGCATAAAACTTCTGCCCTTTGTCATAAATAACTTCTCCGTTTCCTTTGTTGGGAAGTATTTTAGATCCTCCGTATACTACAGCCAGATAAATACCTGTCACCACCAGCATTACAAGTGTTAATCTGAATGCTGAAACAATATGATTTTTCATTTTTTAAATTTTAATAGAATAAACTGATTACCAGATCAATGATTTTGATCCCTATGAACGGAACAATTACTCCGCCAAGGCCGTAGATCAAAAGATTCCTTCTCAATAAGGCACTCGCACCGATTGGTTTGTACGCCACTCCTTTCAACGCCAGCGGAATCAGGAACGGAATAATCACTGCATTGAAAATCACCGCTGATAAGATGGCTGTTTCCGGGCTGTGAAGGTTCATAATATTCAGCTTCTGAAGCGAAGGAATGAAAGTGATAAATAGTGCAGGAATAATGGCAAAATATTTTGCCACGTCATTCGCAATACTGAAAGTTGTCAGTGTTCCTCTTGTCATCAACAGCTGCTTTCCGATTTCCACAATTTCGATCAGCTTTGTAGGATCATTATCAAGGTCTACCATGTTACCTGCTTCTTTTGCAGCCTGCGTTCCGCTGTTCATAGCTACACCTACATCGGCCTGTGCCAGTGCCGGAGCATCATTCGTACCGTCTCCCATCATCGCTACCAGCTTACCTTCCTGCTGTTCCTTTTTGATGTAATTCATCTTATCTTCAGGCTTGGCTTCCGCAATAAAATCATCTACTCCTGCTTTTTCTGCAATGAATTTTGCTGTCAGAGGATTATCTCCGGTTACCATTACCGTTTTTACTCCCATTTTTCTAAGTCTTTGAAAACGCTCCTGAATTCCGGTTTTGATGATATCCTGAAGTTCAATAACGCCCCATACTTTTTCATTAACAGCTACTACCAGAGGAGTTCCTCCGTTTTCAGAAATTTTGGTTACCGCATCCTGGGTTTCCTGAGGGAAGATATTCCCGGCTTTTTCAGTCAGTTTTTTTATCGTATCATAAGCTCCTTTACGGATTCTTGTTTCATCAAAATCAATTCCTGAAGTTCTTGTTTCCGCAGTAAAATCAATATAAGTAGGATTGGAAACCAATAAATCTTCGGATTTCAAAGCACTCAGTTCTATGATTGATTTTCCTTCCGGTGTTTCATCCGCTACGGAACTTAGTGCAGAGGCTTTAATGAATTCTTCAATCTGAATTCCATTGGCAGGATGAAATTGGGTTGCCTTACGGTTTCCAATGGTGATTGTTCCGGTTTTATCAAGCAAAAGAACATCAATATCTCCCGCAGTTTCTACGGCTTTACCGCTTTTTGTAATTACATTGGCTCTCAATGCTCTGTCCATCCCTGCAATCCCGATTGCAGAAAGCAGACCGCCGATGGTTGTCGGAATAAGACAAACGAAAAGAGATATAAATGCCGCTATGGTAATCGGAGTCTGCGCGTAGTCTGCAAAAGGCTTTAAAGTGAGGGTAACAATAATAAATGTAAGAGTGAATCCCGCTAAAAGTATGGTTAATGCGATTTCGTTTGGTGTTTTCTGTCTTGATGCTCCTTCTACAAGAGCGATCATTTTATCTAGAAAGGATTCTCCCGGTTTTGTAGTTACTTTTACTTTAATTCTGTCTGACAGCACTTTTGTACCTCCTGTTACAGAGCTTTTGTCTCCTCCCGCTTCACGGATAACAGGTGCGCTTTCCCCGGTAATAGCAGACTCATCAATGGTAGCAAGACCTTCTATGATCTCCCCATCCATTGGAATCTGATCTCCGGCCTCACAAAGGAAAATATCGCCTAATGTCATTTCAGCAGACATCTTCAGCCTTGTTTCTACCTGAAAACCGGGTTTATTATCCAGCACTAATTTGGCAGGAGTTTCTTCCCTGGTCTTTCTGAGGGTATCAGCCTGTGCTTTTCCTCTTGCCTCTGCGATAGCTTCTGCAAAATTGGCAAACAGAACGGTGAAAAATAAAATAATAAATACTAAAAAGTTATAGGAAAAGCTTCCCTGAGATTGATCACCGGTAAGGCTGAACATGCTTACGATAAACATGACAATGGTTCCGATTTCCACCAGGAACATTACCGGATTTTTAAACATAATTTTCGGATTCAGTTTCACGAAGGACTGTTTGATCGCTTCGTTTACCAAATCTCTTTGAAACAATGTTTGTGACTGATTTTTCATTTTTTTGAAAGAATTTATATCATTGTAAATCAATAGTAACCATTAAGTTCTGCCAAATAATAAGGATAGATATGGATAATATTAAGTGAACGTTTCGTAAGTATGAGACTAGCTTCCTCAAACTTTTCAGCATACTTAATAGTTGAATATTGATTATAATTTTTAATGTTCACATTTATTTTGAGAAATACTGAATCTGCTCTGCAATAGGGCCTAATGTCAATGCAGGGAAGAAAGATAATGCTGCAATCAGGAGAATCACTGCCAGGGTCATAAATCCGAAAGTAGCCGTATCTGTTTTCAGTGTTCCTGAACTCTCAGGGATATATTTCTTCTGTGCCAGCAGTCCTGCAATGGCTACCGGTCCTATGATCGGGATGAATCTTGAGAGCAGCAGTACAATTCCGGTTGAGATATTCCACCATGGTGTGTTGTCTCCCAATCCTTCAAATCCGGATCCGTTATTCGCTGCTGAAGAGGTAAACTCATACAGCATTTCACTGAAACCATGAAAACCCGGGTTATTCAATGTCTTTGCTCCAAATTCCGGCAGATAGGCTGTTAAAGCTGTTCCTGCAAGAATTAAGAAAGGATGGAATAAAGCCACAATCATCGCAATCTTCATTTCTTTGGCTTCAATCTTTTTACCCATAAACTCAGGCGTTCTTCCTACCATAAGACCACTGATAAACACGGCCAGAATGATAAAGATGAAATAGTTCAGAATTCCGACTCCGCAGCCTCCGTAAAAGCAGTTGATCATCATTGCCAAAAGTTCATTCATCCCCGAAAGAGGCATAGTACTGTCATGCATTGAGTTCACTGATCCCGTTGAAATTACTGTGGTTGCAATACTCCAATAACCGGATGCTGCACTTCCGAAGCGGATTTCTTTACCTTCCATGGCACCGAGGCTGCTGTCTCCTCCCATTTGTGTAATCAAAGGATTCCCTCCCGTTTCATTTACAATATTCGGAATGGTAAGCGCCAGAAAACCAACGGTCATTACGGTAAAAATCACCCATGACAATTTTCTTTTCTTCAGATAAAAACCCAGGGCAAATACCAGGGCAAACGGAATGATCATCTGAGTGACCATTTCTGTCATATTGGTCATATAATTAGGATTTTCAAGCGGATGTGCTGAGTTCGCTCCGAAAAATCCACCTCCATTGGTTCCTAAGTGCTTAATCGCAACAAATGCAGATACAGGCCCTCTGGAAACATCTGCTTTTTGCCCTTCAAGTGTTATAACATGATCCTTTCCTTCGAAAGTCATCGGACTTCCGTTGATGGAAAGAATTAAAGCAACAATTACACTTATCGGAACCAGAATTCTGATCATTGATTTTGTAAAAAAATCATAGAAATTCCCAAGTTCAGTACTTGTTTTTTCTTTAAAAGCTTTGAAAAGAACAGCCATAGCCGCCATTCCCGTTGCAGCCGTAACAAACTGTAAAAACATCAGATAAAGCTGGCTCAGATAACTTACTCCTGTTTCTCCTGAATAGTGCTGTAAATTACAGTTCACTAAGAATGAAATGGTGGTATTAAAAGCCAGATCAGGCGACATATTCGGGTTTCCATCTGGATTTAAAGGAAGCCAGGCCTGATTCATTAAAAGAAGAAAGCCAATGATGAACCAGATCAGATTAATGGCCAGCATGGCGTACATATTCTGTTTCCAATTCATCTGACGGGTAGGATTAATACCCGATATTTTATAAATTAACTTTTCAACAGGTTCAAAAACCGGATCAAGAAAAGTTTTTTTGTATCCATAGACATTAGCTATATATTTTCCTAAAAAAATTCCGATAACTAATGTAATAGCAAACATTGCTATAACGCCTAAAATTTCTGTATTCATGATCAATTAAAATTTTTCAGGTTTCATTAAAACATAACAGATATACACAAAGGCAAGTATTGAGAGGAAAAATAAACTCCACATAATTTATATTCTATCAAAAAATTCAACTGATTTATATAAAAGCCAAAACAATACTGCAAAAAGCAGCATTAAACTTATGAGCATCATATCTTAATCATTAGGGTTAAAAGGGTTAACAATACGTACGATACAATCAGCAGACTAAAAGTAGAGTGCTCCCGTTTTTTAAACGTTTTTCTTGAAATTGTCATTTTTAAATATTTTATTCAGAGACTATATGCCAAAAGAAGGTCCATTTTGAAAAACAAACAGTCAAAACACTGACTAATAGCACGTTAAACTAAAACATCTCACTATATAAAAACAGAAAAGCCTATCAAAATGATAGGCTCTTTATTAAAATGATAATCGTTTTATTTTAATCCGTATTCTTCAAGCTTCCGGTATAAGGTGGCAATGCCGATCTCAAGGAGACGGGCAGCTTCTGCTTTATTTCCTTTAGTATACTGCAATACTTTTTGTATATGTATCTTCTCAAGCGACCTGATGCTTAGAGAATCACTTTCCGGAGCTGTTTTTTCAGAATAATGAGGAAGACTCTCTGCATCAAGGACATTGTTATCCATTAAAATCAGGCTTCGTTCTACCGTATTTCTCAATTCACGGATATTCCCTTTCCAGTCATTTTTCTCCAGTGCTTTATAATAGTCCGGATCTACCTGAACCGCTGTCAGATGAAGTTTATGAGAAAAAATATCAATAAAATGCCTGGCAATTGCCTTTAGGTCTTCTTTTCTTTCTCTTAATGGAGGAAGTGTGATTTCAAATACATTCAGCCTGAAATAAAGGTCTTCTCTGAAGTTTCCCTGCTTTATTTCATCTTCCAGATCTCTGTTGGTTGCTGCAATTAATCTGAAATCTGACTTTGAAACTTTAGTTTCACCCATTTTGATAAATTCCCTGGTTTCCAAAACCCTGAGAAGCTTTGCCTGGAGTTCTATAGGCATCTCACCGATTTCATCCAGAAACAGAGTTCCTCCGTTAGCTTCTTCAATCAATCCCTTTTTATCTTTCACTGCACCTGTAAAAGCACCTTGCTTGTGACCAAAAAGCTCACTCTCCAGAATTTCTTTACTAAATGCTGAACAGTTGATAGCCACAAAGCTGTTTTTCTTTCTGTCGCTCCCTTCATGAATAGCGCTGGCAAAAACCTCTTTACCCGTACCTGTTTCACCTGTAAGAAGAACAGCAGCATCCGTTAAAGCCACTTTTTCAGCCAATTTCTTAGCCTGCAAAATTAATGGAGATTTACCGATAATCTGATCAAATCCTTTTGTCACAGCCTGCTGAACAACTCTTGATTTGTTATCTTTCACCTTATCAAGAGCTTTATATACCAACGGAATTATTTTCTCATTATCATCTCCTTTCACCAGATAATCATAAGCTCCATTCTTCATAGCCTGCACCGCATCTGTAATATTACCAAATGCAGTCATAAGAATAATTTCAATTTGAGGATATTTATTCTTGATAGACTTTACAAGCTCTACACCAAAAGCATCAGGGAGACGCACATCACTCAGAACGACATCAAACTCATATTGCTCCAGCATTGTCATTGCCGACCGTGCCGTAGAAGCTTCTTTTACATTAAAATTCTCTTGGGAAAGGATCATTCCTAGTAACTTAAGGAGTTTGATCTCATCATCGATGATCAGAATATTTCCTGACATTATAATTATTTTTGGAAAACTAGTACAAACTTATTGAATTTATTCGAGTAAAATAGAGTTATAGAAGGAAATAGTTTACTAAAGGACTCTTGAGATTTCAGGAGCTGTTTCCCGCTATCCATTCATACTCCTCGCACCTGTACTTTCCCACACTCAAACCCAGCAACTCTCCAACACAAGCTGTGGGGTAACCATTTCTATCGGGGCTAGGATGGTGAATGAATCATCAATGATAAATTATAAAATGATGTAACAAGGTCAGGGTACGAGTTCCGTGGTTATCTTTTCCAATGGTGCTATTTCTTTTCCAATGGCGTCTTTCTTTTTATTTGGCCTGCTTCTTTCCTACTGTGTCATTCCCAAGAATCCAGCCAACTTTATTAGAGTCTTAAGAGTTCAAAGGTTAAAAAAGCAAAAGTAATACTGAGTTATTTGATAATACTTTGTTCAGACTCCTATGGAGTGACAACTGGAGGGTGTACTTTCCATCATAAGGATGAGTGATTAATGATAGTTGATAGTTGATAAGTAAGTGATCGTTGATGATTGATGGTTCATGAATAATCGATGTATTGTTTATCATCTATTACTCATTATGTATGAGTTTAGGGTTCCCTGCTTGGGTATAAAGCAAAAAAAATCCTTTATCAATAAGATAAAGGATTTTAAAAATAAAATA